>JASLAX010000008.1 GCA_030146875.1 Longimicrobiaceae bacterium
AGCGCCTCCAGCACCTCGTCGATGGGCTTGATGCCGGTGTACGGCCGCCCCGCCTGCTTGTGCTGGCGCCAGTTGTGGTTGATGTCGCAGTACTGGCACTCCTCCTTGGCGCCGAAGTACTGGCACATCCGGAAGACGGTCAGGTAGACCAGGTACCCCCACTGGATGGTGGGGGCGATCTCCATCACCGTCTTGCCGTTGGAGAGCGGGTGCCGGTAGTACTCCGGCATGGGCGGCAGGCCCACGTCCGCGATGGTGCGCCCCTCCAGCGTCAGCCGCAGCCCGCCGGCCTCGTCGCCCACCACGCGGTACGGGGAGTCGGGGTTGGTGCGCACCGAGACGATGGTCCGCCGCAGCTCCCACGGCCCGCCGGTCAGCGCGACCTCCTCGGGGGGACGGCGCGTGGCCGCCTCGCCGAGCTGGGCGAGCGGCTTCTGGTCGAACGAGAAGATGAAGTACGACTTGGGCTTTACCCGGCCCTCCAGGTTGTCCGTCAGCGCGGACCCGTCGAACGCCATCCCGGTGCGGAGCAGGTCCTCCTTCAGGACCGCCTCGGGGGGGATGTGAGGGAAGCGGGCCATCAGCCCCTCGACCAGCCCGGTGCGCGATTCCATGCGGTGCAGCCTCTCGCGGTTGAACGGATGCGCGGGAATCTACCGGCGCGCGGGTCCCTCGGGAACCCCCGGCGCCGGGTGCGCGGCGCGCCGCAGCCGGTCGCGCACGCCGGCCCACTCTGGGCCCTCCGGCACCGCCTCCACCCACACCCCGGCGTAGCCCCCCGCGTCCACCTCGTGCAGCGTGCCGTAGAGCCGCGCCGCGTATCCCGCCGCGTCCGCGGGCATGCGGACGGCGTCCCCCAACGGCAGGTCCCGCCCCGTCCAGGTGAGGACCGCCCAGCGCCCCTCCCGCGCCGCCGGCACCACGCCGCGCTCGAAGATGCGGAGCTCCGCCCGCGGCGCGTAGTGGCGGTCCAGCATCCCCGGGGACGGGCGCGCGGCCGTCGAGCCGGGCGCCGCCGTGGCGAGCGCGACGTCTCCGACGACGGCGCGGAGGTCGTCCAGCGAGATGGTCCCCGGCCGCAGCAGCGTCGGCACGCCGCCCGCGACGGAGACGACGGTCGACTCGATGCCGACCGGGCAGGCGCCGCCGTCCAGGATCAGGTCCACCCGGTCGCCGAGTGACCGGGCGACGTGCGCGGCCGTCGTAGGAGAGACCTCCGTCGAGCGGTTTGCGCTCGGCGCCGCGACAGGGATGCCGGCCGCGAGGAGGAGCGCGTGCGCGACCGGGTGCGCCGGGACGCGGACCGCGACGGTGGGGAGGCCGGCGGAGACCGCCTCCGGGATGTCGCCGCGCCGCGTCACGACCAGGGTGAGCGGCCCCGGCCAGAAGCGCTCGGCGAGGCGCGCCGCCGCCTCCGGCCAGTCGGCGGCGAGGGCGCGCGCCGCATCCGCGTCGGCCGCGTGGACGATCAGCGGGTTGTACCCCGGACGGCCCTTGGCGGCGTAGATGCGGGCGACGGCGGCGGGGTCCAGCGCGCTGGCGCCCAGGCCGTAGACGGTCTCGGTGGGGAACGCGACCAGGCCGCCCCCGCGGAGGATCTCCGCGGCGCGCCGGATGGGGGCGGCTTCGGGCGCCGAGGGGTCGACGCTGAGGACGTTCACGCCCCCCTCGTGGGCCGGGGCGGGACCGCCGCGCTCAGCGGGAATCGGAGCCAAAAGTGAAGGTCCGGGGGAGGGTTCGGGGAGGGGTGGAGCGTGCGAGTGGATCGGTCCGCATCTTGCTTTTCCCGGTGTTCAGGCGAGACCGGCGAAGCCACGGCAGGACGGGCGGACACCCGGCGGGCAGAACGAGGAGCCGCGGGCCCTGGACCTTCGAGATCGCCAGTGGAGATAAAGGTCCCCGTAGTCGAAAACCGGTCCAAGGAGGCTCCGATGTTCTGGCTCTTCATGTCGCTGCTCTGGGTCGTGATGATCGTCGCCCCCGTGGCCCTGGTCCTGGCGCTGCTCCCCGCCGGGAGGGACTGCCCCCGCTGCGGGGTGGAGACGTTCCCCATCCGGGTCCGCGCGCTGCTGCCGCTGCGGAAGTACGTGGGCCAGCGGTGGTGCGCCGCCTGCAGCTGGGAGGGGATGATGCGGGTCCCCGCGCGCGGCACCCCCGTCCCCGCGCTGGAGCCCGTCCTGGAGGCCCACGACGGCGACGACGCCGACGCCTGGCGCGGAGGGAAGAGCGCCGGCCTGTAGCGCCCCGCCTGGCTCGGACCGCGGACCGGCGGTCCCAGACGACGAGCCCCTCTCCCGCCCCGGCGGGGAGGGGCGTCTCGCGTCCGCGGCGGCCGGCGACCCCTCACCCCCGGCCCGGGGGCGTAAAGCCCCCGGCTGGCTACGACAATCGTCCCTCCGGGACTCCACCGAGTGCGTACACGCGGCGTCTGCTCGCCGAGACCATCCAGGTTCCCTCTCCCACTCGTCGGAGAGGGTGGCGGGCTCCCACGGATCACGCGAAACGCACCCGCGTCCGACGAGCCCGCCGGGTGAGGGCCCCGTGAGGGGTCCGCCTCTTCGACGAGCCCGCTGGGTGAGGGCCTCCTCCGCCGAACCTCTATCCGATCCCGCCGCCCACCACCACCCGCACCACCTTCTCGGGATCGAAGTGGTCGCGCGCGATCCGCACCACGTCCTGGGCGGTGACGGCCTCCACGGCGGCGGGAAAGGTCTCCCAGTAGTCGTGCGGCAGTCCGTACGCCTCCAGCGTCGCCATGCGCGACGCGATGCGCGACGGGGTCTCGAAGGCGCGGGGCAGGGAGAGGACCAACGCGTCCTTGGCCCGGCGCAGCTCGTCGGAGGGGACGGGCTCGTCCATCATGCGGCGCATCTCGCGCAGCATCTCCTCCACGGCGTCGGCGGTGACGTCCACGTCCACCGCCGTGTCGGCCGTCCATCCCCCCTGCGCCACCCCGGCGGAGAACGACGAGCGCGCCCCGTAGGTCCAGCCCTTGTCCTCGCGCAGGTTGGCGCCCAGGCGGCCGGTGATGGTGCTCCCGCCCAGGACGTAGTTGGCCACCACCGCGGGGACCCAGTCGGGCGAGCGGCGGTCCATCCCCGTGCCCACCAGCCGGATCTCGGACTGCATGGCGTCGGGCCAGGGGAGCGCGACTAGCTCTCCCGCCCGCTCCGGACGAGGGCGCGACGGCGGATAGACGGCGCGCGGCGCCTCCCCCGTCCAGCCGGAGAGCTCGCGCTCCAGCAGGTCGAACAGCTCCTCCACGTCGAAGTTGCCGCCGGCGCAGAGGAAGGAGCCGCCGGGGAGCCAGGTGCGCGCGTGCAGCGCCGCCAGCGCCTCGCGGGGGACGTCGCGGATCCCCTCCTCCGTTCCGAACGCCGGAGGGCCGTACGGATGGTCGGCGCCGAACGCCTCCAGCGACGCGCGGTCGTCGGCCACGTTCGCGGGCTCGTCCAGCCGCCCGACCAGGGCGTCCAGCGCCTCGGCCCGCACGCGCTCCGTCTCGGCCGCGGGGAAGGTGGGCTTCGTCACCATCTCGGCGAAGAGGCCGATCCCCTCCTCCAGCGTCTCGGAGAGCAGGAACGCCTCGACCTCGGCGTAGTCGTGCCCCACCGTGGCGCTCACCGCCGCGCCCAGGAAGTCCAGGCGGGCGTTGAGGTCGTCCGCGGAGAGGCGCTGCGTTCCCTCGGTCAGCAGCGAGCCGACCAGCGAGGCGGCGCCGGGGTGCTCCGCCGGGTCCGCGACCGAGCCGGCGGGGACCACGACGCGGAGGACCGCCTGCGGGATGCCCGGCCGCGGCGCGGCGACGACCCGGAGGCCGTTGGAGAGGGTGCGGCGCACCACCTGCGGAACGCGTGGCGCCGGCGGGGGACCCAGCTCCGGCATGGCGAGCACGGCGGCGCGCTTACGCGGCATCCTTCACCTTCCCTCCGGCGCGGGGGACCACCGCCAGCGTCGCCGCGCGCGACGCGTCGAGCCACCTCGCGGCCGCGGCGGAGACGTCGTCGGGCGTCACCGACGCGTACAGGTCCGTCACCTCGGACAGCGCCTCGGGCGAGCCCAGGACGGTGGCGGCGTAGGCCAGCTCCTCGGCGCGCTGCTCCACGGTCGCCAGCTCCGCCACCTGGTCGCGGCGCACCCGGCGCACGGCGCCCAGCACCTCCTCCTCCGTCACGCCGCCGCGGGAGACGTCGTCCAGCACGCGCCGCACGGCGTCCTCCAGCCTCGCGTCCTCCACCCCCGTCCGCGCGGTGGCGACGACGCCGAAGACGCCGCACCGCTCCGTGGGGTAGAGCCAGGTGTCCACGTCCTGCGCGATCTGGCCGTCGCGCACCAGCGCCCGCTGCAGGCGCGAGCTCTCGCCGTCGCCCAGCAGGTAGGCCAGGACGTCCAGCGCCACCCAGTCTCGCGTCCCGTAGCGGGGCACGGAGAACGCCTGGTAGAGCCGGGGGAAGGAGACCTCGTCGGGCATGGTCTCGCGCCCGGCGGCGGGAAGGGGCGGCTCGGCGTCGAGCGCGCGCGGCGGGATGGCCGGGCCGGAGGGCAGGTCGCCGAAGTAGCGCTCCGCCAGCTCGAAGGCGCGGTCGCCGGGCAGGTCGCCCGCCAGGCAGAGGACCGCGTTGCCGGCGGTGTAGTACGTGGAGTAGAATTCCCGCGCGTCGCCCAGGGTAGTGGCCTCCAGGTCGGGCATGTACCCGATGGTGGGCCACGAGTACGGGTGCGACCCGGCGAAGAGGAGCTGGTGCAGGCGCTCGTCGGCCATCCCGTACGGGCGGTTCTCGCAGCTCTGCAGGCGCTCGTTGATCACCACGCCGCGCTGCAGCTCCAGCATCTCGTCGTCCAGCACCGGAAGGAAGTGCGCCATGCGCTCGCGCTCCAGCCACAGCGCCAGCTCGGCGGCGTGGGTGGGCACGGTGGCGTAGTAGTTGGTGCGGTCCAGCCAGGTGGAGCCGTTGTTGGTGCCGCCCACCCCCTCCAGCAGCGTGTCGTACTCGCCTTTGGGGGCGTTCTCGCTGCCCTCGAAGAGCAGGTGCTCCAGCAGGTGCGCCAGGCCGGTGCGCCCCGGCCGCTCGTCCGCCGAGCCGACGTGGTACATCAGGTGGACGGCCACGATGGGCGACGAGGGGTCCTCGTGCGCCACGACGCGCATCCCGTTCCCCAGCACGTGCGTGCGGGACGGGAGGCGCAGGGGGGCGAGGGTGGGCGGCGACACGTCTCTGCGGTTCCTCGGGGTGGCGTGGATCGGGCGCGCGGCGATCGCGCGACCGCGCGCGGCCGGGGCCGCGGCGCGCAGAGAATGTAACACCTCGTGCCCCGCCGCGCCGCCGGCCGGCCCGCTTCTTCCGTCGCCGCCACGCCCATGAGCGATCGCACTCCCGAGACTCCCGGCCCCGGCGCCCGCGCCGTCCTCCGCGTGCTGGCGCGCCTGCCGCAGGGCGCGCTGAGCCGCGCCTTCGGCCGCGTGGCCGACGTGCCCCTGCCGCGCCCCCTCCGCAGGCCCGTCCTGGGGGGCTTCGCCCGCCTGGTGGGCGCCGACCCGGCGGAGGCGGAGCTTCCGCTGGAGGAGTACCCCACCCTCAACCGCTTCTTCACCCGCGCGCTCAGGGCGGGCGTCCGCGCGTGGCCGGGGAACCCGCTGGTGGCGGCGTGCCCCGTGGACGGGCGTGCCGGGCAGGTGGGCACGGTGGCGGAGGGCCGCGCCATCCAGGCCAAGGGCCGGCTCTACACGGTCGCCGGTCTGCTGGACGACGAGACGGAGGCGGCGCGGTACGAGGGCGGCGTCTTCGCCACCGTCTACCTGAGCCCGCGCGACTACCACCGCATCCACTCCCCGTGCGCGGGAACGATCTCCCGCGCGCGGCACGTCCCGGGCGCCCTGCTCCCGGTCAACGTGCCCGCGGTCGCCCACGTCCCCGACCTCTTCACGCGCAACGAGCGGCTGGTGTGCTACGTCGACGGGCCGCTCGGGCGCGTCGCCGTCATCGCCGTGGGCGCCTACAACGTGGGCCGCATCTCCGCCGCGTTCGACCCCGCCTGGAACGCCCCGCCGGGCGCCAGCGCCTGGGTCACGAACCGCCAGGGGATCGCGGCGGAGACCAGGACGTACGACCCGCCCGTCGCGGTGGAGCAGGGGGACGAGATCATGACCTTCCACCTGGGCTCCACGATCGTCCTGCTCTTCGAGCCCGGCCGCGTCCACCTCGCTGACGGATTGACGGCCGGGACGGCGGTGCGCCTGGGATCGGTGATCGCGGCGGCGGGGTACGAACCCGTCGATGGCAAGGATTGACAATCTTTGACATCCATCGCATGGTAGAGCAGGAGGATAGCGAACCCTGGATGGGAGCTGGATCGATGAACGTTTCGCTGACGCCGGTGCTGACGGACTTCGTGAACGAGAAGGTGGAGAGCGGGATGTACTCGTCCGCCAGCGAGGTCGTACGCGAGGGGCTGCGGTTGATGCAGGCGAGGGAACGGCGCGAGCAGGCCCGGCTCGCGGCGCTGCGGGAGGCCCTCGACGAAGGGTACGAGGCGATGGAGCGGGGTGACCTCGTGGACGGCCGGAAGGCGTTCGAGGACCTGATGGCGGACCTGCGAGAGGACGGCGACCGCTGAGGAGCTACCGGTATACCGGTCCCGCGCGCAGGGACGTGGCGGAGATCAAGGAGTACGTTCGGGTCAACGGAGGCCGCGGCGCCGCGGCCTCCGTCGTGGAGGCGATCCACGCATGCTTCGAGCGGATCGCCGGCACCGACGGAACCATCGGCCATCCACGCGACGAGCTCCGAGACGGCCTGCGGAGCTTCCCGGTGAAGTCGTGGGTGCTCTACTTCACGTATCGGGCCGATGACGAGGTGGTGCTCCTCCGTGTCCTCCACGGAAGGAGGGACGTGGAAACCGAGTTCAGGCCCCGAAAGCGCTGGAGACGCTGATCCCCGGTGCGCCCAACGAAAAGGCCCTCCCCGGAACCGGGAGAGGGCCTTTTCCCGCCGATGGGCTCGGCGGGCCGGGCCGTCGGGGTGGACGCTACCGCATCCGGCCCGGGCCCGTCAGGCGTCGGAGACGAACTCCTCCACGAAGTAGCGGGAGGACAGGCCCTCGCCGGTGGCGTGGACCAGCAGCTCGTTCCAGTCCAGCGACGCGCCCGGCGCGAAGATGCGCTCGCGCAGGAAGCGGCCGACGGACTCGTGGCCGGCGACGCTGCTCCCGGCGGGCACGTCCACGTGCGCCGCGGCGGAGATCTGCGAGGCCATCAGCTCGCCCAGCAGGTAGTTGTGGTAGTACACGGGCGATGCGGTCAGGTGGACCTTCGCCGCCCAGTCCGGCTCGTCCCGCCCGTCGGGCCGGCGGATCATCTGCAGCCGCTCCACCAGGTCCCACCAGAGCTCGTTGAGGTCCGGGCGGTCCGGGTCCCGGTACAGCTCGCGCTCGAAGTACGCCATCACCAGGATCCAGCGGGCGGACACCAGCATGGACGCGCGCAGCTCCCGCGTCACCTGGCGCGCCTCGGCCTCGGTGGGCTCCGCGCCCATCACCTCGCGCAGCCAGGACGGGACGCGGGTCAGGCGCCCCATGTACATGGCGATGGACTCGGTGGAGAGCGTGTGCGCCGGCCCGCGCAGGATGAACGGCAGCTCCGGCGGGATCCCCACGTCGTACGCCGCGTGGCCCAGCTCGTGGAGGAGCGTGCCCATCCACTTCTCGTTCGGGCGCATGTTGCACAGGATGCGCACGTCGCCGCGGCGGTCCACGTCCACGCAGAAGGCGTGCTGGTCCTTGCCCTCGCGCTCGTACAGGTCGCTGCGGGCCAGCACGTCGTCCACCGGCAGGCCGATACCGCGGAAGAACTCGGCGGCGACCGGCACCGGGTCGCGGTCGCGGAACCAGGCGTCCAGGTCCACGGCGCCGGTGGAGGGCGCCTCCTGCGCGAACGGGTCCTCCCAGTGCCAGGGACGCAGCTCGGCGGGATCCACGCCGAAGCGCGCGGCCAGCCCCCGGTCCAGCTCCTCGCGGAATACGCGGAACGGCTCGTCGCTGCGGTCGCGGAAGTCGTCCAGCACCCCGAACAGCCGCTCCTCCGGCAGCTCCTGCAGCTCCAGCTCCATCACGTAGGCGTCGCGGAAGCCCAGTGACCGCGCGGCGGCGTTGCGCCGGCGCACCAGCTCGCGCAGCGGCTCCGCCACCTCGCGCCCGATCTGCTTCGACGCCTCCCACGCCGCGCGGCGGGCGCCGGAGTCGCGCTCGTCGGCCAGGATCTCCAGGATCCGGTTGTTGCTGACGGGCTCGCCGTGCAGCACCGAGCGGAAGGTGTAGAACGTCTGCTCCAGCTCCGCGGCGCGGCCCACCAGGTCGTCGATCGTCTTCTCGTCGAGCTGGTTGGCGGTGAGCTCGTGGTCCATCAGCACGAGCTGGCGGCGGAGCAGGGGATCGCGCACCTCGCCGCCGCGCAACCAGCCGCGCACCTTCCGCGCGGACTCCGCGTCCGCGTAGAGGCGCTTCACGGCGGCGCGGGCGCGGGCGGAGCGCTCCTGCGCCTCGTCGCCCCCGCCGGTGGCGGCGTCCCACGCGGCGAGGTTGGACTCGCGCAGCAGCGGCTCCAGGCGCTCCACGTGCGCGTCGATGAACGACTGGACCTCCGCGTCCAGCCGACCGGTGACGGGCCGGCCCGGGTACAGGCTCATCGCAGCTCCTCGTACAGCAGGGCGATGGCCTCCGCCCCGCGGTGGTAGTTCTCCACCGACATCCACTCGTTGGGGGCGTGGGCGTTCTCGCCCGGCAGGCCGAAGCCGATCAGCACCACCGGCGCGCCGAACGTCTCCTGGAACGACTGGACGATGGGGATGGAGCCGCCCTCGCGGATGAAGACCGGGTCGCGGCCCCAGGCGCGCTTCAGCGCCCGGCAGGCGGCGTCGATCACCGGCGACGAGGGGTCGGCGTACCATGGCTGCCCGCCGTGCAGCGCCAGCACCTCCACCTTCACCCCCGTCGGCGCCAGGGACAGCACGTGCTCCGTGAAGATGCGCTCCACCTCGCGGTAGTCCTGGTCGGGCACCAGCCGCATGGAGACCTTCGCCATCGCGCGCGCGGGAAGGACGGTCTTGGCGCCCTCGCCCGTGTAGCCGGAGAGCAGGCCGTTCACGTCCAGCGTGGGCCGCACCCAGATCCGCTCCAGCGCCCCGTGCCCGCTCTCGCCGCCCAGGGCGGGGGCGCCCACCTCCTCGCGCAGCCCCTCCTCGGTGAAGGGCAGCTCGGAGATGGCGGCGCGCTCGCGCTCGTTCAGCTCGCGCACGCGGTCGTAGAAGCCGGGGATGGCCACGCGGCCGTCCGCATCGTGGAGCCGGGAGATGATGCGCGCCAGGGCGTTGGCCGGGTTCACCACCGCGCCGCCGTACGCCCCGGAGTGGAGGTCGACGGCGGGCCCCTGCACGCGGATCTCCATGTACGCCAGCCCGCGAAGCCCGGTGGTGATGGAGGGAAGGCCGGGGGCGAACATGGTGGTGTCCGAGATCAGCACGGCGTCGCAGCGCAGGCGCTCCACGTGCTCGGCCAGGAAGGGGATCAGGTTCGGCGAGCCGATCTCCTCCTCGCCCTCCACCAGGAACACGACGTTCACGGGCAGGGTGCCGGTCGTCTTCAGGTGCGCCTCCACGGCCTTCAGGTGCAGGTACACCTGCCCCTTGTCGTCCACCGAGCCGCGGGCGAAGAGCTTCCCGTCCCGCACCTCCGGCTCGAAGGGCGCCGAGAGCCACTCCTCCAGCGGCTCGGGCGGCTGCACGTCGTAGTGGCCGTAGACCAGCAGGGTGGGGGCCCCCGCCGGCGCGCCCCGCCACTCGCCCACCACCACCGGGTGCCCCGGCGTGGGGATCACGTCCGCCGCGGTGAGGCCCGCGTCCAGCATCTTCCGCGCGAGCCACTCCGCCGCCAGGCGGGTGTCGTCGCGGTGCTCGGACTTGGCGCTCACGCTGGGGATGCGCAGGAACTCGACGAGCTCGTCGAGGTGGAGCTGCCGGTTGGCCTGCAGGTGCTGGTCGAGGGACATTCGTGGCCGTCGGTAGGGGGTCCGGTGCGCGTGCCGCTCCTGCTTCGCGCGCACCCGTCGGGGCGGACGCAAATATAGCGCGCGCGCGCCGCGGCGCGACCCGCGGGGGTTGTCCCGGGGCGGGGCGGCGTCCATATTCCGTGCGGCACCGCAGCTTACGGCCCGGACGGCCCGTCCCACCGCGCGGCCTCCCGGTTCCGCCGCGCTCTCCCGCCGTCTTCCGCCTCCCTCCCCCGGCGATCGGCCCCATGCGACACCTTCCCTCCGTCCGCTCCCTCGCGGGCGCCGCCGCGCTGCTCCTGCTCGCCTCGCCGCTGGCGGCGCAGCGGGGCGCCTCGCGCACCGACCTGCTGCTGAGCGAGCGGCCCGCCCCCCGCCGCGGCTGCAGCATCGAGATGCACCCGCTGCCGGCGCTGGGCCAGGTGGCGGACACCGCGGCCCTCTTCGGCGCGCTCACCGAGTTCGGGCGCGAGAACCGGCTCGCGACGCCCGAGTTCTTCGCCCTCTACTCCGTCGGCTTCGACCGCGACGGGCGCGTGGAGCGGCTGGAGGCGATCGACTGGTACCTCCCCAAGGACTCGGAGCCGGGGCTGCGGGGCATCGTGCGCGCGGCGCTGCGCTCGCCGGGCAAGGCGGCGAACCTGCGCGTGCGCGTGGTCCCCACGGTGGAGCCGAAGGTCCTGGTGGGCCACGCGGAGATCTGTCCCCCGCTGGGCCTGACCCGCGTGAGCCTGGAGGCCCCCCAGACCGCCTCGCGCAGCATCCCGCCGCAGCTCCGGGCGCGGGTGATGGTGTCCAGCCAGGGCGTGCCCCAGGGGGCCAGCCTGCTGCGGGGCACCGGCGACCGCTCGCTGGACGACTGGGTGATCGAGAACCTGAACCGCGGCCGCTACTCGCCCGGCCTGATCGACGGCCATCCGGTGGCGATGGAGTACGAGCAGGTGGTCACCTTTCGCGGCAGCAACTACAACCGCGCCGCCGGCTCGCCGATGAACTGAGGCCGGCCGTCCCGCGAGACGTCGGGCGGGGCCGGGAGCGCGAATGCTCCCGGCCCGACGTGCTTCCGCCTCGGGACGCACGCTCCTACATTGGCGGGAGCGGCCCCGTCCGCGTTCGCCCCCCTCCGCCGCCGTCCGATGCGCGCTCCCGCCGAGCCCCGCCCCGCCACGTCCGCGAAGTCCACCGTCGCCGGCGCCTCCCCGGCCGGCGGCTTCCCCGCCATGCCCGCGTCCGCCGCCAAGCTGGCGCTCCGCCTGTCGCGCGACGCGGGCGCGGGCGCGGAGGGCGGCGAGCTCTCCGACGGCGCCTCCGCAGCCGTCCGCGGCGCGCTCTCCTCCCCCGGCGCGCCGCTGGACCCGCCCACGCGCGCCTTCCTGGGGGGCCTGGGCTCCGCCGCGGCCGAGGCGCGGGTGCACGCGGACGCCCGGGCGGCGGAGTCCGCGCGCGCCGTGGGCGCGCTGGCGTACGCCTTCGGCCGGCACGTGGTCTTCGGCGCCGGCCGGTACGCGCCCGGAACGCCGCGGGGCGACGCGCTGCTGGCGCACGAGGTGGCGCACGTGGGGCAGGGGAGCGCGGCCGAGGCGGACGCCGCCCTCCACGGCGGCGCGCCGCTGACGGTCGCCTCCGCGACGGACGCGGCGGAGGCGCGGGCCGACGGCGCGGCGTCCGCCGCGCTCGCCGGACGGCCGGTGACGACGACGGGGGAGGGCGGGCTGGGTCCCGCGATCCGGCGGACCGTGATCGAATCGGACCTGAGCGCCATCCCTCGGTTCGAGTACTCCCGCGGCGAGCAGCGGGCCACGTCGTCATCCCTGACCTCCGCGCCCGTCCACCTGGCGTTCGACGACGCGTCCGGCAAGCTCGTCTGCACGTTCGGGCTCATCTGGCGGTGGCCGCCGGGGTGGGACTACCCGGTGCGCGCCGAGTACAACGAGCGCTTCCAGCAGACCGTCCGCGCCGCGTGGCAGGACCGCTACGAGCTCACGGAGTGGGCGGGCACGGGCGGTGCCGCGCGGCCCACGGGGCGCACGGCGCACGTCTTCATCAACTTCAGCTACGTCACCGCCCCCCGACGGGGACGACACGGAGTTCGTCCGGTGGCTGATTGCGAACCCGCAGGCGCGCGGGCGGTGGACGATGAACGTCTCTCCCACCAGCATCCGCGACGAGGTGCGGGAGCCTTCCGTGGACCTGGACGCCGAGTCGCTCACGGAGCAGACGCACCGCGCATCCGCCTACACCTCCGGGCGCGGGACCTTCACCCAGGGCCCGAACGGGCAGATCCAGTATCCCCCGTTCTACCACTACGAGCAGGCGCGCATCCCCATCCTGGCCTCGGGCTCCACCCGTCAGATCCCGGCCGTGCACGAGTTCGGGCACATGATCGGGCTGGGCGACGAGTACGTGATGTCGGCCGAGGACCTGGCGGTGGTGGAGCGCGCGCACGGCGTGTCGGGCGGAGAGGACGCCATGCGGGAGCGCAACCGCATGACCGACCGGGTGATGAACTCCGGCGGGCGCGTGGCCCCGGACCATTACCGGCCCTTCGCGGCGTGGCTCTCCGGGCTGACCCACACCGAGTGGCGCGTGGGCTCGGCGGTTCCCCCGCTTCCCGCGACGCCCCCCGCGCGCCCCGTGCCCTGACCCTCCTTTCGCGCGTCCCGGCCGCCGGGTAGCTTCCGGACGTCCGCCGTCCCGTCCCGGGGCGGCCCCCTGGAAGTCCCCGTACCCGAGCGGCCATGCGACGCGCCACGGTCCCCGCCGTCCTCCTCCTCGCCCTCGCCGCGTCGTCCGCCGCCGCGCAGGGCGCCCGCATCACCCCGCACGAGATCGACGGCCACCTGCGCTTCCTCTCCTCCGACCTGCTGGAGGGGCGGGCGCCCGCCACGCGCGGCGGGCGCCTCACGGCGGAGTACATCGCCGCGCAGCTCCGCTCGTTCGGCGTGGAGCCGGGGGTGAACGGTGGATACTTCCAGGAGGTGCCCATCGACGTGGTGGGCGCCGTGCAGCGCACCATCCGCGTCTCCGCCGGCGGCAAGGCCACGGAGACCCTGCGCTACCCGGAGGACGTGGTGGTCTGGGCCGGCTCCGCCGCCGACAGCAGCGCGGCGCGGGCGGAGGTGGTGTTCGTGGGCTACGGCTCCACGGCGCCGGAGCACCGCTGGGACGACTTCAAGAACGTGGACGTGCGCGGCAAGGTGCTGCTGGTGCTGGTCAACGACCCGCCCGCGCCGCCCACGGAGCCGCGCCTCTTCGGCGGGCGGGGGATGACGTACTACGGGCGCTGGTCGTACAAGTTCGAGGAGGCCGAGCGCCGCGGGGCCGCGGGGATGCTGATCGTGCATACCACGGAGGAAGCCGGGTATCCCTGGCACACCGTAGTGGGCTCGTGGGCCAAGGAGCAGCGGATGCTGCCGCGCGACGCCTCGCTCCCGGCGCCGCTCGGGTTCCGCGGGTGGATCACGGACGCCTCCGCCGCCGGGCTCCTCCGGGGGGCCGGGCTGGACCTGGCCGACCTGCGCCGCCGCGCCGGCACCCGCGGCTTCCGGCCGGTGCCCACGGGGATCACGCTCGACGTCTCCTTCCGCAACCGCGTGGAGCACCTGAAGTCCGAGAACGTGGTGGGCGTCGTGCGCGGGGCGGACCCGGCGCTCTCCGCCGAGCACGTGGCGTTCACCGCGCACTGGGACCACCTGGGGATCGGCCCCGTGGTGGACGGCGACTCCATCTACAACGGCGCGCTCGACAACGCGTCCGGCGTGGCCGACATGCTGGGCGTCGCCCGCGCCGCCGTGGCGGCGCCGCGTCCCAGGCGCTCGCTGCTCTTCGTCTTCGTGACGGCGGAGGAGTCCGGGCTGCTGGGCTCGGAGTTCTTCGCGCGGAATCCCACGGTACCCATCTCGCGCATCGTGGGCGCGCTGAACGTGGACGGCGGGAACCTGCTGGGGCGCACCCGGAGCTGGCGCGTCCTGGGCGACGACCGCAGCACCCTGGGCGCGGACCTCTCCGCCCGCGTGGTGGGGCAGGGGATGCGCGTGGTGCCCGACGACCACCCGGAGCGCGGCTACTTCTACCGCTCGGACCACTTCTCCCTGGCGAAGGCGGGCATCCCCTCCATCTCCATCGCCGCGGGGAACGACTTCGAGGGGCGGCCGGGGGGATGGGGCGCCGCGCGGATGGAGGAGTACACCGCCCGCGACTATCACCAGCCGTCGGACGAGTACCGGCCGGACTTCGACCTGGCCGGCGCCGCCCAGCTCGCCCAGCTCGTGCTGGACTTCGGGCTGCAGGTGGCGAACGCGCCCGGCGTCCCGGCGTGGAGGCCGGGCTCGGAGTTCGCGCGGAAGGCGGCGCCGTGACGCGGCCGACGACGACGCGGCGGGTGGCGAGATGACGGCGGCCGACGCCCCCGCGATCCCGCGCGAGAGCCCGGACGACGACCTGGCCGACCTCTGCGTCCGGGCGGTGGAGGTGGCCGCGCACGACCTGGGCCTCGACCCGCGCTCGTTCGCCGAGGAGCTGTCCCAGGGCGAGGTGGCCCTGCTGGTCGGCTACCTGGGCGAGGCGGCCCTCTGCGTCGACGACCTGGACCTGCGGACGCGCATCGACGCGCTGCTGCACCGCCTGACGGCCTGGACCTCGGGGGAGGAAGCGTGAGGCGCCTCCTCTCCGCCGTCCTCGCCGTCGCCCTCGCCGGCGCCCTTCCGGCTGCGCGGGCGGGCGCGCAGGAGCCGGCGGACTCCGCCCGGCACCGGTCGCTGGACCTGACGGTGGGGGACGTGGGCGTCTCCGTCGGCAACTCGCGCGAGGTCACGGGGCTGCGGATCAACTGGAAGGACGTGCACGCCGTGCGGGCGGACGGGGTGAACCTGACGTTCTGGAAGCCCGGCCCCAACCCGCGGCTCCGCGTCACGGGCGCCGCGGTAGGCCTCGTCGCGCCTTCTGCGCGCGCGATCGACGGCATCACCGTGGGCGGGGTGGGCGCCATCGCGTCCGAGCGGCTCCGCGGGGTCGGAGTCGGTGGCCTGGCGGTCGTGTCGCGGGGGAAGATGACGGGCGCCTACGCGGGCGGGCTCGCCGTGTATGCCCGGGGGGGTATCACGGGCGCGGCCGGCTCCCCGCTGCTCGTGGCGACGGACGGACGCCTGCGCGGCATCGCGGTCGCCGGCGGGGCGGTGACCTCCGACGAGTCGTCGCAGGGGATCACCGCGGCCGGCCTGGTGACCGTCGCCGACCGCCGGCTCACCGGAATCCACGCCGCGGGGATCGCCACCGTGGCCAAGGAGCGGATCGAGGGGATCGCGGGCGGGGGGCTGGTCCTGATCGCGCGCCAGCGTCTCGTCGGCGCCGGCGTCGCGGGGCTGGCGCTCTCCGCCGGCGGGGTGGACGGGGTCGCCGTGGCGGGCGGGCGGATGCGGGCGCGCCGGCTGGACGGCGTGGGGGCGGGCGGGTGGACGGAGGTGCTCGGGCGCCAGCGCGGGCTCACGATCGGCCTCTTCAACTACGCCCGCGAGCTGAAGGGGGTGCAGGTCGGCCTCCTGAACCACGCCCGCAACAACCCGCGCCCGTTCCGCATCCTGCCGCTCGTCAACATGCACTTCTGACCTCCGCCGGCGTCGCGTCGACGGCGAGGGCGGATGTGGCTCGCGCGGAGGCGCGGAGAACGCGGAGGCGGGGGAGGCGAGCCCGGTCCGCCGTTCCGGCAATGGCGGAGGGGCCGACTGGCAGGAGAGGAGAACGGGAGAGGGCGCGCTTCCGATCGGGAGCGCGCCCGCTTCTGGTCGTGCGACGGCGGGGAAGCATCGCGGATCGGGGGAAGTCCGTCTCGGCGACGGAGCCTCGGATCCACCGTCGGCAGGCCAGTCCGCGAAGGCGGACTAGGCGCAGTCGGAGCCGCGACTTCACAGTCGCCGGTGAGGGGCGGCCGAGGGTCACCCAGGCACGGGGTCCCACCGACGTGCGATGCACGTCGCCGCGGGGTCATGCCATGTCGTCGGGAAGCAGTCGAGCCGTCAGGCGCGCTGGAGCTGTCGGGCGAGGCCGCGAAGGCCTTCCATCACGTCGTCCGCGTACGCCTGCATCCGGTTGCCCAGGGAGACCTCGGCGTCGCGCGGGACCGCGAGCTCCAGGGCTTCGATCGCGCGGAGGATCGCTTCCGCGCGGGCGCTGCTGGAGCCCGACTCCAGGTCCGCCAGCGAGGGGCGCCGCCGGCGACGGACCTGCCCCTCGTAGAAGCTGCGGCCGGCGTCGGTGACGGTCACCCAGCCGCGGTGCTCCTCCACCAGGTCGCGGGAGCGCAGCGCGCGCACCACGCGTCCATCCAGGTGGTCGGACGGAACCGGACCGGTCTGCCGATACAGGTATCGGAGCAGCTCGATCTGCTTGTCGCTCAGGGCGACGTTGGGAAGTGTAGTGGTCATGGACTACAATCGTTGCGGCGTCCGCGGTCGGAGTCAAGACCCATGCACCACCAAGCGGTACCGAAGTGACATTGGGAGGCAAAAGCCCGCAGAAAGGCGACAACTCTGCCTCTCCGGTGGCGCCAGCGGGAATGGAAACGGTGGCGCGGAACCCAGTACCCGTAAAACGAGGGAACGTTCGACGGAGGTATTGCACCGGCCGTGCCGACCTCCTCGGACCTGGAATGGACGAGGTCGAGGAACCCACCGCCCGCCGAGTCCACGTAGCGGACTTTCGTCGTCGTTGCAGAGGGCGAATCCGTCCGCCGGCTGGCGGCGGCTTGCCCGCCGCATGGGACGTCCCGTGAGATGCCAAAACGAAGTGGCTCCGGCAGGATCTGCCGGAGCCGCGCGTCCGTCGCTGCAATGCATGCAGTAGAATCCCGTCCCGAAACCCGCCGCCTCGTCTTCCGCTCGATCCGTCCGAGATCCGATCGCCTCAGCCGGCGCTGCGGTTCGCGGCCTCCTCCGGGGTCTCGCGCATCTGCTCGGGATCCACTCCCATGCGCGCGCACCAATCCACGTATGCGGACGGCGCGATCTCGGAGGGCTTGATCTCGCTGCGGCCGCCCCAGAAGACGTTGGTGTACGCGACGGGGATCCCCGCCTCCTCCAGGTGCGCGTCGATGGCCGCCTTGTGGGCCAGGACCATCTCCTTCTCGGTCCCGTGCGCCACGCCCATCACGTTCACGTTCGCGAACTCGGGCCCGCCCTCGCGCCAGTAGGCGTGCGTCATGATGTGGTGCCGGCCCACCTCGCGGCCCGCCTCCATCTCCCGCCCCGGCGGCACGCGCCAGTGGAAGAGCGCGTTGTAGCGCGTCACCCTCGCGCCGCCGGCGGAGGGCTTCACGTGCTCCAGGAAGGTGGAGAAGCGGCCCACCACGCCGCGCTCGTTGAGCGCCCGCGCCACGCGCAGGAACTCCTCGCGCGGGACGCCCGCCTCCTCCGCGCGGGTGGACCACGGGTCCTCGCGCACCTCCTGGGGCGCCAGCTCGCGCTTCAGGGGGATGAGCACCCTCCATTCCAGCTCGGAGAGCTCCACCACCACCGGGTCGACGACGGCTCCCGGCTCATCCGAGCGGCTCCCGGGCTCCATCCCCTTCCGGCGCACGTGCCCCACGCCCAGGGTGAAGAGGCGCTTCGCCGGCATGGCGCGGTAGTCCTCCGCCCCGATCAGCCTCATCAGCAGCTCGCAGTGCTTCCGCAGCGAGAAGCCCTGCGGGACCTTGAGCGTCGTCCACAGGCGGTACGCCGAGCCCGTGGTCTCCGCGTCCGTGGAGCGGACCACCACGTGGCCGCTGAACGGGTCCTCGCGGAAGAGGAAGTCGAAGCCCTCGTCCAGCCGGTCCCTGGGGATGCGCCACGCCACCAGCGCGCCCGGGGCCAGGTTGTTGGCCATCAGCGTCTGCCGGACGCGGCGGATGGTGCCGGACTGCAGCATGGCGCGGATGCGCTCCAGCACCGTGGGAAGGTCCACCCCCGACTCGCGGGCGATCGCGGCGAAGGGATCGTCGTGGAAGCCCTGGATGCGGTCCTCGCTGACCGCCAGGATGCGCGCGTTGACCGGGTCCGTGATCTCGGCCGGGATCGTCGCGGCGGGTCGTTCGTCCGTCATGCCTCACCTGCCGTTGGAAGGGGGGGCGCGCACGGGCGGCGCGCCCCGGGGCCGGCGCCGCGTCAGGTCGCCTCGGGCGCCGGGTCCTGCTCGCCGCGCGCGGGGCCGGAGCGCAGCGTGGTCTTGTACGCCTCGGGCGGCGCGTTCGGCTTCACGCGCACGGACTTG
Source organism: Longimicrobiaceae bacterium (assembly GCA_030146875.1). Lineage (GTDB taxonomy): Bacteria > Gemmatimonadota > Gemmatimonadetes > Longimicrobiales > Longimicrobiaceae > JASLAX01. The sequence continues at coordinate 18,281 of JASLAX010000008.1, forward strand.
GCCGGGATCCCCACGTTCACGTGCCAGGGGCGCACGTCGCGCGTGGCCACCGCCATCGCCCCCACCATCGCGTTCCGGCCCACGTGCGTGCCGGCCAGCACCGTGGCGTGGTAGGTGATGCGCACGCCCTCGTCGATGAGAGTGGGCAGGTTGCTCACGTCGAGCTGGTCCACGATGTCGTGCGTGTGCGAGTAGACGTTGGCGTAGTCGGAGATGGAGACGCGGTCCCCCAGCACGATGCCGCCGCGGTCGTCCAGCAGCACGTTGCGGTGCACCACCACGTCGTCGCCCACCTCCAGGTTGTACCCGAACGAGACCTCCACGTTGTGGAAGCACTTGAAGTTGCGCCCCACCCGCTTGAAGACGAACGGCGCCAGCACCCGGCGGAAGCGCACCCCCAGGTGCACGTTGGCGCCCAGGGGCGAGCGGTCGAACATCTGCCACATCCAGAGCAGCGGCTTGCGCTCGGCGAAGCGCTCGGCGTCCACCTCGGCGTAGTACTCGGGCTCCAGCGTCACGTTGCGCGCGTCCATCTGCGCCAGCGAGGCCTGGACGGCCAGGGGCAGGTCCCGCGGGTCGCGCCCGAGCATCCCGGGGTAGAAAAGCCCGGTGAGCGTCTCGCGGCACAGCGCCCAGCGGTCGTCGCCGCGCTCCAGCGACGCCTGGATCCCGCCGAGCCACTCGTCGTACACGGCGAGCGCCGCGGCGGCCGGCTCGACCTGGCGGAGGGGGTAGATGGGCATCGGTGGCTCCGTGACGGTCGGATCGGGAACGGCTCGAAGCGCGGGAAGCTAGGCCCCGCGCCGATGCCCCGCAATCGGGGATCTCCCCTCCGCCGCGTCGCCGGGAGGAGGCGGCGGAGGCGGAGGCTGCGGGCTCCGTCCGCCTTCGGGCGCGCCGCGGTTTGCGGGGTGCCGCCCGCGCGATCAGATTGGGGGAAGCGAAACCGCGCTCCCCCACCGGCCGTACGTCCGGACGGAAGGCCCGCCGCGCTAGCCTGAGCGCGCCGCGGGCACGAATCTCGCCGCTCCGGCGGCGACCACCGTGGAAGGGGCACCATGCACGACGTCCTTCGCACCCGGGTCCTGCGCCACCTGGAGGCGCTCCCCGAGCAGCAGCTCTACCAGGTCGTGGACTACATCGAGTTCCTGGCCTCGAAGTACGCCCGCGACCAGGTGCGCCCCGCGTCGGGGATGCAGAAGTTCGGGGAGATCCTGGAGGACAAGATGCGCGCGCAGGGCGTGGCCGTGCGCGCCATCAAGGGCACCCTGGGCGTGGTGGGCAGCGCCGAGCGCTTCTTCTCCGGGCTGACGGAGGCGGGGAAGTCGCTGGCGCGCGAGGTGGAGACGGGGGTGCGATCCATCGCGGAGGCCCCCGCGGACCCTCCGGAGGGCGAGCCCCGCAAGGCGCTGCCCCCGCCCGAGCGGCAGGGCGACGGCGACCCCGGACGCGGCAACGCGGCGGCGGGGTGACCCCGCCGCCGGTGCGAGAAACGACCAACCCGAGGATCCATGGCTGAGACCCGAGAGGGACGCCGCCCCGCGTGGGCGGACGACGAGGACGACGACGATCTCGATCCGCCGCTCCCGGCGCGGCGGCGCATCCAGGCCCCGCGCCTGCGGCGGCGCGCGCCCGTGGAGGAGAGCGGCCGCGAGACGGTGATGCGCCTGGTGAAGGACATCCCCAGCTTCCTGAAGCTGCTCTACCGTCTCGCCCGCGATCCGCGCGTCTCCGCGGCCGACAAGGCGATCGTCGCGGCGACCATCGGGTACGTGATCATGCCCTTCGACTTCGTCCCCGACTTCATCCCCTTCCTGGGGCAGGTGGACGACGTGTACCTGCTGGCGCTGGCCATGTCGCGGCTGCTGAACAACGCCGGCATCGACGTGCTGCTGGACCACTGGGACGGGGAGGAGGCGTCGCTGGAGGCCATGCTCGCCGGGCTGGACAAGGCCGGGGCGTTCCTGCCGGAGCGCGTGCGGTCGCTGCTGGGCAGCCGCGTGCGGTAGGCGGCGGGGAGGGGCGCGCCGCGGCGTTGACACCATCGGGGGCGGGCGAATATCTTCCCCCATGGCACGCCGAAACGCGCTCCGCGACACCCGATCGCCCGTCGTCCCTTCCCCCGCTCGCGGGGGGCCGGGACGGCGGGCGTCCTGCTTTTCTGGAGGCACGATGACCCGCACGCCGCAGCCGGACACCCGCTTCGCGGGCGAGGGGCTGACCTTCGACGACGTCCTGCTCGTCCCGCGCCACTCGCTCGTCCACCCGTCGAGCACCGACGTGCGGTCGCAGCTCACGCGCAGCATCTCGCTCGCCATCCCCTTCATCTCCGCCGCCATGGACACGGTGACGGAGAGCCGCATGGCCATCACCATGGCGCGCGAGGGCGGGCTGGGGATCATCCACAAGAACATGAGCGTGGACCGGCAGGCCGAGGAGGTGGACCGGGTGAAGCGCTCCGAGAGCGGGATGGTGGCGTCGCCCATCACCACCGGCCCCGACGCCACCCTGCGCGACGTGCTCCGGCAGATGGAGCGCTACGGGGTGAGCGGCTTTCCGGTGGTGGACGCCGACGGGCGCCTGGTGGGCATCGTCACCAACCGCGACCTGCAGTTCGAGCGAGACCTGGACCGCCCCATCCGCGACCTGATGACGGGCGGCGAGCGCCTGGTGACGGCGCCGTCGGGCACGTCGCTGGAGGACGCCGTCGCCATCCTGCACCGCCACCGGATCGAGAAGCTCCCCGTGGTGGACGCGGAGGGCCGCCTCGCCGGGCTGATCACGGTCAAGGACGTGCGGAAGCGCGAGCAGTTCCCCAACGCCTGCAAGGACGAGCGGGGCCGCCTGCGCGTGGGCGCGGCCATCGGGGCGCACCCGCAGCGCGACCTGGTCCGGGCGCGGGCGCTGGTGGACGCGGGCGTGGACGTGCTGGTCATCGACACGGCGCACGGGCACTCCGAGGGGGTGCTGGAGGCGGTGGCCCGCGTGCGCGAGACGATCCCCGAGGTGCAGATCATCGCCGGCAACGTGGCGACCAAGGAGGGCGCCGAGGCGCTGGTGGAGCGCGGGGTGGACGCGGTGAAGGTGGGCGTGGGGCCCGGCTCCATCTGCACCACGCGCGTGGTCACCGGGGTGGGCGTGCCGCAGCTCACGGCGGTGCTGGACGCGGTGGAGGGCGCCGCGGGGCGCGTGCCCGTGATCGCAGACGGCGGGATCAAGTACTCGGGCGACGTGGTGAAAGCGATCGCGGCGGGCGCCCACTCGGTGATGATGGGCTCCATGCTGGCCGGCACCGAGGAGAGCCCGGGCGAGAGCTTCCTGCTGGAGGGCCGCCGCTTCAAGATCGTGCGCGGGATGGGCTCGCTCGGGGCCATGCAGGAGGGCTCCGCCGACCGGTACTTCCAGGAGGGGAGCGACGCCCGCAAGTTCGTCCCGGAAGGCATCGAGGGGCGCGTGCCGTACAAGGGAGCCGCCGCCGACACCCTGTACCAGCTCGTGGGCGGCCTCCGCTCCGGGATGGGGTACCTGGGCTCGGCGAACATCGAGGAGCTGCGCACCGCCACGAAGTTCATGCGCATCACCGGTGGCGGCCTGCGCGAGTCGCACCCGCACGACGTGACCATCACCCGCGAGGCGCCGAACTACCACTCCTGACGGGGCGGAGGCGTCTCCCCTGGAGGAGGACGCCGGTCGCTTCGGCTCGGCGGCGGGCGGACTCGTCCTCGGCGGCGGCGACGGAGGAGCAGATCGGCGTCGTCCTCCGCGGGCGTTGGGACGGTCGGGGAGAGGCCCATCCGCCCGTGGGCGGCAGGGGACGTCGCTTGCCAGAGGCCGTGCGGGGGCGGATCTTGTCCCCGCATGCATCCAGAGGAACACACCGAAGGCGGGGCCCCCGCACGGGTCCGCGCCGCGACACACCGGCGAACCACATGGCACGCATCCGCCTGCTCCACCTGGCTCACGCGCGCTCCGGCGACAAGGGCGACACCGCGAACGTGGGCGTGATCGCCCTGCGCCCGGAGTGGTACCCGCTCCTGGCCGAGCACCTGACCACGGAGCGCGTGAAGGAGCACTTCCAGGGCATCTGCCTGGGTCAGGTGGAGCGCTTCGAGCTCCCCAACCTGGGCGCGCTCAACTTCCTGCTGCACAACTCCCTGGGCGGCGGCGGCACCGTGTCGCTCAAGACCGACGCGCAGGGCAAGGTGCTCTCCACGGCCATGCTGCGGATGGAGATCGACGTGGCCGACGACGTCGCGCAGGCCGCGCTCGCCGACCGGGGCGCGCAGGCGTGAGCGGGGACGCGCCGCGCCTGCGGGTGGCGCGCGACGGCGGGGTCGCCCGGCTCACGCTCAACCGGCCGGAGCGGCGGAACGCGCTGGACGCCGGGCTGGTGGCCGACCTGAAGGCCGCCCTGCGCGAGGCGGACGACGACGCGTCCGTGCGCGTGGTGCTGATCGAGGGGGCGGGGAAGGACTTCTGCTCGGGCGCCGACCTCTCCGCGCTCCGCCGGATCGCCGAGGGGTCGGCGATGGAGAACCTGGAGGACGTGGACGAGCTGGCGGAGCTCTTCCTGCTCCCCCGTCGCATGCGCAAGACCGTGGTCGCCGCGGTGCGCGGCCGCGCCCTGGCCGGTGGATGCGGCCTGGCGACGGCGTGCGACATCGTGGTGGCGGCGGAGTCGGCGCAGCTCGGCTACCCGGAGGCGCGGATCGGCTTCGTGCCCGCCATGGTGATGGCGATCCTGCGGCGGAACGTGTCGGAGAAGCGCGCGTTCGAGCTGATCGTGCGCGGCAACCCGATTCCCGCGGCGGAGGCGGAGCGGATCGGCCTGATCAACCACGCGTGGCCAGACGAGGGCTTCGACGCGCGGCGCGACGCGCTGCTGGCGGAGCTGGCGGAGCGCAGCGCGTCCGCCGTGCAGCTCTCCAAGCGCCTCCTCTACCACTCCGACGGCATGGGCTTCGAAGCGGCGGTCCGGGCGGGCGCCGACGTGAACGTGGTTGCCCGCATGACCGACGACATGCGCGCCGGCGTGGCGCGCTTCCTGGAAGGGGGGCGCTGATGTTCCGCCCCGGACGCGGCCGGACGGGGCCCGACCCGCTGCTGCGGCCCAGCATCGTCCTCTTCTTCCTGGCCGCCCTGCTCATGGGCATCGCGGTGCGCACCGACGACGGACGCTTCGCCCTGGCCGCCGCCGGGGTCGCGACGGCAGTCCTGCTGACGCGGCTGGTGGTCCGCGCCCGACATGCGCGGGCGAACCCCCCGCCGGAGGGGGACGACGAGGTGGATTGAGGCACGAGGGGCCCGGGAGACGATCCCGGGCCCTTCGCACGTCGGGCCGGCGGGGGACCTTCCCACGCCCCCCTCGTGGAACGCTTCCGCGCCTTCCGCCGTCGGGACGCCCGCCGGGAGCTCGGAGGCGTCGTGGTCCGCGCGGGGAGCCTGGCATCGCACGGAGTACGGGGCTCGAGCCGGAGGTCCACGAGAAGCGCCAGGCGCATGCGTCGCAGGCCGCGGACGGCGGCGGCGGTCCGGTCCGCCAGCAGGGGCGCGCCGAAGGTGCGCAGCTCCACGCGGCCGATGGGTCGGGAGGGCTCGGGCATCCGGGGGCGGGCGGAGCGAGGGCGGGGCGGAGGAGGGGAAAGGCGGAGGGGCGCTGGGCAGATGGGGGCGGCCGCGCCTTCGCGCGCGCGGCCGGAGCATGGATCCTCGCGACGCCCCGAAAGGATACGGGCGCCGCGGCCGCCGCCCACGAAGCCAGCCACCCCACCAGGGCAGCCAGCTTCAGGGCGAGCAGGACCAGGAGCCACCGGGTCCACCAGCCCCCGGGAAGGGGCGGCGGGCCGCGGGGCGCCTCGGGAGCCTCCTTCGCGTCACGCCCCGCCGGATCGAAGGGCGGGGGATGGTCGGGGAGGGGACCCGCGGCCGGCTCGGGCACCGGGAGGGGAAGGGGAGGCGCGCGGTCGCGCTCCTCCCGCTCCGCCGCGCGCAGGCGCGCGCCCAGGGCACGCGTCTCGGGGTCGGGAACGCCGCCCACGTCCTCTTCCAGCCAGGCCTCCAGCCTGCGCAGGTAGCGAAGCGCGCGGTTCCGCTCCCCCAGCGCCTCCAGCGCGCGCAGGATGCGGCGGTGGCCCTCCTCCCACACCGGGTCGATCTGCACCGCGCGCTCGCCGATGCGCAGCGCGCGGCTCCACTCGCCCGCCCGCTCCGCCTGCTCGCCGCGGCGGTCCAGCAGGCGCAGCGCGGCGCCGCGAAGCTCCGCGCGCCGGCGGTCGGCCCAGGCGTCGAAGTCCTCCGCCCCCTCCCCGGGCCAGAATCCGTCCAGGAACACGCCGCCGTACAGCGTCAGCGCATCGTCCACCGCCGGGTGGCCGGCGTCGCCGGCGAGCAGCACCCCGGCGTCGTTCGGAAGGCGGCCCGTCCACACCACGCTCTCGCGCGAGCGCACGACCGTCCCCCGGCCCGCCGCCCGCTCGATGCGGCTCAGGGCCTGGGAGAGGGAGTGCCGCGCCCGCTCGTCGGTGGTCTCGCCCCAGAGCAGGCCGGCCAGGCGCGCGCGCGAATGCGAGCTCGCGCCCTCCACGCACAGGTACGCCAGGAGCGCCAGGTCCTTCCGGCGCAGCCCCGCGCACGGCGACCCGTCGCTCCGGCGGAGCACGGGATGCCCCAGCGTCCGGAGGAAAACCTCATCTTCTCCCGCCATCACCGCCCACGCAAGGCCAGTCTCATCTAAAATTTCGCATAAAGCCCGGCTCCTGAAGCACTTTATTCCTGAAGTCCGTCCCGGGGCAAGCATCGTCGCGGCGGGGGTGCGGTAGGGGGAGAGGGGGGCCGTGCGGCGAGCGTGCGGGTGCAGTGCGGGAGCCGTGCGAGCGGGGGTCCATCTTGACCCCACGAACGTCGCCGCCACCGCGGCGGCCCTCCCACCCCCGTTCCACCCAGGAGGCCCCCATGTCCCGCAGGTTCCTGCTCGCCCTGCTCGCCACCCTCTCCCTGGCCGCCGCCGCGGGTGCCTGCGCCGGCTCCCCCTTCGGCGCCGACCGCGACGGCCGCGCGCGGCAGCCCGACGTGGTCTGCCCGAAGTTCGAGGTGCCCATGCCGCCGCCGGACTCCATTCCCGAGGAGTGCCGGGGGATCATGGGATCCGGCACCTGAGCCTGCTCCGTGCGACGCACAGGAAGGGGCGGCCCGCGGCCGCCCCTTCGTGCACCGGGCGACACCGCCCGCGGCTGCCGAATGGAAACGGCGGTCGGGACCCCGCCTCAGCCCTCCCGGCCGCCGGCGTCCGCCGCCGCCTGGCGGTCCGGCCCCGCGGGGGCCGCGGCCCGCTCGGCCGGCGAGGGCGAGGAGGCGATCGGCCGGCCGAGCAGCGCCACGTCGAACACCTGGTCCATCCGGTCGGCGAAGTGGAAGACCATCCCCTCGCGCACGTCGTCGGGCACGTCGCGCAGGTCGCGCCGGTTGCCGGTGGGAAGGATCACCTCGCGCAGGTTGGCGCGGTACGCGGCCAGGATCTTCTCCTTCACCCCGCCGATCTCCAGGATCTTCCCCCGCAGCGTCACCTCTCCGGTCATGGCCACGTCGTGCCGCACCGGGCGCTCCGAGAGCGAGGACGCGATCGCCAGCGTCACCGCCGCGCCGGCCGAGGGGCCGTCCTTGGGCGTGGCGCCCACGGGGAAGTGGACGTGGATGTCCGTCTCGGTGAAGGCCTCGCGCGGGATCCCCAGCTCCTCGGCGCGCGAGCGGACGTACGAGAACGCCGCGTTCACCGACTCGCGCATCACGTCGCCCAGCAGGCCGGTGATGATCAGGCGGCCCGTCCCCGCCATCCGCAGCGCCTCGATGAACATCAGCTCGCCGCCGGACGCCGTCCACGCCAGCCCAGTCACCACCCCCACCTCCGGGGCGATCTCCGCCGCCGTGGTGCTGTAGCGGGCGTACCCCAGCACCTCCTCGATCGTCTCGGTGGTGATCGTCCAGCGGTCCGCCTCCCCCTCCGCCTTCTGCCGCGCCAGGTAGCGCATGATGGCCGCCAGCGACCGTCGCAGGTTCCCCACGCCGGCGTCGCGTGCGTAGCCGCGGGTCAGGAAGAGGAGCGTCTCGTCGGTCGTGGTCACCGCCTCGGGCGCCAGCCCGTGCTCGGCCACGATGCGCGGGAGCAGCCACTCGCGGGCGATGGCGATCTTCTCCTCGGGGGTGTAGCCCGCGATCCGGATCTCGATGAAGTGGTCGCGCAGGTCGCGCGGGATCCGGTAGAAGTCCGACGCCGAGCCCACGAAGAAGGCGCGGGAGAGGTCGAACGGGATGTCCAGGTACCGGTCGACGAACTCCTCGCGGTTGTCCAGGTCGAGCGACTCCTCCATCGCCTCCACGGGGTCGCCGTCCACGTTCCCCAGCCCGATCTCGTCCAGCTCCTCCAGCAGGAAGACGGGGTCGCAGGCGCCGGCGTCACGAATCGCCGCCATCACCTTGCCCAGGCCGGCGCCGCTCCGCCCCCGCCGCGTGCCCACGAGCTGCCCCTCGCCGCGCCCACCCAGCTCCAGCCGCACGAACGACCTTCCCAGCCCGCGCGCGATCGCCATCGCCAGGGTCCGCTTCCCCACCCCCGGCGGGCCCACGATGCAGGGAATGGGTCCGCGCAGGTCGCCGCGCAGCTCCGCCACGGCCAGCACCTCCAGCAGCCGGTCCTTGGCCTCGCGCAGCCCCAGGTGCTCGGCCTCGATCTCGGCCTCCACCTTCGCCAGGTCCACGGTGCCGCTGCCCGCGGCGCGGTTCCAGGGGATGGAGAGCACGGCCTCGAGCCAGGTGTGCAGCTCCACCGCCTCGGCCGACCCCAGCGACGGGTTGCGCAGCCGCTCGGCCTCGCGGCGCGCGACGGAGGCCACGCGGGCGGGGAGCTGCGCCCGCTCCACCCGCCGCAGCACCTCGTCGGCCTCACGCTCGTGGGGGTCCACCTCGCCCAGGGTGGCCTGCAGCGCCTGGATGCGGCGGCGGATCTCGGCGGGGCGGTCGGGGGCGCCGCTCTCCTGCGCCCGCTCCCCCGTGGCGGCGGCGGCTCCTCCCGCGCTCCCGGCGGATGCGGCGGCGTGCTCGGCGTCGATCTCGCGAAGCCGCTCCCACTCCTCGTCCAGCGCCTTCGCCACCACCCGCAGGCGCTCGCCCACGTCCAGCGCCTGCAGCACGGCGTCGCGGTCGGCCAGGCGCAGGTTGCAGAGGTGCGCCGCCAGGTCGGCGAAGCGGCCGGGCTCGGCCAGGTTCATCCGCAGCACCCGGGGGATCTCGTCGGGAATGCGGTCCACCCGCGCCGCCAGGCCTCCCAGCGTGGTGAGGATGCGCTCCACCAGCTCGTCGGCGACCTCCGCCGCGGGGGCGTCCTCCTTCACCGCCCGGGGCACCGCCGTATAGTAGCCGTTCTCCACCCGCACGTCCGTCAGGCGGATGCGCTCCAGCCCCTGCAGCGTGGCCTGGATGGTCCCGCCCGGCAGGTTCAGCCGGTCCAGCACGCGCACGGCCACGCCCACCTTCTGCAGCGCCGCCGGGTCCAGGTGGAAGTCGTCGTCCGCCGTGGAGACCATGGCCACGATCAGGTCGCTCTCCGGGTGCGCGGCCAGCGCCTCGACGTTGGGCCCGAAGCCGATCTGCAGCGCGGTCGCCCCCGTGGGGAAGACGATCGTGCTGCGGATGGGAAGGACGGGGATCCGCTCGGGAAGGGCGTAGCGCGGCGGCCGGGGGCTGGTCTCGGGCATCGATCTCGTGGGTCTCGGGGCTGCTCAGGCCCCGCGCGCGGCGCGGAGGCGGCGGTCCAGCGCGTGCAAGAAGCGGGCAATTCGCCGGGCGTTCACCCCCAGGTCGGCGCGCCCCACCCGCGACCGCGACTCCACGTCCACGCGCGTCATCCCCACCTCGTCCAGCCGCACGCGCACCGTCACGTCGTCCACGAAGCGCCAGAGCAGCGTGCGCGACTCGGCGCGCAGCAGGCCGGCGCGCGGGTCCGCCTCCACCACCGTCCAGCGGGGCCGCTCGGCGGCCAGCGCCAGCGCCGCCTCCCACACCGCCACGAACGGGTGGACGTAGGTGCGTCCGCGCAGGCGCGGGTCCCGGTGGTCCGGTCGGGTGGCGGCGGCGTTTCGGGTCAGCGCGGCGACGATGCTCATGTCCTCCCGGTGGGGCGTTCCCGGGGAGCCCCGGGGCGGGCGCAATCTACCGCGCCCCCGCTCCCGCGGGAAGCGCGGGCGGTTTGACGCGCCCGCGCGCCGCCGGGTATCTTGCGCCGGCCGCTGGCGCCGCGGCGGGTACGGAACGTGCCTCCCCCCGGGCCGCGGCCCGGGGCGCGCGCCTGCCCCGCCGAGTCCGACCTTCCCCAACGGAGCCCTTCACGTGAAAGTCGTCATCCCGCTCGCCGGCAAGGGCACGCGCCTGCGCCCCCACACCCACGTCACCCCCAAGCCGCTGCTGAAGGTGGGCGACAAGCCGGTGATGAGCTACATCCTGGACGACCTGCGCGAGCTGGGGGTCGAAGAGGCGGTGGTGATCACGGGGCACCTGCGCGACAAGGTCGAGCGGTACATGGCGGACGAGTACCCCGAGTTCCGCGCCGTCTACGTGGAGCAGGTGGAGCAGCGCGGGACCGCCGACGCGGTCGCCCTGGCCGAGCCGTACGTCCGGGAGGAGATGCTCATCATCTTCGTGGACACGCTCTTCGACGCCGACCTTTCGCTGGTCAAGCGCCTTCCGGACGACGTGGCCGGGGTGATCTGGGCCAAGGAGGTGGAGGACTACCAGCGCTTCGGCGTGGTGGTGACGGACGGCGAGGGGATGATGCGCCAGATCATCGAGAAGCCCACCGAGCCCATCTCCAAGCTGGCCAACATCGGCCTGTACTACATCCGCGACTGGAAGCTCCTCTTCGAGGGGATCCGCCACGTGATGAGCGTGGCGCCGGGCAAGTCCGGCGAGTACTACCTGACCGACGCCTTCCAGTATATGGTGGACAACGGAGCGAAGATTCTCACCGTTCCCATCGAGGGGTGGTACGACGCGGGCAAGCCCGACACGCTGCTGGAGACCAACCGGCACGTCCTCTCCACCACCCGCGGCCGCCGCCCGGACGCGGAGACGGCGGGCGTGACGCTGAACGAGCCGGTGCACGTCGCCGAGGGCGTCACGCTGGAGGAGTGCGAGGTGGGGCCGAACGTCACGCTCTCGAAGGGCACCACGGTCCGCCGCTCTAGGCTGCGCGACTGCATCGTGGGCGCCAACTCCACGGTGGAGGACTGCGACCTGCACGACTCGCTGCTCGGCGACGACGTGACCGTCCGTGGCATCCGCGGCCAGGTGGACCTGGGCCACAACTCCGTCGTCGCGACCGAGTAGCGCCCTCATCGGACTCGGCTGAGGCGGCGAGAGGCGCCCGGGGATCCGCTCCCGGGCGCCTCTCTGCATCCATCTTCATCCGCGTCGGCAGGCTCGCGTCGCGTGCCGAGAGGACGATCAGGGACGCGGAGTACGCGGAGTACACGGAGTTCACGGAGGAAAACTGGGGCGTAGTACTCCGCGAACTCCGCGAACTCTCTTTTCAACTCCGCGTTCCTTTCCCCCTCCTCGTTGCCTGCCGCGCGAGACGTCCCCGGCGGGCACCCGACCTCACTCCGACCGCGCCACGCCCGCGGCGGCGAGGGCGACGAGGAGGGCCCGCTCGATGCCTAGGGCGCCGCGGGCGTCGGCGTACCACTCCTCGGTGGTGTGGATGCCGCCCGACTCGCCGCCCACGCCGATCGCGATGGCGGGAACGCCGAGGGAGATGGGGAGGTTGGCGTCGGTGGAGGACGCCACCAGCTCGGGGCGCTCGCCGACGGCGCGCGTCGCCTCCGCCGCGGCGCGGACCAGGGGCGCGTCGGCCGGCGTCTCGCCCGAGGGGCGGTCGCCGATCACGTCCACGTCCATCTCCAGGGCCGGATCGCCGCGCCCCTCGTCCTCCAGCGCAGCCGCGACGAGGCGGCGGACCTCGCGCTCCAGGGCGGCCAGCGCCTCGGGCACCTCGCTGCGCAGGTCGATCTCCATCCACGCCGCCGCGGGAATGGTGTTGATGCTGGTCCCGCCGCCGATCCGCGCCACCGTCAACGCCGAGCGGGGCGGCACGGCGAGGGCGGCGATGGCGGAGACGGCGCGGCCGAGGGCGTGGACGGGGTTCGGCGTGCCCCGGTCGGCCCAGGAGTGCCCGCCCGCGCCCCGCACGCTCACCCGCAGCCGCCGCGAGCCGATGGCGCGGTGCACGATGCGGCGCAGGCCGGAGCCGTCCAGCGCCACGAAGGCGGAGGCGCCGCGCAGGGGCCCGTCCGGCCGGAAGAGGTGCTTCACCCCGCGCAGGTCGCCCGCGCCCTCCTCGCCCACCGTGGCCGCGAATACCACGGGGCGCCGCATCCTCACCCCCGACTCGGCCACCGCGCGGGCGACGGCCAGCATCCCCGCCAGCCCGCGGGCGTTGTCCGCGATCCCCGGGGCGTAGATGCGCTCGCCGTCGTGGCGCGGCTCCAGCTCCGTGCCGGCGGGGAAGACGGTGTCCAGGTGCGCGGCCAGGACCACGGGACCGCCCCCGTCCGGCGCGGCGGCGGGGATGGCGGCGGTGACGTTGCCCACCTCGTCCGTCCGCACCTCGGCCACGCCCAGCGTGTTCAGCAACGCCCGCACGCGCTCCCCGCGCTCGCCCTCGTCGTGCGTGGGGGCGGGGATGCGCACCAGCTCGAGCTGCTGGCGCAGCGCCTTCTCGCCGGCGGTGCGGGCCAGCACCCGGGCGCGGCCCACGGCGGGAAGGGCGAACAGGGGGCGGAAGCTCATCGGGCCCGGGAAGCGGGGAAGCGGCAGGGGGCGCCGACAGGATGCCGGCCCGCGGGGGGGCGTGTCAACGGGCGGCGGTTTCGCGGGTCCGCCCGGTCGTGTTATGATCTTCGCCGGAACGCGCGCGGCGCGCGCCGCCTGCCCCCACCACGCCACTTTCGAGGGATCGCATGCAGGAGCGCGACCTGATCCACGACTGGAACACGCTTCCCGGCTGCTTCGACCACGCCACCCGGCGCGGCGTGCAGCTCAACGACGAGACCCTGCGCGACGGGCTGCAGTCGCCGTCGGTGCACGATCCGGCGATCGAGGACAAGGCGCGCCTGCTGCGCCTGATGGCCGACCTGGGCATCGCCTCGGCGGACATCGGGCTCCCCGGCGCCGGGCCGCGCGTGGTGGCGGACGTGGAGGCGCTGGCGCGCACCATCGTGGAGGAGCGGCTGCCCATCGAGGCCAACTGCGCCGCCCGCACGGTGCGCGCCGACGTGCGCCCCATCGCCGAGATCTCCCAGCGCGTGGGGATCCCCATCGAGGCAGCCACCTTCATCGGGTCCTCGCCGATCCGGCAGTACGCCGAGGACTGGACGCTCGATCGCATGCTCCAGGCGACGGAGGACGCCGTCTCGTTCGCGGTCTCGGAGGACCTGCCGGTGATGTACGTGACGGAGGACACCACCAGGGCGCAGCCGGAGGTGCTGAAGGCCCTCTACGGCACCGCCATCTCCTGCGGTGCGCGGCGCATCTGCCTGGCGGACACGGTGGGCCACGCCACGCCGGATGGCGTGCGGAAGCTGGTGCGCTTCGTGATCGACGAGATCGTCACGCCCAGCGGCGAGGACGTGAAGGTGGACTGGCACGGGCACCGCGACCGCGGGCTGGGCCTCGCCAACAGCCTGGCGGCGGTGGAGGCCGGCGCCGTCCGCATCCACGCCACCGCCCTGGGCATCGGCGAGCGCTGCGGAAACGCGGAGATGGACCTGCTGCTGGTGAACTTCAAGCTCCTGGGCCTGCACGACGGCGACCTGTCGCGCCTGGCGGAGTACGTGGCGCTCGCGTCCGAGGCGTGCCGCGTTCCCATCGCCTACAACTGGCCCGTCTTCGGCGACGACGCCTTCCGCACGGGCACGGGCGTGCACGCCGCCGCCATCATCAAGGCGGAGGCGAAGGGCGACGCGTGGCTGGCGGACCGCATCTACTCCGGCGTGCCGGCGGGGCTGTTCGGGCTGGCGCAGAAGATCGAGATCTCGCCCATGAGCGGCCTCTCCAACGTGCGGTACTGGCTGAAGGTGCACGGCTACGACACGACCGACGACGGCCTCTGCCAGCACCTGTTCGAGGCCGCCAAGCGTAGCGACCACACCTTCGGCGACGAGGAGGCCGCCGCCCTCTGCGCCGACTACGTGGCGATGGTGGCCGCGGTGGGCCGCAAGGGCGCGGCGGAGGCGATGTCGTGACGGGCTCGTCCGTCCACGTCTACGGCCTGCCGCACTGCACCACCTGCCAGAAGGCGCTGGCGTACCTGGAGGCGAAGGGCGTGAGCGTCGAGGCGTTCCGCGACGTGAAGACCGACCGCCTTTCCTCGTCCGAGGTCGCGGACCTCGCCCGGAAGGCAGGAGGCGCGGAGAAGCTCTTCTCCAGGCGCGCCATGAAGTACCGCCAGATGGGGCTGCACGAGCGCGATCTGTCCGAGGACGAGATGCTGCGGCTGATGGAGGAGGAGTACACCTTCGTCACGCGCCCCGTCGTCGTCCGCGGCGACGCGGCGGTGGCCGGCTTCGCGCCGAAGCGGATCGACGGGCTCCTGGGTTGACGGACCGCGCTGGAGAACGAGAACGAGGGGCCGCTCCGGTGCGCCGGGGCGGCCCTCGTCGATCAGCTGATGTCGAGACGATCAGCGGACGTCCACTCCGCGGGAGCAGGTCGCCGTCGGGATGCGCGTGCACGGGAACGTGCCGTGCAGGGGGGCGTCGTCGCGCCGATCGGGTACCGGCCCATTCCGCCGACCGGGGGCGTAAAGCCCCCCGGCTAAGAACGGCGATCGTCCCTCCGGGACGACATCGTTATCGGCCTCCGGAGGCCGCGACGGGCCGTCCTTGCGCGACCGGCCCCCGACCGGGATCCCTGCGCTCCGGCGGACGTGAGTTTCGGGGACGGAGGCTCGGTGCGGCCGTCGGAATGACAGTCCGCGGAGGCGGACTTCGTGCCGTTCCCAGCCCGCGAATTCTTCATTCGCAGGGCGATGCGGCTCCGGCGGATGCGGCCCTGAACGCGGGGATGCTCGCCTCCGCCTGCGCCTCCGCTGCTGCGTGAGGACACCCATTCCACCGCCCGTCCCGAGTTCACGGAGCCAGCAACGACCTCACTCCACGGGCGGCCGGGGCAGCGCCGGCGTCTCGCCGATGGTGGCGTACAGGTCGCCCCAGAGGCGCGACACGGGGCGGAGCGCGGCAGAGTCGACGAACCGCGTGCCCGGCGCGAACGGCACCCCGTCCGCGATGCGCACCCGCACCACCTCTCCCAGCACGAGCGTGTTCGGCGAGCTCCCCAGCGGCACCTCCTGGAAGAGCCGGCACTCGAGCACGGCGGGGGAGGCCACCACGTACGGCGCCGCCACCGCGTCCGCCTCCCCCAGCTCCAGCCCCGCGAGCGCGAACTCGTCCACGTCGGGCCCGTACTCGCCCGCGGAGAGGTTCATCTCGTGGAGCAGGCCCTCCGTGGCCAGGTTCACGCAGAACGCGCCGGTCTCGCGCACGTTCCGGAGCGTGTCCTTGGGCCCGCCCGCGCGGCTCCCGATGGAGACCGAGATCAGGAACGGGGTGGCGGACACGGCGGAGAAGTAGGAGAAGGGCGCCAGGTTGGGGCGCCCTTCCGGCGAGCGGGTGGACACCCACGCGATGGGGCGGGGAACGACCAGCGAGGTGAGGAGCTGGTAGCGCTCGCGCCCGGTGAGCGCCGCGGTGTCCAGCACCTCGCCGGTCACCGGGGCTACCCGGCCGAGACGACGGTCGGCTGTCCGCTCGTGCCGAATACGCCGCGCCCGATGGAGAGGATGCCGCCCACGATCAGCACCAGCGCCAGGGCGATGCCGATCAGCGCCGTGGCGTGCGCCCGCCGCGGGTCGGCCTCCTTCTTCGCGCGGGCCAGCAGGACGTGCGCGGCGGCGGCGGCCAGGATCATCATCAGGATGTGCCCGGCCAGCGCGGAATAGAAGATCCCCGTCAGCGCCAGGCCGATCCCCAGCAGCACCTGCAGGTCCAGCAGCCCCGCGAACGCGCTCGCCGCGATGCGCGGCCCGCCCGCGAACGGCTTGCCGGACGCCCGGCCGGCGGCCAGCAGGATCACGGCGACGATCGCCGCCAGCAGCACCAGGTAGCGGACGCCGGAGTGGGCGTGGAACAGGATGTCGGTCATGCTCGTTCGCTCGCGGGTGGCGCGGGACGTGGGCGCGGAGGGGGACGGCGATAATGTAGGCGGCGCGGGGGCCCGCACAATGCCGGCGCGCTCCGGCTACGTCCCCGGCCCGCTGCTCATCTCCTCGTTGGCCGCCTCGGTCCCGGCCGGCGTCGGCTGCTTCTCCTCGCCCACCTCCGCCGCCACCTCGCCCACCGCCTTCTCCGTGATCCACCCGCAGCCCAGCGCGTGCTTCGCCAGCGTCAGGGTGTCTTCGGCCAGCAGGAGCGTGCTCCCGGCCGCTTTCACCTCCTCGGAGAGCACGCGGATGGACTCCACGCGCTCGGGGTGCGGGGTGACGTTGCGGATGTAGACGGCGGCGATGCGCTCCGGGTAGTCCTTCACCACCTGCGAGTAGATCTCCGGGTCCTCCTGCCCGCTGTCGCCGATCAGCAGGAAGGGCAGCCCGGGGTAGAGGTCCAGGATGCGGCGGATGGCGGCGAGCTTGTGCTTCCCGTGCCCCGTGGGCAGCACCTCGTCCTGCGTGATCCCCCAGTCGCGCAGCATCAGGGGCCCCAGCGGGATGCCGCGCAGCGTGAGGAACTCCGTCAGCAGGTCGTGCAGGTTCCAGGGCGAGGACGAGACGTAGAAGACGGGGTTGAACGGCGTCTCCCCGGCGGCGTGCTGAAGCGCGCGATAGAAGGCCGCCACGCCCGGGAAGGGGACCCGCGTCCGCGCGTTCGCCAGGAAGACGTTGCGGACCATCCGCACCACGTCCGCCGCCTCGGTGCGGACGACGGTGTCGTCGATGTCGCTGATGATGCCCAGCGTGGACTGCTCCGGCGGGGTCAGGACGTGCGCGGGCCAGCTCGCCGTCTCGCCCTCGGGCGGGGCGGGGGAGACCAGGTCCACGTCCACCTCGTTCCAGAGCTGGCCGGGGGGAAAGCCGGGCCGCTCGATGGCGACGGTGAAGTACCCCTCCTCGTCCGTGACCGCCTCCTTGGTCCCCCCGGGAAAACGGATGCGGAGGCGGGCGCCGGGCACCTCGTCGCTCTCGAAGCGCTGGATCATGGCGGCCAGGTTCACCCACCTCCCGTCGGCCTCTCCCGAGGCGCGGATGGGGGAGCCCCGCAGCACGCGCCCCATGACCACGGCCTTCTCGGCCGTGCCGTAGCCGCGGTACGCCTCCACGCGCGGCTTCGCCCGGCCCGTGCCGCCGGAGAGGATGCCCAGCTTCTCCTTCTGCGCGTCCAGGTGCGTCTCCACCCGGTGCGCGAACTTCGCGATCCGCTTCTGCCAGTCGCTCACGCCGCTCTCCCTCCGCAGGGGTCCGTCCGGGGACGGCTCCACGTTCCGTGCCGCCGCGCCGTGCCGCACTGGTGCGTACCGGTGCCGTGGGTATATTGCACCCCCGTCCCGCCGGCCACCACCCGTCCGACTCCCCCTCCTCCACCCGCCGAATGCCCGCCACCGACCGCCCCCGTGGGGGGATCCTGTCGCGCCTGGGGCTGGACCGCCCGGAGCTGCGCGCGTGGGCCATGTACGACTGGGCCCTCTCGGCCTTCCAGACCACGATCATGGTCGCGGTCTTCCCCATCTACTTCATCAAGGTGGCGGGGGCCGGAACGTCCGAGGTGGTGGCGAGCCAGTGGTGGGGGTACGCCAACAGCGCCTCCATCGCCGTCATCGCGCTGCTCTCGCCCGTCCTGGGCGCCATCGCCGACTTCTCCGCGGCCAAGAAGCGCTTCCTGGCGACCTTCACCGGGATGGGCGTCACCGCCATCGCGGGGATGTGGTTCATCCAGCGGGGCGACCTGCTCCTGGCGACGCTGCTCTACGCAGCCGCGTCCATCTCCGCCTCCGGCTCCGTCGTCTTCTACGAGTCGCTCCTCCCGCACGTCGCCCGGGAGGGCGAGACCGACCGCGTCTCCACGGCGGGGTACGCGCTGGGGTACGTGGGGGGCGGGATCCTGCTGGCGCTCAACCTGGCGTGGATCCAGAAGCCGGACCTCTTCGGGATCCCCGCGGGCACGCTGCCGGTGCGGCTGTCGTTCCTCTCCGTCTCCGCCTGGTGGCTCCTCTTCTCCATCCCCCTCTTCCGCCGCGTCCCGGAGCCGCCGCGCGCAATCGAGAGGGACGAGAAGCCCACGGAAGGGGTGGTCCGCGCCGCCTTCGGCCGGCTGCGCGAGACGTTCCACGAGCTGAAGGGCTACCGCAACGCCTTCCTGCTGCTCCTGGCCTTCCTGCTCTACAACGACGGCATCGCCACCATCCAGAAGATGGCGGTGCCGTACGGGACGGAGCTGGGGATCCCGCAGGGCGTGCTGATCGGCTCCATCCTGGTCGTGCAGTTCGTGGGAATCCCGTTCGCGTTCGCATTCGGCGCGCTGGCGTCGCGCATCGGGGCCAAGCGGTCGATCTTCCTGGGGCTGCTGGTCTACGTGGGCATCAGCATCGTGGGGTTCCGGATGCAGACCGGGCGCGACTTCCTGATCCTGGCGCTGATGGTGGGGATGGTGCAGGGCGGCACGCAGGCGCTCTCCCGCTCCCTGTTCGCCACCATGATCCCGCGCCACAAGTCGGGCGAGTTCTTCGGCTTCTTCAGCGTCTTCTCCAAGTTCGCCGGCATCTTCGGCCCCCTCCTGTTCGCCGCCGTGATCGGGCGGATGGGCTCCTCCCGCTACGGCATTCTCTCCGTGATCGTGCTCTTCGTGCTGGGCGCCGCGCTGCTCTCGCTGGTGGACCCGGCGGAGGGGGAGCGCAAGGCGCGCGAGGCCGAGGCGGACCTGCTCGTGCTGCAGGGCGGCGGCCGGGCGTGATCGTGGGGGCGGGACCACACGGGCGGTTGAAACCGCTGCAACGACTACACGAAGCCCGCCTTCGCGGGCTGTCATGCCGAACGTGACGCCGCTCCTCCGTCCGACGCGACAGGTGCGGCGGCGGCCGCCCCGGCGGGATCCCGCAGGGATGTTCGAGTTAGCCAGCCTCGGGTTTCCGCGCCTCACGTAGCGGACGCAGCCCTGATTCCGCCGACGACCGAGCACCCCTCCCCCCTTGTGGGGGAGGGGCAGGGGGTGGGGGGCATCCGCGGCTCCGGCTGAAGCCGGACCATCGCCTCCGAATAAATTCGGGGCTCCGAAAAGCACGAAGTCCGCCTGCGCGGACTGAGCCTTCAGCGCGTACCGTACTCCCGTCCGGCAGGACGGTCGTGGTATCCAGCCGGGGGCTTTACACCCCCGGAAAGCGGACGCAGCCCGGCACGTAATCGTCGAACGCAGTGCACCCCTCTCCCCTTGTGGGAGAGGGGCCGGGGGTGAGGGGTCGTCCGCCGAGCGCACCTCGGTCAGCCTCGAAACCTTCCCGGCGCCTGACGCCGGTCCTACCCCGCCGCCCCCGCGCCTCCGCGAACCCCTTCCCACGCCGCGTTCAGCGACTCCGCGATCTCCCGCTGGCGCTCGCGCACCTCGCGCACCACGTCCCCGCGCGTGCGGCGCAGGAAGAAGCGCCGCGCCTCGCCCACGGCACGCCCCCACCGCTCCACCACGTGCAGCGTCACCACGCCCATCAGCGGCAGGGCGACGAGCGCCGTCACCGCCGGGATCCACCCTCCGTGCCACCCCGCCGCGCCCACGAGCAGCGCGATCCACAGCCCGTGGAACAGCCCCCCTCCGAGCAGCTTGTACGTGGCGCGCACGTCCCGCTCCGGCTTCGCCAGATCCGCCACGATCCCGGTCAGGCGGTAGGGGACCCAGAAGAGGACCAGCCCCACCGCCGCCACCGGCGTGCCGAGGCCGAAGAACGCGAGGTGCCGCGCCGTCCACCCGGCCGCCGTGCGCGTGCGGGCGTCGTCGTGCACCTCCGCCGGGCGCATGCCCAGCGCGCGGAGGACGCGCGCGTGCCCGCGGACCTCGCGGGCCAGGCGAGCGTACTCCCCGGGCCGCTCCCGGCGCAGGGACGCCATAGCCTCGGCCGCCTCCCCCAGCCGGGCGACGCGGGAGGCGGCGGAGGGGTCCCCCTCGCGCTCGGCGGCCCAGACCTCCTCCGCCAGGTCCACCAGGGGCGCGTCCTCCCACCGCTCCAGGTTCACGGTCACGTCGTGCAGCGCCTCGTCGATGCGGCGGGTCAGCTCGCGCACGGCATCGGCATCCTTCGGTCCCGCGCCCTCCAGCCCCGCCCACGAGACCGCCTCGCCGGTCACCAGCAGCGCCTCGGAGCGGAACGTCTCCTTCTCGCGGAAGGAGAGGCCGACCGGGACCACGGGGATTGGCCTCCCGGCGATCTCCGCCGCGCCCAGGGCGATCCGGGCCGCGCCCGTCTTCAGCGGGACCAGCGACGGCGCGCTGTGGCTGGTGCCCTCGGGGAAGATCCCCACCGCCGCGCCCGCGGCCAGGGCGTCGTACACGGCCCGGAAGGTGTCCTCGTTGCGGTCCATCTGCGCCGGGTCGTCCTGCTTCCGGTAGACGGGGAGCGATCCCGCCCCCTTCACCAGCCAGCCGACCAGCGGATCGGAGAAGAGCGGCGCCTTGGCCAGGAAGCGCACCGGGCGGCGCGCCACCGCCACGACGGCGGCGGGGTCCAGGAGCGAGTTGGGATGGTTGGCGACGAGGAGGACGGGCCCGGCGGCGGGCACGGCCGCCCCGTCCGTCCGCAGGCGATAGAAGAGACGCAGGGCGGAGCGGGCGAGCGGGGAGAAGACGGGAAGGAGCCACACGGGCGGGGCGGGGAGCGCGGGGGCACGGGTCGCGGCGGGTCCCGCAATATCGTTCGCCCCCCGTGGGCGGGGAAGCCCCGGCCTTGTCGCAGGCGCGCGGCGGAGGGATCTTTCCCCTTCGCGCTCCCACCCGCAGCCGCGCCGATGCCCAGCCCGTACGCCCCGCGCCCGTTCCGCCCCGCCTGGTGGCTCCCCGGCCCCCACGCGCAGACCATCGCCGGCCGCTACCTGCGCCCTGCCGGCGCCCCGGCCTTCCGCCGCGAGCGCCTGGAGACGCCGGACGGCGACTTCGTGGACGTGGACTGGACGGCGCCCGGCGGCCTGGCCGAGGACGCGCCGGTCGCGGTCGTGGTCCACGGGCTGGAGGGCTCCGCCCGCTCCACGTATGTGCTGGAGGCCTGCCGCCAGCTCGGGCGG
Source organism: Longimicrobiaceae bacterium (assembly GCA_030146875.1). Lineage (GTDB taxonomy): Bacteria > Gemmatimonadota > Gemmatimonadetes > Longimicrobiales > Longimicrobiaceae > JASLAX01. Next base: position 39,633 of record JASLAX010000008.1, read on the forward strand.
AGCGGCGTCCGCGCCGCGGCCATGAACTTCCGCTCGTGCAGCGGCGAGATGAACCGCGCGCCGCGCTTCTACCACGCGGGCGATACGGAGGACCTGGCCCGCGTGCTGGAGCACGTCCGCGGCCGCTTCCCGCCGCGCCGCTGGGGGCGATGGGCTTCTCGCTGGGCGGCAACGTGCTGCTGAAGTACCTGGGCGAGCGGGGCGGGGACGCGGTCCCGCTCGCGGCCGCGGCGGTGTCGGTGCCGTTCGACCTGGCCGCGGGGTCGGCGGAGCTGGACACCCGGCCCATGGGGCGCGTCTACCAGTCCGTCCTGCTGCGCTCCCTTCGCGGGAAGGTGCGGGCGAAGGAGGGGCCGCTGGCGGGGGCGTGCGACGCGCGGGCGGCCCTGGCGGCGCGCAGCTTCCGCGACTTCGACGACGCGGCCACCTCGCGGCTGCACGGCTTCCGCGACGTGGACGACTACTACGCCTCGTCCTCCTCCGCCGGCTTCCTGGCGGGGATCCGCGTACCCACCCTGCTGGTGCACTCGGCGGACGACCCGTTCCTGCCCGCGGCGGCGATCCCGCGCGAGACGGTGGCGGCGAACCCCTGCCTGCAGGAGGCGTTCACCGACCGGGGCGGACACGTGGGCTTCGTGGGGGGGCCGCCGTGGGCGCCGCGCTTCTGGGCCGAGGAGGAGGCGGCGCGCTTCCTGGCGTCGCACCTGGGCGCCGGCCGGGGCTGACGAGACTCCCGGCACGCGCCTCGCATCCCCGGCTGCATGGCCGATCCCGTCCTCGCCCCCTCCGCGGCCCCCGTCCTCGTGCGCGAGGGCTCCGTGCACGTCCTGCGCATCGTCGACGTGGCCGGCGGCGTGGGGCCGCGTCCGGACGGCGTCCGTCGAGCACGAGCCGTCGCGGATCCGCGACACCTGCACCGCGAGGTACGACGAGGCCGTGGCGACGCGGACGGAGTGGCTGGAGATGGCGGTCGTGCTGCCGATCGTCCCGGACAGGGTGCTCGCCTTCGTGATCGGGTGAGGGACGGCCGGGGCGTTACCGACGGAAAGGAACCGAGACGATGGAGCAGGAAAAGCTCGAGGTGATCGCCGACCCGGACGCCCCCCTGGAGCAGGGGGGGGTGCCCGTGGAGGAGCAGGGCCTGTCACCGGCCGAGGAGCGGGCATCGACCGGGCGCACGCCCGCCGAGCGCTTCGCCAACCGGCTGATGCTGAACGTGCCCGCGCGCACGGGGCCCAAGGTCCGCACCCTCATCTCCCGCATCAACGCCGACGACGAGCTGTACGGGCTGTGGCTGGCGGCGAACGTGAACGCCGTGGAGCGGCTGGGGATGACGGACCACGGGCCCGTGCACGTGAAGATCGTGATGAACATGGCCATCAAGCTGCTGCGCGTGCTCACCGAGCGGGGCGTGGTGCCCGGCGTGGTGGAGAACTACGGCCTGACGCACGAGGACGCGGAGGTCGTCGTGGTCCTGGCCGCGCTGCTGCACGACGTGGGGATGTCCATCCACCGCGCCGACCACGAGGGCTTCTCGCTCTTCGTGGCGCAGCCCAAGGTCACGGCCCTGCTTTCGGATCTCTACGACGTTCCCACGGCCACCATCCTTCGCTCCGACGTGCTGCACGCCATCATCGCGCACCGCTCGGGCGGAAAGCCGCTGACCGTCGAGGCCGGCGTGGTGCGCGTGGCCGACGCGCTGGACATGGCGAAGGGCCGCTCACGCATCCCGTTCGCCGCCGGCTCCATGAGCATCCACTCCATCTCCGCCGCGGCCATCGAGGCGGTGCACATCGAGTCCGGGGACGAGAAGCCGGTGCGCCTGCGCATCGTGATGTCCAACTCCGCCGGCGTCTTCCAGCTCGACCAGCTCTTCCGCGAGAAGCTGAAGGGGAGCGGCCTGGAGCCCTACATCGAGCTGGAGGCCGACATCGAAGGCGAGGCGGAGAAGCGCCTGCTGACCTCCGCGTTCCACCTCTGAGCGGGGGACGCGCGTGAGGCTCCTCTGCGGAGCCACTGGAGCGGCGCTCGTGCGCTCCCGACGGGTCGAGCGGGGGCGCCGCCTGCCGGTGCAGATAGCGCGTGGCTCCGCCGTCCGTTCCGAGTTGTCCACCGCGGCGAGGCACCGGACGCGGAGGAGATCGCGCGGTGGATCGCGGGGCGGGGGAGCGGGAGGTCGAACGTCGCCGGCCCGCGGGAGAGCGAGGGGCAGGGCATCTACGGCCAGGCGGTGGAGTTCCTCGGCGCGTGTTCAGCCGCCTCGTCTCGCTTGGAGGTGATGGTTGGTAAGTCGATGCGGATCGTAGATGTACGCAGTTCTCTGTGAAGTAGAAGCGAGGAGCAATCGGAGCCCGACCCGATGACTGAGCCCCGGCTCCAGGCGAAAGCAGGCCAGCCCGCGAAGGCGGGCTTCGTGTAGTTGTTGCAGCGGTTTCAACCGCCGGTACGAGGCCAGACGCCCCCGCCAACGGACCGAGTTTTCCACAGGCTTGTCCACCGTTTGTCTACCCCTCTCCGACCACCTCCGCACACCAGAATGCGCGTACTCGTCACCGGTGGTGCAGGGCTGCTGGGTAGCTCGCTGATCGCCACGCGACCGTTGTCCGTCGACCTCCACGCCACCTGGCGCAGCTCGCGGGTGGAGGGCGCGGAGGCCCACCGCGTCGACGTGGCGGACGCTGCGGCGACGGACGCCCTCGTCGCGCGCCTCCGGCCGAAGGTGGTGATCCACGCCGCATACTCCTCGGCGCACGAGAGCGACGTGTGGGAGGCGACGCGCAGCGTGGTGGCGGCGTGCGCGGCGTATGGCGTCCGCCTGGTCCACGTCAGCACCGACGCGCTGCTGGACGGCGAGAGCGCGCCGTACGACGAGAGCGCCGAGCCGGCGCCGGTGCACGAGTACGGGCGCTGGAAGGCCCGCGCCGAGCTCCACGTGCGCGAGGCGCTCCCCGGCGCCGCCGTCGTTCGCACGTCGCTGATCACGCGCCTGGACCCGCCGGACCGCGCCACGGCTGCGGTCCTCGACGCCCTCCGCCGCGGCAAGCCGGTGAAGCTGTTCGTCGACGAGATGCGCTGCCCCATCCACCCGGACGACTTGGCCGCCCAGATCTGGGAGGTCGCGGCGCTTCCGGGGCGGGAGGCCGCCGGCGTCTGGAACCTCGTGGGGCCGGAGGCGCTGAGCCGCTACGCCATCGGCGTCCTCGTCGCCGCGAAGCATCGCCTCGACCCGGCCGGCATCGTGCCCACGGTGAGCGCCGGGTCCGGGATCGCCCGCCCGCGCGACCTTCGGCTCACCACGGTGCGCGCCGACCGCGCCCTCCGCGCCCGCCCGCGCACCCTCTCCGCGCAGCTCCTCCCCTCCGGCTGAGGCGCGAAGGCTGGCGTCTGCCGGGAGGCGCGGGTAGCTTTCCGGCCTCGATCGACCCCTCAAACGGGCCCGGCGGACGATCCGCGGGCCCCGCACGAGCACCCCGAGAGACCGAAGATGCCGCAGCCGCCCCGCGTACGATTCGCGCCTTCGCCCACGGGCTACCTGCACGTGGGGGGCGCCCGCACCGCGCTCTTCAACTGGCTGTACGCGAAGCGCGAAGGCGGCGTGTTCGTGCTGCGGATCGAGGACACCGACCGGGAGCGCTCGACCGACGAGTCCACGCGCACGATCCTGGACGGCATGACCTGGCTGGGCCTGACGTGGGACGAGGGCCCCGTCCACCAGGCCGACGGGTTCCCGCGCCACAAGGCCGACGCCGAGCGGATGCTGGCGAACGGCAAGGCGTACCGCTGCTTCTGCCCGCAGGAGGAGCTGCAGGCCAAGCGCGCGGCGGCCGAGGCGGCCAAGGAGGGCTACCGCTACGACCGCGCCTGCGCCGCCGTCCCCCGCGAGGAGTCCGACCGCCGCGCCGCCGCGGGCGAGCCGTTCACCATCCGCTTCTTCGTGCCCGAGGGCGCGACCGAGTGGGACGACTCGGTGCACGGGCCCACGCGCTTCCGCAACGAGGACATCGAGGACTTCATCGTCCTTCGCAGCGACGGCACGCCCATCTACAACCTGGCCGTGGTGTCGGACGACATCGACATGCGCATCACCCACGTGATCCGCGGCGACGACCACATCTCCAACACTCCCAAGCAGATCCTGCTCTACCAGGCGCTGGGGGCGGAGGTCCCCACCTTCGCGCACCTCCCCATGATCCTGGGGCCGGACGGCCGCAAGCTCTCCAAGCGCCACGGCGCCACGGCGGTGGGCGACTACGCGCAGCTCGGCATCCTGCCCGGGGCGCTGGCGAACTTCCTGGCGTTGCTGGGCTGGTCGCCCGGCGACGACGTGGAGGTGATGGACCAGGAGGAGATGGTCCGCCGCTTCTCGCTGGACCGCATCAACAAGAAGAGCGCGGTCTTCGACGTGGAGAAGCTGCTCTGGATGAACGGCCGCTACCTGGCAGTCGCGTCCGCCGAGAGCCTGCTCCCCCTGGTGACGCCGCTGCTGGTGGCCGACGGGCTGCTGCGCCAGGAGGAGGCCGAGGGCCGCCGCGGCTGGCTGCTGGAGCTGATGGAGCTGCTGAAGGGGCGCGCCCGCAGCACCCTGGAGATCGCGAAGCAGGCCCGTCCCTTCCTGGCGCCGGAGCTGGAGTACGACGCGGACGCCGTCGCCAAGCACTGGAAGGACGCCCCGGCCACCGCCGCCCGCCTACGCGCGACGGGCGAGGCGCTCGCCGCCGTCGAGCCGTGGGAGCCCGCAGCGGTGGAGACGGCCCTGCGCGAGGTGTCGGAGCGGGAGGGGATGGCGTTCGGAAAGGTCGTCCACCCGCTTCGCCTGGCCCTCACGGGCGGGACCGCGAGTCCGGGAATCGACCACGTGGTGACGCTGATGGGGCGCGACCTGGTGGCCTCCCGTCTGGCCGCCGCCTGCGCACGCCTGGAAGGGCGGGCCTAAACATATGATTGTTGTTGACAAAGGTTTCCAACGCGCCTAAGTTGAGCCCAGACGGGAGATAGGCGGCAAACGGACCGGGTGCTGGAGGCGCGATCCGAGGGTGCCCGGGGGTAGCGACAGTCCGGGGGGGAGGGGGAGCGTCGCATGGTGCGGCGACCCATCGATACTTGGCTGTTCGTCGGAGAGGGCCGGTGGCGAAGGTCGCCCGCTCCGCAGCGCCGGAAGCGCGCGTCGCTTCCAACGGAGAGGCCACCATGCCAGAGTCATTGAGCAAGATCGAGCGCCGGATCCTGAACTACCTGGTCGACTACCTGAAGGAGAACACGTACCAGCCGAGCATCCGCGAGATCGGGAAGCGCTTCGGCATCAAGTCGACCAAGACCGTCTCCGAGCACCTGCAGTCGCTCGCCGACAAGGGCCACATCGAGCGCGACGCGTCCCGCTCGCGCGGCGTCCGCATCCTGGGGATGAACCTGTACCCCGGCGTCGTGAGCGTGCCGCACTACGGGAAGATCGCGGCCGGCAAGCCGGCGCTCCTGCGCGAGCACGTGAGCCAGGAGATCGAGCTTGACCGCAAGCTCGCCGGCGCGGCCGACGTGTTCTTCCTGGAGGTGAAGGGCGACAGCATGACGTCCATCGGCATCTCCGACGGCGACCTGGTGCTGGTCGAGCCCGTCGAGGCCTCGGAGCTGGAGAACGGCGAGATCATCGCCGCGCGCCTGGGCGGCGAGGGCACGGTGAAGCGCTACTTCGAGCGTGACGGCCAGGTGGTCCTGGAGCCCGCGAACACCGACTACGCGCCCATCCTGGTCACCGACTACGACGACTTCACGGTCCTGGGCCGGGTCACCGGGCTGTTCCGCCGCTTCACCTCCAAGCACACGGCGGTGATCGCAACGGTCTAACGCGGTCCGCAGGGTCGGACGGGAGGGTCCCGGCGCGGGAATGGCGCCGGGGCCCTCTTCGTGCTCTCTTCCCCGCCGGAGCGCCACCCGCACGACGGACGGACGCCAGCGATGACGGAGACGACGGAGCCGGGAAGGGGAGAGGACGAGCGGTGGATGCGGGAGGCCCTCTCGGAGGCCGCCGCCGCCGAGGCGCTGGGCGAGGTGCCCGTCGGCGCCGTCGTCGTGCGCGGCGGCGAGGTGGTGGCGCGCGGCCACAACCTGACGCACACGCTGCAGGACCCCTCCGCGCACGCGGAGATGGTGGCCATCCGCCGGGCGGCCGAGGCGACGGGCCACTGGCGCCTGCTGGACTGCACCCTCTACGTCACCCTGGAGCCCTGCACCATGTGCTCGGGCGCCATCGTCCTCTCCCGCCTGCCGCGCCTGGTCTTCGGCGCGTGCGACCCCAAAGCGGGGATGACGGGCTCGCTGGGCAACCTAGTCCAGGACCCCCGCCTGAACCACCGCGTCGTGCTCACCTCCGGGGTGCTGGAGACCGAGTGCGGCGACGTGCTCCGCGCCTTCTTCCGCGCCCGCCGCAGGGCGAAGGACGCCGCGAACCCGCAGGACTGAGCGTCATCGTCCCGGCCGTCCGCTCCCTCGTCCTTGAGGGAGCGCCCGTTCATCTTGCGCGCGATTGCGGTGTGTTCCTGCTACGATCCGACGGGGTGGATCAGGATGCCGGGCGCACGATGCGCAGCAGCGACACGGACTGGACGCCAACGCTGTCCGTCACCATCACCGCCATCCTGTCGCCGCGAATCACGAGTGGTGCGGACCGCTCGCCGGTTGGAAGCGCCACGCGACCCAGATAGCGGCCGTCAGGGTCGAAGACGTCCAGCATGGCGCCGTGACGCGGATCGGTGTTCGGCTTCACCCACAAGCGGCCCGAGTCGTCGAACAGGAAGCCGTTGTGCGCGGGATACGTCTTCGGAATCCGGGAGAGGTCGATCTTCCCTCCTTGTCGGACGAACCCCTCGTAGTTCTCCAGCATGCGGTCGCGCTCGGCGCGGGGGATCGGTACCGGCTCCACCTTCCGCTCGACCACCTTCTCCACCCCCCCGCTGAAGGCGTGTCGCTCGATCCTGTAGCGCGCGGTGTTCGCCACCCAGACGCGGCCGTTCGGATCGAGGTCCCACACCTGATTGCCGCTGAACGGAACGTTGACCTGGCTCACCGAGTTGTTCCGGGCGTCCCCCCGCCGGATCTCGAAGACCTCGTCGTGGAACCGGGGCATCGCGAACGTGTCCCCCGGCTGGAGGGCGGAATCGAAGCGCACGAGGTAGGTCTCGATCGATCCATCCGGCCGTAGGCCACCGGCCACGTCGTAGAGGCGTCCTTTCGCGTCGAACCGCCCCCGCCACGGCGTCATCGTAAGGTTGGAGTCCCGCCTCCGCGTATCCACCAGTGCTCCCGTCGTGTCGTACACGGCGTAGCGAGAGTTGCCGCCGTCCATCACCCACAGCGTGCCGTCGGGCGCCCACGTCATACCGGCGATCTGCCCGAACTCCGCCGGCCCCGCCCCCTTCCTACCGATCGTACGCACGTGCCGGCCGCTTCCGTCGAACACCTGGATCTGCTGGTTCAGCCCGTCCGCGATCCACGCGCGGCCCATCGCGTCCAGCTCGACGTCGGCGACGCTCCCGAACGTGTGAGAACCCTCCTCGTCGCCCTCTCCGATCCGCGCTTCCTCCAGGAGACTCCACCGCTCGCCGGCCTTCCAGAAACCCTGAGCGCCCGAACCGGCGTGATCGATGGCGCCACCGCCTTCGCCACCGCATCCCGAGAGGCCGAGCACCGCGCCAAGTGCCACGATGCTCGCCATCACCCACAGGCCGGGCGCCCTCACGGTCCGGCGTTGCGCATGGGTCTCCCCCGGTGAACCGACGCCCGCGAGCGTACCCAGGTGGGACCTCTTCGGTCGTCTCGGTGGCTTCAATTGGGAGTGCAGACTTTGGTGGTGACTACGAGGGTCACGCTCGTGTACGATCCGTCGTTCTTGTACGTCGTCTGCGTCGTGGTGGTCGTAGTCACGATGCACGTGTACGTCGGCCTGTCAACTTCCTGCCCGTGCGTATCAGCGGGAATAAGCGCCGCCGCTCCGGCGACCAGTACCGCGCCTGCGACGAATCTGCGCACGAGCATGAGGGCTCCGGGCGTAAGGGAGGGGAGGTCGTCCTCATCCCAAAATACTGCTCCCATGATTGTCGTCAAGTGATCCGCGCACGTTGGCCACGCGGGGCGCAATCGGCTCGAATCCGGAAGAGACTCACCTACGGATCCCGTAAACCTCTGACGCATTCGGTGCGGCGGGAGGGATGGGGCATGGGACGCGAGAGCCTTCGTCACGCTCTTGCCCGGCCGTAGGTACTCACGATCGGGGGCTCGTCGCCGCGTTGACACCCCGTCCGGTGAGGAAGTAAGTTTCCGCGCCCCGGACCACCTTCCCGGCCACCTGAAAAATCCCAGATGAGCGACCCGCAGCGCCGCCCGATCATGGACTCCGCCGCGGTCGAGCGCGCCCTCGCGCGCATGTCGCGCGAGGTGGTGGAGCGCACCGACGGCACGGACGGCGTCGTCCTGGTCGGCATCCACCGGCGCGGGGTGGACCTGGCGCGGTGGATCGCCGCCGAGATCGAGCGGAGCGAGTCCACCCCCATCCCCACCGGCACCCTGGACATCACGCTCTACCGCGACGACCTGATGGCGGTGGGCCCGCGCCCCGTGGTGGGGCCGACGGCGCTGCCCACGGGCGGGATCGACGGGAAGCAGCTCGTGATCGTGGACGACGTGCTCTACACCGGCCGCACGGCCCGCGCGGCGCTGGACGAGCTGGCGGACTTCGGGCGGCCGTCGCGCATCCTCCTGGTCGTCCTGGTGGACCGCGGGGGGCGCGAGCTGCCCATCCAGGCGGACGTGGTGGGGCGCACGGTGGAGGCGCCGGCGGGGGGAAGGGTGGAGGTACGGGTGCCCGCGATCGACGGATCGCTCGGCGTGGACCTGGTGGAGAGGGGCGGCTGATGGCGCACGCGGCGGCTCCCTACCTGGGCAAGGACCTGGTGGGGCTGGAAGACCTGACCGGCGACCAGATCCGCGCGATCCTGGACACCGCCGAGCCGTTCAAGGAGATCTCGGAGCGGTCCATCAAGAAGGTACCGGTCCTGCGGGGCAAGACCATCGTCAACGCCTTCTTCGAGAACTCCACCCGCACGCGCATCTCCTTCGAGTTCGCCGAGAAGCGCCTGGCCGCCGACACGGTGAACATCTCCAGCACCGGCTCCTCGGTGGCGAAGGGGGAGACGCTCGTCGACACCGCGCGGAACCTGGAGGCCATGCGGATCGACATGGTGGTGATCCGCCACGGCGCGTCGGGGTCCGCCCGCTTCCTGGCCGAGCGCATCGACTCCAACGTGGTGAACGCCGGCGACGGCAAGCACGAGCACCCCACGCAGGGCCTGCTCGACCTGCTCACGATCCGCGACCACCGCGGCGACGTCTCGAAGCTCAAGGTCTGCATCGTGGGCGACGTGCTGCACTCGCGCGTGGCGCGCTCCAACATCTGGGGGCTGCGGCGCCTGGGTGCCGAGGTGGCGGTCTGCGCCCCGCAGACGCTGCTGCCGGCGTGCATCGGCGACCTGGGCGTGACGGTCTTCCGGCGCATCGAGGAGGCGATCGAGTGGGCCGACGTGCTCAACGTGCTGCGCCTGCAGCTCGAGCGCATGAAGGCCGGCTTCATTCCGTCGCTCCGCGAGTACAACCGCGTCTTCGGCGTCACCCGCGCGCGGGTGGAGCAGGCGCCGCGCGACCTTCTCATCCTGCACCCCGGCCCCATGAACCGCGGCGTGGAGATCGACTCGGACGTGGCCGACGGCCCGCACTCGGTGATCCTGCACCAGGTGACCAATGGCGTGGCCATTCGCATGGCCGTGCTGTACCTGCTCGCCGGCGGGCGTCCCGAGCAGGCCGAGCTGGCGAAGGGGGGCGAGTCGTGAGGCCCATGCTGATCCGCGGCGGGCGGGTGGTGGACCCGAGCGAGTCGCTGGACACCGTGCTGGACGTGCTGCTGGTGGGCGGCGCGGTCGCCGAGCTGGGCGAGGGGCTGGACGCGCCCGAGGGCGCGGAGCTCTTCGACGCCTCGGGGCTGATCGTCTGCCCCGGGCTGATCGACGTGCACGTGCACCTGCGCGAGCCGGGGCAGGAGCACAAGGAGACCATCGGCAGCGGCGCGCGCGCGGCCGCGGCCGGCGGGTTCACCGCCGTGGTGGCGATGCCCAACACCGACCCGCCGGTGGACGACCCCGCGACGGTGGGCTACGTCCGCGCCGAGGGGCTGCGCGCCGGCGCCGCGCGCGTCTACCCCACGGGCTGCATCACCGTGGAGCAGAAGGGCGAGCAGCTCACCGAGTTCGGCGAGCTGCTGGGCGCCGGCGCGGTGGCGGTGACGGACGACGGGCGGCCGGTGACCAACGCGGGCATCATGCGGATGGCGCTGGAGTACGCCCTGACCTTCGACATCCCGGTCGCGGTGCACGCCGAGGAGCTGACGCTCTCGCGCGGCGGCTCGATGAACGAGGGGATCGTGGCCACGCGGCTGGGGCTGACCGGCATCCCCAACGCCGCCGAGGACGTGATGATCGCCCGCGACCTGATGCTGGCGGAGCTCACGGGCGGGCGGCTGCACGTGCAGCACGTCTCCACGCGCGGCGGGGTGGAGCTGATCCGGGCGGCGCGGGCGCGGGGCGTGCGGGTGAGCGCCGAGGCCTCGCCGCACCACTTCACCCTGACCGACGCGGCGGTGGAGTCGTACCGCACCGACGCCAAGATGAACCCGCCGCTGCGATCCGAAGCGGACCGCCAGGCGGTGCGCGAGGGGGTGCGCGACGGCACGCTGGACGTGATCGCCACCGACCACGCGCCGCACCACTACGACGAGAAGGAGCAGGCGTTCGAGGACGCGCCCAACGGCATCGTGGGGCTGGAGACGTCGCTCGGCCTCTCCTTCACGGAGCTGGTGGCGACGGGGCTGATCGACCTGGCCACGCTGGTCGAGCGGATGAGCTGCGGCCCGGCGCGCGCGCTCTCCCTCCCCGGCGGCACGCTCCTCCCCGGCTCGCCGGCGGACGTGACGGTGTTGGACACGCGCGAGGAGTGGACGGTGGACCCGGCGGCGTTCCTCTCGCGCTCGCGCAACACGCCGTTCCGGGGGATGCGGCTGCGCGGGCGCGCGGTGCGGACCATCGTGGGCGGACGCGTGGTGTGGGAGGCGGGGAAGCCGTGAGCCTACCGACGCGCCGGTCCATCCTTCCCGCCCGCCCGGACCCCCGCGGCTTCTGCGGCGAGGCGTTCCCCTGGCCGCTGGTCGCGGAGCTGGCGGACGGGCGCGACGTGGTCGCGTGCTACCTGGTGCACGAGAAGCAGCGGCGCGAGACCAAGGCGGCCAAGCCCTTCCTCTCCCTGGTGCTGGGCGACCGGACGGGGACGGTGCAGGCGGTGGTCTGGGACGAGGCCGAGCGCCTGGACCGGCTCTTCGACGTGGACGACGTGGTGGGCGTGCGCGCCCGCGCCTCGGTCTACCAGGACCGGCTCCAGCTCACCGTCGCCTCGCTGCAGCCGCTGGCCGCGGCGGAGGACGACCTGGCCTTCTTCCTTCCCGCGTCGCCGCGCGACCGGGGCGAGATGGCGCGCGAGCTGGACCGGCTGGTTGATTCGGTGCGCGAGGCTCCGCTGCGCGCCCTGCTCCAGCGCTGCGTGGGGAAGAACTCCTCCCTTGGGCGGGCCTTCCGCCTGCACCCCGCGGCCAAGCGGAACCACCACGCCTACATCGGCGGGCTGATGGAGCACTCGCTCTCCGTGGCCCGCGCGTGCGACACCCTGGCCGCCCACTACGCGGCGCAGGGCGCGGCGCTGGACCGGGACCTGCTGGTGACGGGCGCGCTCCTCCACGACCTGGGGAAGGTGCGGGAGCTGCGGGCGGAGCGTACCTTCGGCTACACCGACGAGGGGCAGCTCCTGGGGCACATCGTGATCGGGATCGGGATCGTGGCCCGCGAGGCGGAGGGGATCCCGGGGCTCCCGCCCGAGACGCTGCTGCACCTGCAGCACCTGATCGCCTCGCACCAGGGGCGGCACGAGTGGGCCAGCCCCAAGGTGCCGCAGACGCTGGAGGCCCTGGTCCTGCACTACGCCGACGACCTGGACTCCAAGATGAACCCGGCCATCTCCCTGCTCGCCGGCGTGGGCGGCGGGGGCTGGTCGGCGTACGACCGCAACCTGGAACGCTCCCTCTACCGGCCGCCCACGATCCCGCCCTCGGGAGAGGTGGAGCCGGTGGCCCCCGCGGAGATTGCGGGCGTGCTGATCGACCTCTTCCGCGGCTGAGCGGCCGCGGCACCGGAGAACGCGATGAACCCGTCCCACGCCGACTCTCAGGCCCAGGACCTCCCGCCGGTGCAGGAGCTGGTGCAGCAGCGCGAGCTGCTGCGCGGCTGGCTGGCCCGGCTGGACCAGGTGGGGCGGGAGGCCCCGGAGCGCGTCGCCTCCCGCGTCCGCGACGACTACCAGGCGCGCCTCCACCGCGTGACGGCCGAGCTGGCCGGCTACCGCGAGGAGATCGCCCGCTCGCTGGATGGCGCCCGCGCCGAGCTGCAGGAGACGGAGGAGAGTCGCGCCCGCGCCCTGGACGCGCTGGAGGAGATGCGCCTGCGGGCCATGATCGGCGAGCTGGACGAGTCGGGATGGGAGGAGGCGCGTCCGCCCCTGGAGCGCGACGTCGAGACGGCGGAGCAGGCCCGCGCGCAGGCCGCGGAGCAGGTGGAGCACCTCTCCTCGCTGCTGGGAGAGGTCGACGCCTCGGAGGCGATCCCGGCTCAGCCGGTCGTCGGGGCCCGGGCAGCTCCCGCCGCGGAGACCACCCCGCCGGCCGAGGCGGCGCCGCTGCCGGCGATGGACGCGTTCCCCGCGGTTCCCGACGGCCCGCCCACGCCGGTCGAGGAGGAGACGGACCCCTGGGAGCCGCTCCTACCGTCGGAGCCGCCCACCGCGGGCGGGCCGGAGCGCGACCCCTTCGGCGACGACTACCCGGTCGCCGACGCGACGGCGGAGCCGGCCGCGACGGACGGCGGCGACCTGCCGTGGCTCGACGACCTGGGCGGCACGCAGGGGACGGACGAATGGGGCTCGCCCGGAACGGGGCTGGACTTCCTGGACCAGGTCGACGAGCGGACCCAGCCCACGCCCCCCGCCTCCACCAGCTCGAGCGGCGGGCTGGCGGCCGACGACCTGGCGTTCCTGGAGGAGCTGGACCGCGCGATCTCCGGTCCGCCCGCCGGCGGGGCGGGGAAGTCCGCCGCCCCCACGCCTCCGCCCCCGGCCAGCACGCCCACGCCCCCGCCCGGGGTGGGGGGAGCGGCCGCCCACTCCACGCGCGTCCTCTGTAAGGAGTGCGGGGCGCTCAACGAGCAGGGGTCCTGGTACTGCGAGGTCTGCGGCTCGGAGCTCTGAGGCGGGACAACCGCTTCACGCGGAGACGCGGTGGAACGCGAGGCGCGGAGAACGACGGTCGTTCTCCGCGCCTCGCGCCGTTCGTCCGGGGGATGCCCGGGTGCGGTGGTTCGGCGGGAGGACCGCTGACCCCCGCCCTCCCCCACGAGGGGAGAGGGGTGCCCTGCGAGTCCGGTGTCTGCGGACGGTGGGGAAATGCGTGGTCCCGGAGGGACGATCGTGGTCCTTGGCCGGGGGGCTCTACGCCGCCGGGAGGCGGACGCCACCCGTGGGCGCCGGAGCCGAGACGTCCCGTTCCCCCGTCCCGCTCGCGGCAGGGGTGGCGCGTGGAGCCGCGCCGTGTGAGGGCCCTCCGCGACACCGGCGCACGCGAGAAGGGCCCGCCGACGTGGTCGGCGGGCCCTTCTGCGATCCGTACCCGGCGCGCTCAGGCGGCGGCGAGCTTCTTCACGAAGGCGTGCAGGCGCGACTTGGCGCGGGCGGCCTTGTTCGGGTGGATCAGGCGCTTGCGGGCGGCGCGGTCGAGCAGCGACGTGGCCTCCTGCAGGGCGCCGGCAGCCTCCGTCGCGGTCCCGGCCGAGCGGACCTTCTTGAGCGCGGTGCGGAGCCGGGAACGGTTCTGACGGTTGCGCTCGGCGCGGATCTCGTTGGTCCGCATCCGCTTCTCGGCGGATTTGACGTTCGGCAAGGCTGGCCTCCAGCAGGGAACGACGGTGCAGGGCACCGGGATCGGTGTATGGAAAACACGTACAGAGACCGGATAAAGTAGCGAAACCCCCTGGCGGTGTCAAGCCTTCGGCCGCCTCATTTTGACAACCCTCCGGGCCCCCGCTACCTTGCGCCCCATGTCGAACTGGGAATCCCTCCTCCTCCTCATCCCCCTTCTCGTCTTCTCCGTGGTCGTGCACGAGGTCGCCCACGGGTGGGTCGCCCTGAAGCAGGGCGACGACACGGCGCTGCGGCTGGGTCGGCTCACGCTGAACCCCTTTCCGCACCTCGACCCCGTGGGCAGCGTGATCCTTCCCGCGCTCCTGGCCTTCTCCGGGGCCCCCGTGCTGGGCTGGGCGAAGCCGGTCCCGGTCGACCCGTCGAAGTACCGGCACTTCCGCCGCGGCGACATCCTGGTCTCTCTCGCGGGCGTGGCGGCCAACCTGCTGCTGGTGCTGCTCTTCGCGCTCGTCCTGGTGGTGGTGGTGCGGGTGGGCGGCGGAATGCCGGCGCAGGGCTCGGCGGCAGGGATGCTGGTGCTGATGATGATGGCGGGGATCCAGGTGAACCTGGCGCTCATCGTCTTCAACCTGATCCCCATCCCGCCGCTGGACGGCTCGCACGTGGTCGCGCAGCTCCTGCCGCCGCGGCTGGCCGCGCGGTACGTGGAGGTGGGGCGGTACGGCATGGTGATCCTGTTCGGCCTCCTCTTCCTGGGGGGGCTGTCTTTCCTGCGGCCGGTGGTGCGGGGCGGGCTGGAGGCGGTTCTGGTCGTCGTCAACGCGCTGGTCTAGGGCGCCCGTGCAGGCGGACGCCGCGGTGCGCGACCCGTTCCAGGTGGACGTGGAGCGCTTCCACGGTCCGCTGGACCTGCTCCTGCACCTGATCCGCAACCAGGACATCGACGTCTTCGACATCCCCATCGCGCGCATCACCGAGCAGTTCCTGGCGGCGATCCGCGGGGTGGAGCGGCTGGAGCTGGAGCGCGCGGGCGAGTTCCTGGAGATGGCGGCCACCCTCATCCGCATCAAGGCGCAGATGCTCTTTCCCCGCCCGGCGGGGGACGACGAGGACGAGGACCCGCGCGCCGAGCTGGTGCGGCGCCTGCTGGAGTACGAGCACTTCCGCGAGGCCGCGCGGCTGCTGGAGACGGCGGAGCGCGAGCGCGCGCGGCTCTTCCCCCGCGGGTACGTGGAGGTGCGCCCCGCCCCCCGGCTCGCCGAGCTGCCGCTGGAGACGGAGTGGGCGGAGGTGTGGACGGCGGCGCTGGAGCTGGGGCGGCGGCTGGCGCAGCCCGACGCGGGGTACCGCTTCCGCAGCCGGCCCATCCGCCTGGAGGAGAAGATGGAGCTGGTGCGCGAGGCGCTGGCCCGCTCGCCGCGGGTGGAGTTCGCCGTGCTGGTGCGGCCGTGGGGCACCCGGATGCACGCCGTGGCGGCGCTGCTGGCCTGCCTGGAGATGGCCAAGCGCAACCTGGTGCGGGTGCGCCAGACGGCGCCCTTCGCGTCGCTCTGGATCCTGCGCGGGCGCCAGCGCGACGAGGCTTGAGGTGCGCGTCTCCCGGATGGTCGAGGCGCTCCTGTTCGCCTCGCAGACGCCCCTCTCGGCCGCCGAGCTGGCACGCGCCGACGAGGAGCTGGACGAGGAGGTCGTGGAGGACGCCCTGGCCGAGCTCCGCGCCGAGTACGAGGCCGAGGGGCGCGCCTTCGGCCTGTTCGAGGTGGCCGGCGGGTGGCAGCTCCTGACGCGCCCCGAGTTCGCGCCGGTGCTGGAGCGCTTCGACGCGGTGCCGGCGACCCACCGCCTCTCCACCCCCGCGCTGGAGACGCTGGCGATCATCGGCTACCGCCAGCCGGTGGGGCGTGCGGAGCTGGAGGAGATCCGCGGCGTGGGCTGCGGCGGCGTGCTGAAGACGCTGCAGGAGCGCGGGCTGGTGGAGGTGACGGGACGGGGGGAGGGGCTGGGGCGGCCGCTGCTGTACGGCACCACCCCCTTCTTCCTGCAGCATTTCGGATTCCGCACCATCGACGACCTCCCCCGTCCGGAGGACCTGCCGGTGGTGCTCGCCCGCAAGGAGCACGACCGTGCCGAAGCCGAGCCGCCCCGAGGGGGGTGACGTCCGCCTGCAGACCTTCCTGGCCCGCGCGGGGGTGGCCTCGCGCCGCGCCTGCGAGGAGCTGATCGCGCAGGGGCGCGTGTCCGTGAACGGGTCGGTGGTCACCGCCCCGGGCACCAAGGTCCGCCCCGGGGTTGACCGCGTGGCCGTGGACGACCGCGCCATCTCGGTGGGGGAGGTGGTGTGGCTGGCGCTGAACAAGCCGCGCGGCTACGTCAGCACCCGCCGCGACCCGTTCGGGCGCAAGACCATCTACGAGCTGCTCCCCGAGCGCTACCACTCGCTCTTCCACGTGGGGCGCCTGGACCGCGACAGCGAGGGGCTGCTGCTGCTCACCAACGACGGCGAGACCTCCAACCGCCTGCTGCACCCCTCGCACGGCACCACCAAGGAGTACCTGGTGGACACCGAGGGGAAGCTCACCTCCGAGGAGGCGCGGCGGCTGGTGCAGGGGGTGGAGATCGAGGACGGCACCGCCCACGCCGAGTCGGTGGACCGCCTGCACCAGGTGGACGAGAACGTCTACCGCGTGCGCATCGTGCTGAAGGAGGGGAAGAAGCGCGAGATCCGCCGCATGATGGACGTGCTGGGCCACCCGGTCAAGCGCCTGCAGCGCGTGCGCTTCGGGCCCGTGGACCTGGGGCAGCTCCCCGCCGGCAAGTGGCGCATCGTGGCCCCCGCCGAGCTGGCCGCCGTGCGTGAGGGACGCCAGGAGCGCCGCCGCGGCGGGGCCCAGCGCCCCGTCGAGTGAACCACCCTTCCGAACGTACGGGTTGATGCAGATCGAAGGCGCACGCATCCTGATCCTGGGCGGCAGCGGCCTGGTGGGCACCGCCATCGCCCGCGCCCTGCTCCCGCGCCGCCCCGCGGCGGTCTACGTGGCGGGGCTGGTGCAGTCCGAGGCCGAGGAGGCCGCCGCGGAGCTCCGCCAGGAGGCGGGGGACGCGGAGGTCGTCCCCCTGTGGGGCAACGTCTTCGTGCCGTGGGCGCAGAAGGACGTGCCGCCGCGCCTGCTCTCCCGCGACCCGGCCGCGGTGCGCGCCATCGTGGAGGACACCTACGGGCTGGCCGGGGTGGACGCCATCCACGGGCCCGACGCGGAGGCGGCGCTCCGCTCGGTCTCCACGCTCGGCCGCTTCCTGCTGGACCACCGGCCGCAGATCGTGGTGGACTGCGTGAACACGGCCACCGGCATCGCCTACGAGAACGTCTTCCGCAGCGCGCGCGACCTGATCGCCGCCGAGGCGGGGGACACCCTCTCCCGCGAGGTGGTGGAGCAGCACCTGGCCACGCTGTACATGCCCAAGCTGATCCGGCACGTGCAGCTCGCCCTGGCGGGGATGGAGCGGGCGGGCACGCAGATGTACCTGAAGGTGGGCACGGCCGGGAGCGGCGGGATGGGTCTCAACATCCCGTTCA
Source organism: Longimicrobiaceae bacterium (assembly GCA_030146875.1). Classification (GTDB taxonomy): domain Bacteria; phylum Gemmatimonadota; class Gemmatimonadetes; order Longimicrobiales; family Longimicrobiaceae; genus JASLAX01. The sequence continues at coordinate 57,256 of JASLAX010000008.1, forward strand.
CCCACTCGGAGGGGCGACCCTCGCGCGAGCTGCTGGCCAAGTCGGCCGTCGCGGGCGCGCACACGCTGCTCCTGTACCTGATGGCGCGCACCCCCGGCGCCCCGGCGGTGAAGGAGATCAAGCCCACCGCGGCCATCTCGTGGAAGCGCATCGGGGTGGGCGAGGTGCGCCGCGGCGGGCGCGCGATCCCGCTGGTGGACGCGCGCGGGCCGGTGCCGGTGGGCGATGCGTTCCCGACGGAGGGCGGCGAGTTCGGAGTCGACACGGGGAAGCCGCTCCGCGGCGTCTTCCTGGACTCGGGCGAGAACGGCTTCTTCTCCCCGCCGGAGTTCGAGACGCTGACGGCGCTGGGGCTGATGGAGTTCATCACCCCGGAGGAGATCGCCCGCGACGCCGTGCGCGAGATCGAGGGCCGGCCCACGGGGCGCGACGTGGTGGCGGCGCTGGACGCGTCCACCTCCGGTCCCACGTACCGCGCGGGGATCCTGCGGCAGTCGGCGCTGGCCCGCATGGACGCGCTGGAGCGCGAGCACGGGCTGGAGGGAGTGGCGTACGAGATGCTGGGCCCGCCCCGCCTGGCGAAGCTGCTCTTCGAGGCCGCCCTGCTGCGGCGGCTCTCGGGGGACCGGCTCACGGCCGCGGCGGAGATCGATCCGGCGGAGGCGTCGCGCGCGGCGGCGGCACTGCTGGACGGCGACCCGGAGCTGCGTGCGCGCATGATCTCCATCGGCATCCCGGTGCTGCTGCCGGACGGGGAGAGCCTGCTGCGCGGGCCCGACGTGAAGGTGGCGCCGGACCCCTGCCACGGCGCCGCCGCGGCCGAGAAGGCGTGCGAGAACGGGTGGGTGGACCTGCGCGCCTCCAACTGGGACCGCTGGCGTCGGCGTGCCGCCGACATGCTGGCCGGCACCCGCGGCATCGCCGACGCCGACCACGGCTCGCGCGAGGACCTGGAGCCCTGGGGCGACGAGCCGCCGGTGCGCCCCGGCGCCATGGCCGCCTGGATCTTCCGCTACGAGGACGGAGGAGAGCGAACCAAGAGATGACGATCCCCACCACCCCCGCCGCTCTGCTCGTGGACCTGGCCAAGTCGTACGCGCTGAGCGAGTTCTACCCGCTCTCGCACCCCACGCTGGTGCAGGCGCTCCACCGGGTGGAGGGCGCGCTGCTCAAGCTGGGGACGGAGCTGCGCGTGGAGGTGCTGCCGGGCGGGCTGAGCGTGGGGAACGAGCTGGCGGCGCGGCGCTCGCCGCACGTGCAGCGGTTCGGTGCGCGGATGGCGGAGCACGGCGTCTCCTCCTTCACCATCGAGGCGGAGGTGGGAGCCGACTCCCTGGGGCGCTTCCTCTCCGGCGTGGCGCTGCCGCCGCGGGTGGCCCGCGCGGCCGGCGGGCTGGCGAACGCGCTCTCCGCCGGCGGGGTGCGCGGTGTGCTGATCGACGACGTGCGGGTGGTCCCGAGCGAGGCGCCCCCCGCCGCCCCGGCCTCTCCGCGCGCCGAGCAGGGGCCCGCGGCGCCGGCGAGCGGGCTGGAGCTGTGGAGCGCGCACGACATGTACGAGGTGGTGCGCGCCACCGCCTCGCGCGTGACGCACGAGAACGTGGAGGAGCTGCGGCGCCTGCTGCGCGAGGCGAACGACTCCGAGCGGCTGGAGGTGCTGAACCGCCTGGAGATGGTGGCGCAGTGGACGGTGGAGCAGGGGATGATGGACCGCGCCGTCTCGCTGATCGAGGACCTGCGGCGCGACGCCGAGCACCTGGCCGCGCGCTCCCCGGCGGTGCGCGGCCACGTGATGCTCGCCATCCACCGCACCGCCACGCGCACCGTGATCGAGGAGCTGGTGGTGCGGCTGGGGAAGGCGCGCAGCGAGGAGGAGCGCGCCGGCCTTCGCTCCACGCTCCTCCACATCGGCGCCGACGTGGTCTCCCCGCTGGTCAACTCGCTCAGCGGCGCCACGGAGGTCTCCGCCCGCCGTGCCTATCGCGACGCCCTGGTCTCCCTGGACCACGTGGGCGTGCCGCTGCTGGAGGAGATGGTGGGCGACGAGCGGTGGTTCGTGGTCCGTAACATGGTGGGCATCCTGGGCGAGATCCGCAGCGCCGACGCCATCGAGCACTTCACCCGCACCATCCGCCACGGCGACGCGCGGGTGCGGCGCGAGACCATCCTGGCCCTCACCAAGCTGGGCGGCGACGAGGTGGTGCCGCTGCTGGTGCGCGGTCTGGGCGACCCCGAGGCGGGTCTGCGCGCCGCGTCCGCCCTGGGCCTCGGGCTGACGAAGACGCACGCCGCGGTGACGCCGCTGCTCGCCCGTCTGGGGCAGGAGAACGACGCCGAGGTGGTGCTCGAGGTGGTCCGCGCCCTGGGCCGCATCGGCGATCCGCGCGCCATCCCGGTGCTGGCGGAGCGCGCCGGCGGGGGACGCTGGCTCTCGCGCACGCCGGTCCCGCTCCGGGTGGAGGCCGTGCGCGCCCTGGGCGAGATCGGCGGAGACGCCGCCCGCGACGTCCTCCAGCGCCTCCTCCGCGACCGCACCCCCGAGGTGCGGGACGCGGCGGTGAAGGCGGTCGGCTGAGCGAGGTCTTTCCCGTCCTCTGATGGAGAGAGAGCGGGTCGGCGCGGGCTCTCGTCTCGCGCCGCAGTGACCTTTTTTGACGCGGAGGCGCGGAGGACGCGGAGACGCGGAGAACAGCAACGGCAGGGCGGGATGCCGCGCGGGACTTCTCGTTCGGCGGAGGACGAGAAAAAGAGGGAGTTTAAAAAGAGTTCAGGGAGTTTTGGGACTGCGCCGGGGCCGGATCGGAGCACAACCCAGAACTCCCTGAACTCCCAAAACTCCCCTCCAATTCGTCGCTGCGGATCGAGACGGAAGCGGGTTGAGCGACGGGACCCCTCCGCGTCTCCGCGCTCTCCGCGTCTCCGCGTGGAAAGGCGTCGCTGGGGTGCGAGAAGTCCCTCGCCGACAACGCAGAGGTGGCGAGACAGGGGGAACCATCCTCCCCCACGGGGGTCACACGCGGCCCGGCACGGGATTTTCCCTGTGCCGGGCCGTGCGCGTCCGCCGGGGGCGCGCCGTCCCAGACCCGAGGCCACGCATGAGCACGTACCCCCCTCCGCCGACCGCGGCGGACGCCGCGCGCGCGGCGTTCCTGCAGCGCGTCGCCACCCAGGTCCACCGCCGCGTGGTGGGGCAGGACGCAATGGTGGAGCGCCTGCTGATCGGCCTGCTGACGGGCGGGCACGTGCTGATGGAGGGGCTCCCCGGCCTGGCGAAGACGCTGGCCGTGAAGACGCTGGCCGAAAGCATCCAGGGCACCTTCCAGCGGGTGCAGTTCACGCCCGACCTGCTGCCGGCCGACATCGTGGGCACCACCATCTACAACCAGTCCACGGGGGAGTTCGTCCCGCACCGCGGGCCCATCTTCGCCAACGTGCTGCTGGCCGACGAGGTGAACCGCGCTCCCGCCAAGGTGCAGGCGGCGCTGCTGGAGGCCATGCAGGAGCGCCAGGTCACCATCGGCGGCGAGACCTTCCCGCTCCCCCAGCCGTTCCTGGTCCTCGCGACGCAGAACCCCATCGAGCAGGTGGGGACGTACCCGCTGCCGGAGGCGCAGGTCGACCGCTTCATGCTCAAGGTGCGCGTCGGCTATCCCACGCGGGAGGAGGAGAAGGAGATCCTGCGGCGGATGTCGTCCGGCGGCGACATCGCCGTGGAGCCGGTGGCGAGCCCGCAGGAGATCCTGGAGGGGCGGAAGGCGGTGGCGAACCTGTACCTGGACGACACCATCGCCGACTACATCCTGGACATCGTCCACGCCACGCGGCGCCCGGCGGAGTACGGGGCCACGGACCTGGCGGCGCTGGTGGAGTACGGCGCGTCCCCCCGCGCCACGCTGGCGCTGGCGGCGTGCTCGCGCGCCCACGCGTACCTGCGCGGCCGCGCCTACGTGGCGCCCGAGGACGTGAAGGCGATCGCGCTGGACGTGCTGCGGCACCGCGTGGTCACCACGTACGAGGCGGAGGCGGAGGGGGTGACGTCGGACATGGTGGTGGAGCGCGTGCTCTCCGTGGTGAAGGTCCCCTGAGGGGGGCGGGATGAGCGGACCCGTGGCGGGAGGCGTGGAGCTGGCGGAGGTCCTCCGCCAGGTGCGCCGCATCGAGCTCAGGACCCGGGGCCTGGTGGACTCGCGCTTCAGCGGCGAGTACCACTCGGTCTTCAAGGGCCAGGGGCTCGAGTTCGTGGAGGTGCGCGAGTACCTGCCCGGCGACGACGTGCGCACCATCGACTGGAACGTCTCCGCGCGCACCGGCCGCACCCACGTGAAGAAGCACGTGGAGGAGCGCGAGCTGACGGTCCTCCTCGCCGTGGACCTCTCCGGCTCGCAGCGCTTCGGCACGCGCGGCCGCTTCCGCGCCGAGCTGGCGGCGGAGGTCGCGGCGACGCTGGCGATGGCCGCGGTGCGCAACAACGACCGCGTGGCGCTGCTCGCCTTCACCGACCGCATTGAGGCGTTCGTCCCGCCCGGGAAGGGTCGCCGCCACGTGCTCCGCATCGTCCGCGACCTCCTCGCCCTGGAGCCCGAGGGGCGGGGGACCGACGCGGCGCAGGCGCTGCGCTGGAGCGTCCGCGCCCTGCGCTCGCGCTCCATCGTCTTCCTGCTCTCCGACTTCGCCGGCGCGGCGGCCGGCGAGGCGTTCGAGCGTGCCCTGGCGACGGCGGCCGTCCGCCACGACGTGGTCCCCGTGACGCTGGTGGACCCGGCGGACGTGGAGCTGCCGGACGCCGGCCTCCTGCGCGTGGTGGACCCGGAGACGGGGGAGGACGCCTGGATCGACACCTCGCGCGCGGCGGTGCGGAAGGCGTACGCGGAGGCCGCCCGCGCGGACCGCGACGGCGCGCGCCGCCTCTTCCGCCGCCTGGGGCTGGACGAGGTGGAGCTGCGCACCGACGTCTCCTGGACGGCGCCGCTCCTCGCCTTCTTCCGCCGCCGCGAGGCGCGCCGGCGATGAAGCGCGCCTCCTCCGCCGCGGTCCTCTCCGCGCTCGCCGTCCTCCTCTGCGGGACGTCGTCGTCGTCCGCCGGGCAGGCTCCACCCGCGGGAGGGACGGCTTCAGGTGCGCAGACGCCGCCGCCGGCGGGGGACACGGGGATGCGCGTCTCGGCCGCCGCGCTGCCCTCCGTCGTGACCGTGGGCGACCCGTTCCGCGTCGTGGTGCGCGTCTCGGGCGCGGCGCGGGTCGCGGCGGAGCTGGCGGCGCCGGACACGAACGCGGTGCAGGCGAACGGCGCGGTGACGGTGGAGCCCCCGGAGGCGCGCCATCCCGACCACCTGGTCGTGGTCCCGCTGGTCGCGTGGCGCACGGGGACGCTGCCGGCGGTGGAGGCGCGGCTGCGGCTGGAGGGCCCCGACGGCGTTCCCCGGACGATGTCGTTCCGCCTGCCGCTGCCGCGCGTGGCCTCCGTGCTCCCCCGCGACACCGCCGGGGTGGAACCCAAGGGGCCGAAGGACGTGCTCGACGAGCCGGTGAGGCGCGCCGTTCCGGACTGGTGGCCGTACGTCCTGGGCGCGCTCGGCCTGCTGGCGCTCCTCGCCTGGCTCGCGCGGCGTCTGCTGGCGCGGCGGAGGGAAGGGCCTCCGCTGGACCCGCACGCCACGGCGCTCGCGGCGCTGGCCCTCGCCCGCTCGTCGGCGGACCGGGAGGAGGCGCGGGCGACGTACGGCCGCCTCTCGGGCGCGCTGCGGGCGCTGCTCGCCGCGCGCGACCCGGCGTGGGGGCGGGACCGCACCACGGCGGAGGTCGTGTCCGCCCTGATCGCGGGTGGGGCGGACCGGGAGGCCGTGGCCGAGCTCGCCCTGCTGCTCGCCCGGGCGGACGTGGTGAAGTTCGCCGGCGCGCCGCGGACGCCGGCCGAGGCGGCGGAGGACGTGGACGCCGCGCGGCGCTGGGTGGAGGCGCGCGACCCCGCCGCCCTCCGTCCTCTTCCGACGGCGGTGGTGGACGCCGGGAAGGAGGCCGCGTGAGCCTGGAGCTCGCCCGCCCGTGGGCGCTGGCCCTGCTCGCCCTGCTCCCCCTGTGGGCGTGGTGGCTCCGGAGGAGGCCGGCCGGGGCCGTGACGTTCGCGCGCGCCGGCCTGCTCGCTCCGCTGTCCACGCGGGGCGCGCGGAGCCGCGCGCGCCTGCCGGAGATCCTGCGCGGCGCGGCGTTCGCCTCGCTCGTCCTGGCCCTGGCCGGCCCGCGGATGCGGGGCGAGGTGACGGAGGCGACCAGCGAGGGAATCTCCATCGTGGTGGTGGTGGACGTGTCCGGGTCCATGCTGGCGGAAGACTTCCGGCCCAACCGCATCGGCGCGGCGCGGGCGGCGGTGGAGGGGTTCGTGAAGGCGCGGCCGCAGGACCGCATCGGCCTGGTCGCCTTCGCCGGCGAGGCGCTGACGCGCGTGCCGGTGACGGTGGACCACGAGGTGGTGCTGGCCTCGGTGCGCGGCCTGCGAGTCGGCCGGATGGGGGAGGGCACGGCGATCGGGATGGGCCTGGCGACGGCCGTGAGCCGCCTGCGGCGCCTGCCGGGGTCCAGGGCGATCGTGCTGCTGACCGACGGGGAGAGCAACCGCGGCGAGATCGAGCCGCGCGCGGCCGCCCGCGCCGCGGCGGCGTTCGGGATCCGCGTCCACACCATCGGCGTGGGCTCGCGGGGCATGGCGCGCATCCCGGTGCAGACGCCCGACGGCATCCAGTACGGCATGCTCCCCGTCTCGCTGGACGAGGCCCTGCTCTCGCACATCGCGTCGTCGACGGGCGGGCGCTACTTCCGGGCGGCGGACGTCGGCGCCCTGCGCCGCGTCTACGCGGAGATCGACCGGCTGACGCGCACGCCGCTCCGCGTGCGCCGCTACTCCCGCGCCCGTCCCCTCCACCTGCCGCTCCTGCTGCTGGGCGCGGCGTTCCTGCTGGCCGAGTGGGCGGTGCGCGGCGGCCGGCGGGGAAGGCTGCTCCCATGAGCTTCGCCCGCCCCGTGTTGCTGGCGCTCGCCGTCGTCCTCCCGCTCCTCCTCGCGTTCCTGCTGTGGAGGACGGCGCGGAGACGGCGCGCCGCCGCCGACGCCCTCGGAGACGCCCCGCTCGTCGCCCGCCTGGCCGGGGCGGACGCCGCGCGGCTCCCGCGCTGGAGGCCCGCGCTCCTCCTTCCCGCGGCGGCGCTCCTGGGCCTGGCGGCGGCGGGCCCGCGCATCGGTGCCGCGTCGGGCGGAGGCGGGGCCGCGGACGTCGTGCTGGTGCTGGACGCCTCCGCGTCTATGCGGGTGGCGGACGTGGCGCCCAGCCGGCTGGAGCGCGAGCGGACCCTCGCCCGCGGACTGCTGCGCGCGCTTCCGGACGCGCGGGTGGGGGTCGTGGCCTTCGCGGGGCGCGGGTACGTCCTCTCGCCGCTCACCACCGACCCGTCGGCGCTCGAGATGTACCTGGACGCGCTCTCGCCCGAGATGGTGACGCAGGGCGGATCCTCGCTCGCCGGGGCGATCCGGGAGGGCGCGGGGCTGCTCTACGCGGGCGGCAAGCGGCCGGAGAGCGCGGCGATGGTGCTGGTGACGGACGGCGAGGCGCTGGAGGAGCGCGAGGCGGTGCTGGACGCGGCCCGGCGCGCGCGCACCCTGGGACTGCCCGTCCACACCGTCGGCATCGGCACCGCGGCGGGCGGGCCGGTGCCGGACCTGGACCCCGCGACCGGCCGCGTCCGCGGCTGGAAGACGGACCCCACCACGGGCGGCACCGCCATCTCCCGGCTGGACGAGCCGCTGCTGCGGGAGGTCGCGCGCCGCAGCGGCGGCACCTACTTCGGCCCCGCGTCCAGCGCGCGCGAGATCGCGGCCGCCATCGGCGGGAACGGCGGTGGAGGGGGAGGGCGCGAGGACGGACCCGCGGACCGCTACGCCTGGCCGCTCTCCCTGGCCCTGGCGCTGCTCGCCCTCGACTCGCTGCTGGAGCGCCGCCGGCCCCGGAGGCCGCGATGATGCGCGCCGCCGCCGCGCTGGTGATTGCCGCCCTCGCCGCCGGCGGGCCGCTGGCGGAGGGCAACCGCCTCTACCGGCGCGGCGACGCCGCCGGCGCGGAGCGGCTGTACCGCCAGGCGGTGCGGGAGGACGGCGGGACGGCCCTGGAGCGCTACGACCTGGGCACCGCGCTGCTCCGCCAGGGCAGGTGGGACGCCGCGCGCGCCCAGCTGGAGGCGGCGCGCGGAGCCCGCGCCGGCCGCGTGGTCACCTTCCGCGCGGCCTACAACGGCGGGAACACCGACCTGGAGCCCGTCTTCCGCGACTCGGTGCCGCGCGAGCAGCGCCGGCAGCGGCTGGAGCGCGCCATCGCCGGGTACCGCGCCGCGCTGCGCCTGGTCCCGCGCGACCGCGACGCCAAGTGGAACCTGGAGCTGGCCACGCGGCTGCTGGAGGAGGAGAAGAAGTCCGGCGGAGGCGGCAGCGACGCCCCCGACCGGGGCGGGGGAGGCGGAGGCGGCGATCCGGAGCCCGCCGCGCCCACTCCCGCGCCCGGCGGCGCCGGCGGTCCCCAGGGAGCCGCGCAGAGCGAGGCCGAGCGCATCGTCTCCGGCGCCGAGGCCGCGGAAGGCGCCCTCCTGCAGCGCACCCTGAAGCGGGACGGGCAGGGGAGCCGGCCCGTGCGGGACTGGTAGGGGCGAGCGGGCGGAGGTGGCGGGGCGCCAGAGGGAGAGGCTCGTCGGCTGTCCCTGTTTCCCGGCGATTGCGAGGCGGCTACAGCATCGCGACATCCGCGGTAGCCTGGCGACTGACGTCGCGGCTACGACAGCACGAAGTCCGCCTGCGCGCAATACCGTTTACTTTGTATTTACCGTGGTGTAAGATTCCATCCAGACCTGAGCCCAGGAGGCCTGGATGGCACGCGTGAGCAAGCTGCGGCTGGACGGAGACCGGCTGACCGATCTGAT
>JASLAX010000022.1 GCA_030146875.1 Longimicrobiaceae bacterium
GAGATCGCCGGCGCACGAACGGCAGGGCACCCCTCTCCCCTCGTGGGAGAGGGGCCGGGGGTGAGGGGGGCCCGCGGACGCAGCGACGTGCCCGTCATCCACGTGGGCGCCACGCCTGCGATCCCGAGCACCCCTCCGCCCCTCGCGGGGGAGGGGCAGGGCGTGGGGGGCAAGCGGCGCCGGCGGATGCCCGACCACGCCTGCGAATGAAATTCGCGGCTCGTGAAGGCACGAAGTCCGCCTGCGCGGACTGGGCTTACGGCCCGCGCCGAGACCGTCGTGCACCCCTCCCCCCTCGTGGGGGAGGGGCCGGGGGTGAGGGGGCCAGCGGGCGCAGCGAGGCGCCCGTCATCCGCCTGGGCGCCCCGCACGGACGCGAAAAAGCCCGGGCGGCCGCTCGCGCGGCCGCCCGGGTCGTACCTGCAGCATCACCGTCCGCTTTCCTTCACCGCCAGAGGAGGAGAAGCCTGCGGAGGATGGGGAAGAAGGCCCCGAGGAGCCTGGTCAGGAGGCCGAGGATCACCGTGCGGAAGATCACTCGAATCAGGAAGCCCATGATGCGGACCGACGGTTCGGGGGACGTGACGCTCGATCTACCCTACGGCGCGGCGGGCGCCGGGGTTTCAGCCTGCCGGGAACCGGCCTCACGGAGCCTTCCCGGCGCCGTCCGCCGGGGCGGCCGTCGGCGCGGCTCCGGCGTCGGCGGGGGCGGGGCCCAGCACCCCGGGCAGCGAGATCTCGAAGAGCTGCGGCCAGAGCTTCCCGGTCACGAACAGGCGGTCCGTCTCCGGGTCCCACGCGATCCCGTTGGGCACCGCCTCCGGGTCGCGCCGCATGGCCGCGGGCAGAAGGGCCGACACGTCCAGCCACTCCTTCACCCGCCCCGTCGCCGGGTCGATCCGCGCGATGCGGTCGCTGTGCCACACGTTCGCCCAGATCTCCCCGCGCACCCACTCCAGCTCGTTCAGCTCCATCACGTAGTCGTCGCCGTCGCGCACGTCCAGGGTGCGGGCCACGGCGCCGCTGGCGGGGTCCACGAAGCGGAGGCGGTAGGTGCCGTCGCTCTGGATCAGGTGCGTGCCGTCCGTCGCCAGCCCCCACCCCTCGCCGTCGTACGTCCAGGTGGTGCGCAGGGAGAGCGAGGGCAGGTCGTAGACGAACCCCGTCCCCTCCTTCCAGGTGATCTGGTAGACCCTGCCGCCCAGGATCGCCATCCCCTCCGCGAAGAAGCGGGGCGGCACGTCGACCTTCTTCAGCACGCGGCCCGTCTCCAGCTCCACCCGGCGCAGCGACGACTCGCCGTAGCGCCCGGTGCTCTCGTACAGGGCGCCGTCGTGCCAGGCCAGGCCCTGCGTGAACGCCGTGCTGTCGTGCGGCCAGGCGCGCAGCACCTGCGCGGCCACGGTGGGCGCGCGCGCGGCCCCGGTGTCGGCGCTCACGTCGGAGTCGCGGCAGCCGGCGCCGAGCGCGGCCAGCGCGACGAGGGAGAGGACGCTCGCACGGTTCATCGGCCCCTCGCGTGGCTGTCCAGCCAGCGCGCGCGGAACACGCGCTGCGCCGGCGTCAGGGTCCCGCCTTCCGCCTCCACCGGCACCACCGTCAGCGTGGGGTCTTCCGTCAGCCGCACCGTCGCCGTGGCGGCGCGCCCGCGCTGCTCGTAGGCCACCACCAGGGCGTCGCCGGCGCGCTTCTCCGCCATCACGGCCCGCAGGTCGTCCACGGTCTTCGTCTCCCTGCCGTCCAGCGACACGATCCGCGCCCCGCGCGAGAGCCCCGCCGCGCGCAGCGGCGACGTGGCCAGCGGGTCCGCGGAGAGCAGGAGCCTGCCATCCTCCTCCTGGAAGCTGGCGGCGAGCCGCGTCATCCCCGGTCGCGCCTTCCGCAGCTCGAAGCCGGCCTGCGCGAGCAGCGGCGCGTAGTCGATGGCCTCCTTCCCCTGCACGTGCCGACGGAAGAAGCCGTTCGCGAACGCCGTGTCGCGCGTCACCTCGCCCAGGGTGGCGCGCAGGTCGGCCAGCGTGTACGGCCGCGCCGTCCTGCCGTGCCTGCGCCACATCGCCGCCATGTAATCGTCCGCCGTGACGGAGAAGCGCCGGCGCATCTCCAGGTCCAGCCCCAGCCCGATCGCCGCGCCGTAGGTGTAGTACGAGATGTAGGTGTTCTGGCGGTTCTGCGGGTCGATGGAGGCGGCCGCGTCCACGAACGGCGCCTGCATGCTCATCTCCACCGCGGAGAAGACGTCGCGGCCGGGCGAGAGGAGAACGCCGTTGATGCTGCCGGCCGCGGCGGCGGCGTACTCCGCGTCGGTCAGGATGCCGGCGCGGCGCAGGAACAGGTCGTCGAAGTACGAGGTGAAGCCCTCGGCGAACCAGAGCTCGCCGGACATGTTGGCTTCCTCGAAGTCGAACGGCTCCAACGAGCGCGGGCGGATGCGCTCCACGTTCCACAGGTGGAAGAACTCGTGGGACACGGTGCCCACCGCGTTCCGGGGACCGGCGGAGAGCGGGCGCGACGAGGTGACGACCGTGGAGTTGCGGTGCTCCATCCCGTCGCCGTTCGCCCACGGCAGGTAGTCCACGATGAAGGTGTAGGTGCCGTGGTCCAGCGGCAGCTCGCCGAACACGGCCACCTGCTCGTCCACGATGCGCTTCACCATCTCGGCGTAGGCGTCCAGCTCCGCGTCGGTGCCTAGGTGGTGCATGGCGATGCGAACTGTGCGCGGCCCCCGCGGCGTCGCCACCTGCCAGGAGCGCCAGCGGACGGGCCCCACCTCGGTGGGGGAGTCCATGAAGTACTGCAGGTCCGGCGCGGTGAACGTCGCCGAGTCGGCCGTGGGCACGAGCTGCGTGGCCACCGACCACTCCGGCCGCGGCTTCCGGAAGGTGACGCGGATGGGCGCCCGGTCCATCCCGCGCGCCCACATGAACGTGGCCGGCATGTTCATGTGCGCGTGCGTCTCGTCGATCCCCAGGTACGTGCCGTCCACGCGGTCGCCGAACACCGTGTAGGACACGCGCACGGTGCCGTCGTGCCCCGCCACGTCCCACTGGTGCGGGTTCGGGCGCGTCACGCGAAGCGGCCGCCCGCGGCCGTCGGTCGCGCGCACGTTGTAGACGTTCTTGGCGAACTCGTGCAGCGCGTAGCGCCCCGGCGAGGAGCGCGACATCCGCACCTGGAGCGGACGCCCGGCCGGCGCGCCGCGGAAGGTGGCGGACACCTCCGCCTCGTGGTGCACGGCGTTGGGGAACGAGACCTCGTACTCCACGCGCGCTTGTGCGGGCGCCGGCGCCGCCGAGAGGAGCAGCGCGACAGCGGCGGCGGCGGTGGAGCGGATGGGCGTGGGGATCGGCATTCGGTGGCTCAGGGGCGTGTACGGAAAGGCGATGCTCAGATTTAGCGCCCGTGGCGCCCGCCGGGAAGGTGGCCTCACGGATCGGGAGGGTCGGCCGCACCGCCGTCGGCTCCGTACGTCGCCCGCGCCTCCGCCACGACCCTCAGCCCCGCCGCACCTGCGCCGCCGGGTCGATAGACGACCTCCACCTCCTGTCCCAGCGACACCAGGAACCGGAGGAGGCGGTCCATCGAGAACCCCTCCAGCCGTCCCCGCCGCAGGTCCGAGACCTTCGGCTGGGTCGTGCCCAACTTCCTGGCCGCCTGCGCCTGCGTGAGCCCGCGCTCCTCCACGAGGCGGACGATGGCGATGGCGAGGTCGGCCTTCGCCAGGGCGGTGTCCGGCTCGGGAACGCCCAGGTCGGCGAACACGTTGTCGCTGCCCTCACGAATGGTATCGTCGCTCATCTCCCCGCTCCGTCCTCGCGTGAGCGGCGCACCGCCTCCAGCCGGGCACCTATGAGATCCATGTGGCGCCGGGGTGTCGAGACACCCAGCGTGGACTTTTTCTGGAAGGCGTGCAGGACGTATACGGCGTCGCTGTAGCGTACGGTGTACACAGCCCGGTACGTGTCGCCGTCATGGTCCTCCACGATCTCCAGAACCCCGGCGCCCCCGAATCCTCGCAGCGGCTTCGCGTCGGGGTGCTTTCCGCCCTCCTGCGCCTGCCGCAGGGCGAAGCCCATGGAGCGCTTCACCCCGGCGGGGAACGCGCTGAGGTCATCGAGCGACGAGCCGAGCCAACGCAACTGCCGGGATGGGCGGTGCGGCCTCAACATATACCAGATTCGGGATACGATGTCAACCGTCCCTACGCCTCCTTCCCCACCTCCCACCGCGCGAGCTTGTGGACGGAGAGCAGCGTGCAGGCGGCGAGGAGCGCCAGCGCCATCCACATCGCCGTGGACGGCTCCAGGCCGGCTTGCAGGACGCCCGGCTCCAGGAGCGCGACGCGGTCGGCGGTCGAGACGACGTACTCGCGGACGCTCAGCAGCCGCATGGCGCCCAGGTACTTCGCCAGCAGGCCCTCCCACACCAGCACGTACGCCAGCCCCGCCACCAGCGAGCGCGCCGTGGTGAGCGACAGCGCCAGGAAGATCGCGCAGTAGAGCAGCGATCCCACCGCCGTGCCGGCGGTGAAGCCCAGGACGATCCCCCGGTCGTCCATCCCCCCCAGCGCCACGATCCCCGTCAGCAGGGCGCTGGGCACGCAGACCAGCGCCGTGGCCAGGCCCGCGACCAGGAGCTTGGTGACCACCAGCCGCCAGCGCGCCACGGGCTTGCAGAGCAGGTACAGGATGGTGCCGTCGTCCTGCTCGCCGCCGAAGGCGCCGGTGCCCAGCAGCAGGGCCACGACGGGGAGCACCACGCCCACCAGCACGGTTCGGTAAATGGACAGCAGGAACGGCTCCGCCGCGTCGGGCCGCGCGTCCGAGAACGAGTGCACCAGCGCGATCAGCGGCGGCACGGCCGCCATGGCCAGGACCGCGAGCGCGCGGCGGCGGACGAAGAGCTGGCGCAGCGTGACCCGCGCCACCGTGGTCTCGACGGGCAGGATCATCGCTGCACCAGGTACGAGAAGACGCTCTCGAGCGACTCGTCCGTGGGACGCAGCTCGAACAGGGTGACGCCCGAGTCGCGCGCCACGCGCGGAAGGGCCAGGGCGAACGCGCCGCGCTCCGCCGCGCGCACGGACAGGCCGTCGCCCCCCAGCTCCACGCCCGAGACGGAGGGCTCCGCCAGCAGCGCCACGGCCAGCCGGCGGTCGTCGGACGAGCGCAGGACGAAGGTGTGCGGCCGGTCCGTCATCAGCCGGCGGATCTCGCGGTAGTGGCCGCTCGCCGCCAGCCGGCCGGCGACCACCACCATCACGCTGTCGGCCAGGTGGTGCAGCTCCTCCAGGATGTGCGACGAGACCAGGATCGTGCGCCCCTGCGCGGCCATGGAGCGGAGCAGGTCCATCATGTCCATCCGCTGGCGCGGGTCCATGCCGTTGAAGGGCTCGTCCAGCAGCAGCACGCGCGGGTCGTGCACCAGCGCGCCCGCCACCTTGGCGCGCTGCCGCATCCCCTTGGAGTAGGTGCCGATGCGCCGGTCCATGGCGCCCACCAGGTCCACCGCCTCCATCGCGCGGCGGGCGGCGCCCTCGGGGTCGGGGAGCTGCTGCAGGCGCGCGTTCACCAGGGCGAACTCGTAGGCGGTCATGAACGGGTAGACGGCCTCGCGCTCGGGGACCAGCCCCACCTGGCGGTACGTGTCGGGGTGGCGCCAGGCCGGGGCGCCCAGCACGCGCACCTCCCCCGCCGAGGGGCGGAGGAACCCCGCCATCATGTGCAGCAGCGTGGACTTGCCGGCGCCGTTGGGCCCCAGCAGCCCGGTGATCCCCGCGCCCAGCGTGAAGGAGACGTCGTTCACCGCCACCACGTTGCCGTACCAGCGGGAGGCGTTGCGCAGCTCCACCGCGGGAGCGGCGGTCGCCGGCGCGGCCGGTGCCGCGGCGGCGGAGCGGGACCGGGTGCCGGCGCTCATGCCTGCACCTTCTGGTAGCGGGTGAGCAGCGTGGCGGTGGAGAGCGCCGCCAGGCCGCCCGCCACGGCCAGGTACGTCCACGTGGGGAGCGGCAGCTTCTCCGTGGGCGCGGCGTCGGAGAAGATGCGCTCGTTGGCGCGGACGGAGACCATGATCGGGGAGATCAGCTCGGCGCGGCGACCCACGCCCGCCCGCTCGTCGACGAGCGCGCCGGCCGCCGCGCCCGTGAGCAGGAACAGCCCCATCGCGCTGGCGGTGGCGAAGGCCCGCCGGGGGGTCAGCGAGGCGATCGCCAGCGCGGCGCTGGCGAAGATCGTGGCGGAGACGAGGTTCGCGGCCAGGATCTGCCAGACGAACGCGCCCTCCGTCCGCAGTCCCTCCCCCACGTTCGCGCCGCGCGCCACGTTGGCCACGAAGAGCAGGAGCTGCGGCGCCAGAACGAACATCGCCGCGGCGGTCACGAAGGCGAGCAGCTTGGCGAGCGCGTAGTCCACCCGCCGCAGGGCGCGCGAGAAGTAGAGCGAGAGCACCCGGTGGTGCTGGTCTCCGCTCACCAGCTCCGGCGCCTGGGCCGCGCACCAGAGCAGGAAGAAGAAGACGACGCGCTTGAAGTAGTCCTCGTAGCCCACCACCTTGGCCTCGCCGCCGGAGAGGGCGCCGAGGGCGGACTGGATCATGGCCGGGAAGCAGACCAGCCCCAGCAGCAGGAACGGGACGACCTTGGCCCTGGCGCCGCGCCCGATGCCGAAGGCGGCCTTGAGCGAGTGGGCGAACAGCACGCCGAAGGCGTAGCCGCGCCCGCGGCGCGGCCCCTCGTAGCGCCGGTAGCCGATGTCGTACAGCGTGCCGGCGGCGCGCTCAGGCCTTTGCATGCGCGGCCTCGGCGTGCGGGGTGGACCGCGGGGCGCCCGCGGGGGCGCGGAAGAGATCCTCCAGGTGGTGGCGGCGGCGCTCCATGCGCACCAGCGCCAGCCCCAGGTCGGCGGCGGCGCGCACCGCGTGTCGGTACGGGGCGTCGTCGCCGTCGCGCACGCTCAGGATCACGGCGTCGCCCTCCACCCGCGCCTCGACCCCGGCGGCGGCCAGGCGGGCGCCCAGCGCGGCGGCGCCCTCCTCCACCTCCACCAGCAGGTCCTCGGTGCTCCCGGTGAAGGAGCGCAGCGGGGCCGCGCGCAGCAGCCGGCCGCCGTCCACCGCCACCAGGAAGTCGCAGACGCGCTCGATCTCGCCCAGCAGGTGCGAGGACACGAGGATGGAGATCCCGAACTCGCGCCCGGTGCGCTCCACCAGCTCCAGCATCTCCTCGCGCCCGGCGGGGTCCAGCCCGTTGGTGGGCTCGTCCAGCAGCAGCAGGCGGGGATCGTGGACCAGCGCCTGGGCCAGCTTCACGCGCTGCTTCATCCCCGTGGAGTAGCCGCCGATGGGACGGTAGCGCTCCTCGAACAGCCCCACGTGGCGCAGCATCTCCGCGGTCCGCTCGCGCGACGCCGCCGCGGGAAGCCCGGAGAGGCGGCCCATGTGGGCCACGAAGTCGGTCGCCGACACCTCGGCGGGAAGGCAGTCGTGCTCCGGCATGTAGCCCACGTGCTGCCGGACCCGGATGCCCTGCGTGGCCGCGTCCATCCCCAGCACCTGCACGGTGCCACGGGTGGGGGCGATCAGGCCCAGCAGGATCTTCAGGAAGGTGCTCTTGCCGGCGCCGTTCGCGCCGACCAGGCCGATCACGCCGGGCTCCAGGTCGATCGTCAGGCCGTCCAGCGCCGTCAGGCCGCCGTAGCGCTTCGTGAGGTCCCGCGCGGAGATCAGGGGCATGGGGAGGGCCGGGAGGGAAGGGGTCCGCCGTCCGGGCGGTGAGGGGGGGCACGACCGGAGGAACGGACGGAAGGCTTGCGGGCTTCCGCGGAGGCTGGAAGCTAACCCCGGGAGGCTGCGCGGTGGAGTGCCACCTCTTCCTCCGCGCGCCACGCAACCTCCCGTCGCGCGCCGATGCTACTACAGAAGGGAAGAGTGTCGGGAGTTTCGGGAGTTCAGGGAGGAACCAGCGGAAACCGGCTCCGAAAACTCCCCGAACTCCCTCTTTCTCTCGTCGCCCGCCGCGCGGGAAGTCCTTCGCGGAAACCCGGCGGACGTCGGCACGTCGGAGAGGAGAACGAAGCGGGGGAGGACGCCGCGCGCCCTCCCCCGCTCCACCGTTCCCCCCCGGGTCAGGGGATGGTGCCGCCCGTGCCGGATCCGCCGGTCGGGGCGTCCGGATCGTCGGTCGCGTCGCGCCCGTCCGCCACCCACCCGCGGCCCTCGCCGGTGGACGACGTGTCGGTCGAGGACGAGTCCGTGGTCCTGGCCCCGAACGTCGGGCTGGACGAGAACGGGTCGCGAGCCGACGTGGTGTCGGTGGAGGCCGTCCCGTCCGTCGAGGAGGTGCCGCCCGAGGACGTGTCCCCGGCGGACGTCGATCCGCCGCTGGAGTACGGGGACCCCCCGGTGGCTCCACCGCCGGCCGTGCCGCCGGTGGACGGCGGGGTGGAGGTGGTGAACGGCGAGGTCGGGGGCGCCGCGGCCGCGCCCGCGGCTCCGCCGGTCCCGGGCTGCGCGGCCGTGCCGCCGCCGGAAGTGCCGGTGGGCGGGTCGCCCGGCTTGGTGTCGCTCTCCTGCGCCGGCCAGGGGCTCGGCGTCTCGGGCGCTCCGGACGCCGCGCCGCCCTCCTGGCGGGTCTCGTGGCGGTCCACGCGGAAGTCCAGGTCGCGGCGCAGGGCGTCGAGCTTGGTCTGCAGCTTGGCGATCACCGCGTCGATGCGGGGCTGCACGTCGGCCACCATCTCGTCCACCTTGGGGCGGGCGCGGTCGCGGGCCTCGGAGACCTTGGGCTTGATCTCGTCCATGGCCTGGTCGACCCGCGCCTCCAGCTCGTCCATCACGCGCTTCACCTTGGGCCGCAGCTCCTCGATGGCCGCGTCCAGGCGCTTGCTCAGGTCGTCCAGCGGATCGCGCTTGCGGCCGGCGCCCTCGGTGGGGCCGCCGGCGGCGTCGTTCGGGTTGTCCATGGTCTCTCTCCTGTCGGGAACGTGCGCGAGCGGCCGGAAGCTCCGGCGGCTACGGACACTACGGGGCCAGGCACCAACGGTTTCGCGATCTCCGTGCCTAGCCTCCGCGGGCGTGCGGATCGGCCTCCGTCCGCTTCGCCTCGCGGACGTATCCGCCGGCCACCCCGGACACCACCATCGCCAGCCCCACCCACCCCAGCGCGCCCGGGTCCTGCCCCAGCACGGCCAGGGCCAGCAGCGCCCCCACCACCGGCTCCACGCTCGCGCCCACGGCGGTCGGCGCCGCGTCGATGCGGCGCGCGGCGCCGAAGAACGCGAAGTTCGCCAGCACCACCGTCACGATCCCCAGCACGATCACCTGCGCCCACGCGCCCGGGGCGCCCATCCACGCCGGAACGCCGTCCTTCACCGGGGAGGCGCCCACGAGGGGCAGCACCAGCGCCAGGACCAGCGTGCCCCCCGCGATCTCGTAGAACAGCACCCGCTCGGCCCCGTAGCGCGGCACCGTGTATCGCGCCAGCAGCGTGGTCCCCGCGTACGACACGGCCGCGCCCAGCGCCGCCAGCGCCCCGATCGCGATCACCCCCTCCGCCTTCAGCCCCTCCGCGCTCAGCACGGTCAGCATCGCGCCCGCCGTGGCGACTCCCGCGAGTGCCAGACGGACCGGCGTAACCCGCTCCTTCAGCAGCGGCCCGGCGAGCAGGGTGATCAGCACCGGCGCCACATAGAGGACGGCCACCGTGGCCGCCACGCCCAGGTGACGGAAGCCGAACTGGAAGGCCACCTCGAACAGCGCGACGAGAACGCCGCCGATGCCGCCGACCAGGAGCAGCCCGCGGCGGTCGATGCGGAAGATGGCGGGGCGGAAGAGGCCGTAGACCAGGAAGCCCAGCGTGGCCAGCGACACGCGCCAGAAGCCGATGGCGGTCACCTCCACGCCGCGCGCCTGCATCAGCTCGCTGATGGCGCCGGTGGAGCCCCACATGGCCCCGGCCGCCAGGGCGAGCAGGTAGCCCACCACGCGGTCGTGGCGTCCGGAGGGCGTGGGGTCCTCCCCTGCGTGCGGCGGCGACGGCGGCCTGGCGACGTTCAGGGCGGGCATGCCGTCCGTGAAGGGTGGATCGGTCACTCGCGAATGATCGGGACGTCGAACGTTCCATCGACCTCGAGCAATCGGCCCTGGAAGTCTCGTGCGCGCCACCGGAAGGTCCCGCCGACCCGATCGGGCCCAAGCTCGAGCACCTCCAGAGTCCCCTCCTTCGCAGCGTAGGAGACGCCTCCGTCCGCCGGTATATCGAACGGTGAAGGGATCGGGGTTCCGAACGACACGTGGTCGCCACACTGGCCGTGGACCAGCCTCCCGCAATTCCACTCGAGCTTCCCCACCTGCCGAGGAACGACCATCCACACGTACGTGCCCGTCGTGGGCCCCGTCGGCACGAACGCGTAGAGCCGGAGATCGAGGCGCTCCGAGAGCGCGAACGCCCAGTTCCCGGGCGCGATCCTCCCATCGCGCACCTGGACCGGCCCGCTCGCCGTCACGGTTCCCGAATCAGCCGGCAAGTCGGGGACGGCCGGCAGGTACCAGCGGAGGCTCAAGGTCCCGGAGGGCCGCTCCTCCGGCTCGGTCGGGCCAGATCCGCACCCGGGAAGAACGAGCGCGGCGGCGAGGGCGAGAGCGACGAGCGATGGGCGCATGAGACCAATCCCCACGATGGTTGCGAGCGCGCCGGGGCTCGCTCGACAGGCGGTCCCCGGCTCGCCATATTAAGGGCTTACGCGCGCGGGCACCACCCGCGCGACGGATCCCGACCCCCGACACGACGAGCACCGATGGCAACGGTTGAGCTCCCCACCGGCGGCGCGCCGCTCACGGTCCTTAGCGAAGAAGAGCAGATGTTCCGCGACGCCGTGCGCGAGTTCGCGGACAGCGAGGTCCGTCCCCGCGTCCACGCGATGGACGAGGCCCAGAAGATGGACGCCGATCTGATCCCCAAGTTCTTCGAGATGGGGCTGATGGGCATCGAGGTCCCCGAGGACCTGGGCGGCGCCGGCGCCTCCTTCTTCACCGCCGCGCTGGTGGTGGAGGAGCTTTCGCGCGTGGACGCCAGCGTGGGCGTGTTCGTGGACGTGCAGAACACCCTGGTCAACAACGCCTTCCTGCGCTGGGGCAGCGAGGAGATCAAGGCCAAGTACCTCCCCGTCCTGGCCGCCGAGAAGGTGGGCGCCTACGCGCTCTCCGAGGCCGGCTCCGGCTCCGACGCCTTCGCGCTCGCCACGCGCGCGACCAAGGCCGACGGCGGGTGGCGCCTGACCGGGCGCAAGCTGTGGATCACCAACGGGGCCGAGGCCGAGGTGTTCATCATCTTCGCCAACGCCAACCCCGAGGCCGGCTACAAGGGGATCACGGCGTTCGTGGTGGAGAAGGAGTTCGACGGCTTCTCGGTGGGGAAGAAGGAGGACAAGCTGGGGATCCGCGCCTCCTCCACCACCGAGCTGATCCTGGAGGACGTGCTCGTTCCCGACGAGAACGTGCTGGGCGAGGTGGGGAAGGGCTACAAGACGGCCATCGAGACGCTGAACGAGGGCCGCATCGGCATCGGCGCGCAGATGATCGGGATCGGGCAGGGGGCGCTGGACGCGACCGTGAAGTACGTGCAGGAGCGCGAGCAGTTCGGCAAGCGCATCGGCGACTTCCAGGGCGTGCAGTTCCAGATCGGGCAGATGGCGTGCGAGCTGGAGGCGTCGCGCCTGATGGTGTACAACGCCGCCCGCCTGAAGGACGCCGGCCGCCCCTTCCTGCAGGAGGCCGCCATGGCGAAGCTGTTCTCGTCGCAGGTGGCGCAGCGCATCGCCTCGCAGTGCATCGACCTGTTCGGCGGCTACGGCTTCACCCGCGAGTACCCGGTGGAGAAGTTCTACCGCGACTCCAAGATCGGCACGATCTACGAGGGCACCAGCAACATGCAGCTCCAGACGATCGCCAAGAACCTGATGCGGTAGGCGCACGACGTCGGCCGGGGCCCGGGCGTCGCCGCCGGGGCCCCTCTCCTCCCCTTCCCGTTCCACCTTCCGCCCGTCTCTCCCATGGCCCAGCAGGCATCCGACCGCTCCATCGCGGCGCGCCGGCGCCGCGCGATCTACGTCCTCCTGGGCATCGTCGCCCTGGCCGGCGTGCTGGCGATCGTCGCCGTGCGGCGCCAGGCGGAGCTGCGCGAGGTGCGCTCCCCCGACCGGCTGCCGAAATCGCTTGCGGGATACGACGCGAAGGACGCCGGCGGCGCGACCCTGCCGCTCACCCCCGACGGCGGCGGCGTGGTGATGGTGATCTCGCGGTCGTGCCCGCACTGCCACGAGACGCTGGCGCGGCTGGCCTCCGCCGGCGGCGACCTGCCCCGGCTGCGCGTGCTGACCATCGAGGGCGCGGAGCCCGGCGCCCGGCTGCTCGACTCGCTGAAGGTGCGCGGCGCCTCGTCCGTGGGCCCGGCGGACGCCGCCACGATCGAGCGCATGGGCATCTACGCCACCCCCACCTTCCTCCTGGTGGACGGCGCCGGGAGGGTGGAGCAGGTGAAGGTGGGCGCCCCGAAGGTGGACGAGCTCACCTTCTGGCGCGACCGCTCCCGCGGGGCGGCCGCGGCCCCCGCCGGCGGGCCCGCCACGTGAGGCGCCTCGGTCGGCATCGGGCGACGTCCGCGACGGCGACGACGCCCGGGGGAAGGCGGTGGACGGGGAGGCGGACGCTGCTCGTCCTCTCCCTCGCGCTGCTGGGCGGCTGCCGCACGGCGGCCCCCGCCCCGGTGAGCGAGCGGGACGCGTTCTGGGCGTCGCTCCAGTCGCTCTGCGGCGGCGCGTACGAGGGGCGGCTGGTGCAGACGGTGCCCGCGGACACCGCGTTCGCCGGCAAGCGCCTGGTGATGCACGTGCGCCAGTGCGCCCCGGGCGAGATCCGCATCCCCTTCCACCTGGGCGAGAACCGCTCGCGCACCTGGATCCTGACGCGCACGGCGGGCGGGCTGCGGCTGAAGCACGACCACCGGCACGAGGACGGCAGCGAGGACCGGGTGACGCAGTACGGCGGCGACACGCGTGGGGCGGGCACCGCCGCGGCCCAGGAGTTCTTCGCGGACGCGCACACCGCCGCGCTGATCCCCGCCGCGGCCACCAACGTGTGGACGGTGGAGGTGGTGCCCGGGCGCACCTTCTCCTACGCGCTGCGCAGGGAGGGCACCGAGCGCCGCTTCCGGGTGGAGTTCGACCTGACCCGCCGCGTGGCGCCGCCGCCGGCGCCCTGGGGCTACCCCGAGCCGCCGCGGTAGGCCGGAGCCGGTTCGCGCGCGACGGAGCCAGGGGCGTGGCCGCGGGCCGCGCCCCCTTTCTCCGCTCCCGCCCTACCGCGGGGGGCGCCCTGCGGCCGCGGGACCGCCGTGGCACGCTCGTTCCAGTGTGGCGCGACCTCTCCATCCCGTCCGGCCCGCCGGACGCCACCCCCAGCCCCGACGCGGATTGACCCTCGCCCCGCCCACGCTCCTCGCGGCCGCCTCGCCGGCCGTGCTCGCCGCCGCCGCCCTGGCGCTGGCCGCGGCCGCGCTCGTCCTGGGGCTGCTGCGGCGGCGCGCCGACGAGCGGACCGCGCGGCTGCTGGCGGAGACCGAGGCGGCGCGCGCCGACGCGGCGGAGCGCGCGCGCATGGCCGAGGAGGTGACGGCGGAGCTGGAGCGGCAGGCGGCCGACCTGCAGGCCAGCACCGCCGAGCTGGAGGTGCTGAACGAGGAGATCGCCGCCTCCGAGGCGCGGCTCCGCGCCGTCATCGACTCCGCGCTGGACGCGGTGATCAGCACCGACGCCCGCAGCGTCGTCACCGAGTGGAGCGCGCACGCCGAGAGCATGTTCGGGTGGACGGCGGAGGAGGCGATCGGGCGCACGCTGGCGGAGACCATCATCCCCGCGCAGCACCGGGAGGCGCACGACGCCGGCGTGCGGCGGTACCTGGAGAGCGGGATCGGCCCCATCCTGAACCGGCGGGTGGAGATCACCGCGCTGCGCCGCGACGGGACCGAGTTCCCGGTGGAGCTCACCGTGGCCCCGGCGCGGTGGGGCGGCGAGGTGGTGTTCAGCGCCTTCGTGCGCGACCTGACGGAGAGCCGCCGCGCCGCCGCCCGCATCATGGCGGAGCACGACGTGACCCGCGCGCTGGCGGAGGCGGCGACCGTCCAGGCGGCGGCCGTTCCCATGCTGCGCGCCATGGGCACGGCGCTGGGGTGGGACGTGGGCGTGCTCTGGGAGCCCGACGGCGCGCGGATGCGCGCCAGCGGGCTCTGGCACCGCGAGGACGTCCGACCCGACGTCTTCCGCGCCGCCACGGTGGGGGCGGCGTTCGGGCGCGGCGAGGGGCTGCCGGGGCTGGTGTGGGATCGCGAGGCGCCGGTGTGGGTCGAGGACGCGGCGGCGGAGCCGTCCTTCACCCGCGCCCCCGCGGCGCTGGCGGACGGGCTCCACGGCGCGTTCGCCCTGCCCGTCACGGCGGGCGGCGAGGTGCTGGGGGTGATGGAGTTCCTCTCGCGCCGCGTGATGCGGGCCGACGCCGAGCTGCTGGAGATGGCGGGCGCCATCGGCGGCGAGGTGGGGCAGGCCTTCCGCCGCATGCGGGCGGAGGAGGAGCGCGACCGCGCCCTGGCCGGCGCCGAGAGGGCCAACGAGTCGCTGCGCCGCGCCAACGCGCAGCTCGCCGCCCGCACGGGCGAGGCCGAGCGCGCCCGCGCGGCGGCCGAGGAGGCGAACCGCGCCAAGAGCGACTTCCTGGCGGTGATGAGCCACGAGCTGCGAACCCCCATCAACGCGGTGCTGGGCTACACGGACCTGATGGAGATGGGGATCGGCGGCCCCGTGTCGGACGAGCAGCGCGGCTACCTGGCGCGGGTGCGCTCCAGCGCCCTGCACCTGCTGGGGCTGGTGGACGACGTGCTGGACCTCTCCAAGATCGAGGCGGGGCGGATGGGCGTCGTCCGCGGCGTCCACGCGTCGGGAGACGCCATCCTCGCCGCGCTCTCCCTCGTCGCCCCGCAGGCGCAGGCGAAGGGGATCCGGCTGGAGAACGCCTGCGACGGCGAGGGGCCGGCCTACGCGGGGGACCACGACCGCGTGCTGCAGGTGCTGGTGAACCTCCTCTCCAACGCCGTGAAGTTCACGCCGGAGGGGGGCGCGGTCACGGTGAGCTGCGGGACCGCGAAGGCGCGGCCCGAGGCGCGGCTGGCCGGGCTGGGCCCCTGGGTGTGCCTGCAGGTGGAGGACACCGGCGTGGGCATCGCCGCCGAGGAGGCGGAGTCCATCTTCGACCCCTTCGTGCAGTCCGAGACGGGGCACACGCGCACCCGCGGCGGGACGGGGCTGGGGCTCACCATCTCGCGCCGGCTGGCGCGGCTGATGGACGGCGACCTGACGCTGCGGAGCGAGCCGGGACGCGGCTCGTGCTTCACCCTCTGGCTCCCCGCCGCGGTGCCCCGCCCCGCCGGGGCCGAGGCGGTGGAGGCCCCATCCGCCGGCGCCGACCCGGCGGCGCTCCGCCACGCGGCCGACGCGCTGCAGCGGAGCGTGGCGGGGATCCTGGACGGCTTCGTGACCCGCGTCCGCGCCGATCCCCGCATCCCGGTGGCGGACCGCACCGACGCCGAGATCCAGGACCACCAGGCGGCGCTCCTGGCCGACGTGGCCCAGTCCCTGAGCGTGCTGGGCGACGCCCCCGGGGAGGTCACGCTCCTGCAGGACGGCTCCGAGTTCCAGCGCCTCCTCTCGCACCGCCACGGCGAGCAGCGGGCGCGGCTGGGGTGGGACCGCGAATCCGTGCGGCGCGAGTTCGCCATCCTGCGCGAGGAGGTGGAGGCCGCGCTCAGCCGCGCCGACGGAAGCGGCGGCGAGGGCTCCGCCGCCGCCTGGGAGGTGCTGGGGCGCCTGATGGGCCGCGCGGAGAGCGTCGTGCAGGAAGCGCTCGCCGCCGCCCGCGGCGACGGGCAGGACCTCTAGACTAAGTCGCACGCCCTCGTCGCACGAGCCGGCGGACGTCGCGCGCGGCCACCTCCCCGGAAGGGACGCGGAGTACACGGAGTTCGCGGAGTTCGCGGTAACTACGACGGGGAAACGAGAGGACGCGGAGGCCACGGAGCGAACCACTCCGCGTACTCCGCGTCCTCTCTGTTCAACTCCGCGTCCTTTTCCCAAACCCGTCGCCGGCCGCGCGAGACGTCCGCTGGATCAGCGCCCGACGGACGTCCGGAGAGCCGGCGCCGAATCGTCCTCCGTACCGCCTAGAAGAACACCTTGTAGACGACCGCCAGGTTGCGCCCCGGGTTGGGGGCGAAGGTCTTGATGCGGCTGGTGGCCTCGCGGTACGCCTCGTCCAGCAGGTTGTCCGCGCGCAGCGTGAGCGTGTGGATCCTGGGTCCGCGGTTCAGGCGCAGCCCGGCGCTCAGGTTCACCAGCGTGTACTCGTCCACCCGCAGCTCGTAGGCGGGCGTCTCCGCCTGGCGGAAGGCGTGGCGCACCTCGGTGCCCACGGAGAAGCGGCCGTCGTCCCACCGCAGCGAGCCGCCCACGCGCGCGGCCGGCATGTACGGCAGCGGGGCGCCGCCCGAGAAGCGGCCGCGCACCACGTCGCCCATGGCGCCCACCACGAAGCGGCGGCTCACCTGGGCCTCCACCTGGCCCTCCAGGCCGCGCAGGGTGGCGTCGGCCTGCGTGAAGACGTTGAGCGGCACGATGTCGCCGTCGTCGGTGGTCGTCGTCCCGCGCTCGTCGGGGAAGATGAAATCCGAGATCCGGTTCACGTAGCCGGAGACCTGCGCGGTCACCTCTCTCGTCTGCGCCCGCAGCACCGCGTCGAAGCCCTGGTTGGTCTCGGCCCGCAGCGTGGGGTCGCCCACGTCGAAGGTCCCGTTGGCCGCGTGGAAGCCGTTGGAGAACAGCTCCTCCACGGTCGGTGCGCGGAAGGCGCGGGCCACGCTGAACCCGGCCGTCACGTCGCTCCCCACGGGCAGGGAGATGCCCACGGAGCCGGAGACGTTGTCGAAGTCCCGCGTGAGCGGGGCGCCGAAGCGGGCGTCTCCTTCCTTCGACTCGATCCGGTAGGTGTCGAAGCGCGCGCCGAGCTGCAGCGTGGGCACGTGGCGTCCGCCGTCGGCCCGCCCCAGGTGCACCTCCTGGTAGGCGAAGATCCCGCCGCTGCGCGAGTCGGCCGCGGGCGTCAGCGCCTCCTCGCCCGTGGCCTCGTACTGCTTCAGCAGGCCGGAGACGCCCACGGCGCCCTCCGCCCCGCCGAAGCCCGTGCGCGCCGTGGCCGAGAGCGTCTGCGTGCGCAGCCCGAAGCTCGTGCCCACCTCGCCCTCGGGCTCCACCTCGTCGTGCTCGTACCACTGCGCGGTGCCGTCCAGGCGAACGTTGCGGACGATGCGCGCGCCGAGCTGAAGGTCCCCGCGCGCGCTCACCTCGCGGCGCGTGCCCTCGATGTGCGCCCCGGCCTCCTCGTCGGTCGCCAGCGTGGGCAGGCCGTACTCGAACCCGTAGTGTCGGTAGACGATCCCCGCCGCCCCCGCCTCGCCCGCGAAGCCGAACCCGCCGACCCCGTAGGCGCTGCGCGACCACGAGTTGAAGAGCTCGCCGCCCCCGCCCACGCGCACGTCCTCGCTGCGGCGGACGCCGCCGCGCGCCGCGACGGCGAACGACTCGCCCACCGGCAGGGTGATGGCGCCGGAGAAGGCGCCGCCGGGGTTCACCGACTCGCCCTGCCCCGCGAAGTAGCCCTCCGCGTGCGAGGGCACCGAGGTGGGGATGTCGCCGGAGATGACGTTGACCACGCCACCAAGCGCGTTGTTGCCGTAGAGCAGCGACGCCGGCCCGCGCACCACCTCGATCCGCTGCGCCGCGAGCGGGTCCACCGAGAGCGCGTGGTCGGCCGAGGTGGAGGAGAGGTCGCCGGAGCGCTGGCCGTCCTGCAGCACCAGCACCCGCTCCCCGCTCAGCCCGCGGATCACCGGCGTGCTGGCGGCCGGGCCGCCGTAGCGGCTGGCCAGGCCGGGCTGCGAGGAGAGCGTCCCCGCCACGCTGGTGCCCACGTAGCGGGCCAGCGCGGTGCCGGAGAGCTCGGTGGTGGACTGGGCCACGCGCAGGGGGTCGGCCCCGCTGGGGGTGGCCGTCACCTGGATCCCGGTGAGCTGCAGCGCCGAGGTGCGGAGCGTGATGGTCACGCGCACCTCGTCGCCGTCGGCGGGCACCGTCACCTCGGCGTGGGCCGGCGCGTAGCCGATCAGCGACGCGCTCAGGTGGTGCGAGCCCGCGGGCAGGCCGCGGAAGGTGAAGCGGCCCTGGTGGTCGGTGGAGACGGTGCGCCCCAGCCCCGTCACCATCACGCGGGCGTTGGGGAGCGGCACGCCGGCGGTGTCCTGCACCACGCCGGTCACCGGCGGAGCCGCCGCGGGGGCGGCCGCGGCCGCGGCGGGCACGAATGCGAGCGCGAGCGCCGCCAGGCCGCGCGCGAGAGCGATACGCATGGGTTTTCTCTCCCGAATGAGGATACGACGGGCGGGGCGGGCCCCGCTCGGAACGTTCTCGTATCCGGCGCGCGCGGGGCGCGTCCGGTCAGGAGAGGCGGGGAGGACCGCGTGCGGAGGGGTGCGGGAGCGCGGGGGCGGGCGCCGGCGCGCACGGGGCGGACGGCGCCGACGCGGAGGCGCGCGCCTCGCCCAGGAAGGGCGTGGCGTCGCGGGGCTCCTCGGCCCCCAGCCGCAGGTGCTGGCAGAAGCCGCAGTCCGGCGAGTGGACGGGCGGGCACGTGGAGTCGGACGTCGACTCCACGTGCACCCGCCCCAGCGTCGCGGGCTCCGCGTGCGCGTCCGCCCACGACGCCGCCACCCCCCCCACCAGGTGGAGGAGGAGCAGCGCCAGGCGCAGGACGCGGCGGAGCGGCGGCGTGCGGGTCATGGGCGTGTATACCCCGCAACGTCCAGGGGGTCCCCTTCGCGAGGGGCGGGGCCGGCTACCCCTCGCCCCCGGCGGCCCGGCGGCGGGCCTCCTCGCGCTCCTCGCGCTCGCGGGCCGCCTCCTCCGCGTTCACCTTCGCGAAGGGGTCGCCCGGCGGGTCGTCGCTAGGGTCGAGCGGGTCGTGCGTCACCTGCGGGTGCTCCGCGGCCGCCCTGGGGAAGGCCAGCGACAGCCCCACGGAGCCCAGCAGCACCGCCGCGACCACCGCCAGCGAGAGCTCCACGGGAATGTGCAGGTCGAACATCGTCACCAGCATCTTGACGCCGATGAAGACCAGCACCACCGACAGCCCCAGCTTCAGGTAGTGGAACTTGTCGATGACCCCGGCCAGCACGAAGTACAGCGACCGCAGGCACAGGATGGCGAACACGTTCGAGGTGTAGACCAGGAACGGGTCCCGCGTCACCGCGAAGATGGCCGGGATGGAGTCCACCGCGAAGATCAGGTCGGTGGTCTCCACCAGCACCAGCACCACGAAGAGCGGGGTGGCCGCCCGGCGCCCGTCGATCCGGGTGAAGAAGTTCTGCCCGTCGTAACCCGGCGAGATGGGCATCATGCGCCGCACCAGCTTCAGGGCCGGGTTGGACTCGGGCTCCACGTCCATCTCGTCCTGGGTGGCCATGCGGATCCCGGTGAACACCAGGAAGGCCCCGAACACGTAGATGATCCAGTGGAAGCGCTCGATGAGCAGCGCGCCCGCGCCGATCATGGCCCCGCGCATCACCAGCGCCCCCAGCACGCCCCAGAACAGCACGCGGTGCTGGTACTTCGGCGGCACCTTGAAGTACGCGAAGAGCAGCACGAACACGAAGATGTTGTCGACGGAGAGCGCCAGCTCGATCAGGTAGCCGGTCAGGAACGCCATCCCGTCGTCCCGCCCGCCCACCCCCTCCACCGGGAGCCACCGCCCCCAGATCGCGGCCCCGAACGCCAGCGCCAGCACCACGGTGATGGCCGCCCAGCGACCCGCCTCCTTCACCGAGATGACGTGGGCCTTCCGGTTCAGGAGGCCCAGGTCCACCGCCAGCATCAGGAGCACGAAGACGTTGAACCCCACCCAGGCCCAGATCGAACCGCTCAAATCCTCCTCCTCGCTGTTCCTGTTCGGTCGCGGGCCCGGACGGAAAAAGGGCGACACCCTCGTCCCGGGCGGGCCCCCCTGTTGGAAGGCACCCGGCAGACGAAGGTCTCGCCCTGACGGAGCGCTCGCGCTCGCCGTCCCGACCGGACCGTGCGGGTAGCCCCGCAGTCTTGACGATCCGGCCGCCGGGTGTCTCCCCGGCGGACTACTCCCCTTCCCGCTGCTGCGTCGGCAACGTACCGTGCAAAAGGCGTGCTGTCAACGCGGACGGGTCCGGAACTCGCCCGGAACTTGCGGTGTCACAAGGACCACGCGGTGCGCGTTTGCAACCGTCCGGCGGCCGCACTCCGCGCGCGCTGGGCGCCCCACCGAGAGATCCGAGGACGAAGTATGCGGCGTGTGATGCGAAGGTTCCGGTTCACCGCAGTCGCGGCCGCGGTGCTGGCGACGGCGCTCTCGGGCTGCCGGGAGAGCTCCCTCTCCGAGATCCCGTACGACCTGGTGGGCCTGCTCGACCAGTCGACGGCGCACTACACCCTGCGCGGCGCCCTGACGCAGGCCGGCCTCACCACCACCCTGCGCGGCAGCGGGCCGTACACCCTGCTGGCGCCCAACGACGCCGCCTGGGCGGCGCTCCCGGCGGCGCAGCGCGACGCCATCTTCGCCGACCCGGAGATGCTTCGCTCCGTGCTGCGGAACCACATCATCGCGCAGGAGATCCCGGCCAGCGAGATGACCAACGGCCGGACCTTCACCACGCTGGAGGGCAACACCGTCACTGTCTCCCGCAGCGCGGGGGGCTTCAGCATCGGCGGGGCGGGGGTGCTGGCGAGCGACCTGCAGGCCAGCAACGGCACGCTCTACGTGCTCAACAAGCTGATCCTTCCGCCGGGGGTCTGACCCCCCGACGGCGACGCGAACGAGCCCCGGGCGGCCTGCCGCCCGGGGCTCGTTCGCGTGCCCCCGTCCGTCTACGCCGCCGGTCCCGCGCCGGGGCCGCCGCCGCGCGCCCGCTCCAGGGCGTGCTCGCGCCGCAGGGTGCTGTGCCGGTAGCCGTACAGGAAGTAGATCGCCAGCCCGAGCGCCAGCCACACCGCGAAGCGCTCCCAGGCGTGCGCGGGAAGGCCCATCATGGTGTAGACGCAGAGCCCCGCGCCACCCAGCGTGACCGGCCAGACGAACGGCACCCGGAAGGGGCGCGGCCGGTCCGGGTCCTTGATGCGCAGCACCAGCACCCCGATGCAGACGATGGCGAACGCCGAGAGCGTGCCGATGTTGGTCAGGTCGTAGATCTCGTTCTCGTCGGCGAACAGCGCCCCCGCCGCCACCGCGAACCCCGTGAGCAGGGTGGTGACGTACGGCACCCGCGCCTTCCCCGAGAGCTTCGCCGCCCACTGCGGGAGCAGCCCGTCGCGGGCCATGGCGTAGAAGATCCGCGGCTGGCCGTACTGGAACACCAGCAGCACCGCCGTGAGCGACACCACCGCGCCCGCCGCCACGATCCAGCTCGCCGTCTCCAGCCCCGCGAGCTGCAGCGCCTGCGCCAGCGGGTCGGCGCCGCGGAGCTGCTCGTACGGCACCAGCCCCGTGGCGACGATCCCCACGATCACGTAGATCACCGTGCAGATCGCCAGCCCCCCCAGGATGCCGATGGGCAGGTTCCGCTGCGGGTTCCGGGTCTCCTCGGCCGCCGTGGAGATGGCGTCGAAGCCGATGTAGGCGAAGAACACGATCGCCGCGCCCTGGTGGATGCCGCGCCAGCCGTTGGGGGCGAAGGGCGTGTAGTTGTCCATGTTCACGTGCTGCGCGCCCAGCACCACGAACAGCCCCAGCACCAGCAGCTTGATCACCACCATGACGTTGTTGGCCCGCGCGCTCTCGCGCACCCCCAGCATGAGCAGCCAGGTGATGGCCAGCACGATCAGGGCCGCCGGCACGTTCAGCAGCACCGGCATCCCCAGGAAGCGGGGCGCCGAGTCCAGCAGCGCGTGCACCGCGGGGTCCGAGCTCCTGGTGACCGCGCGGTAGCCGTGCGTCAGGTAGGCGGGCAGCTCGATGCCGAAGCCGGAGAGCAGCGAGTTGAAGTACCCCGACCACGCCACCGCCACCGCCACGTTCCCCACCGCGTACTCCAGGATCAGGTCCCACCCGATGATCCAGGCGACCAGCTCGCCCAGGGTGGCGTACGAGTACGAGTACGCGCTCCCGGCCTGCGGGATCATGGAGGCCAGCTCGGCGTAGCAGAGCGCCGCCAGGCCGCAGACGAACCCCAGCAGCAGGAAGGAGAGGACGAGCGCCGGCCCGGCGCCGAAGCGCACCACCACGCCGTCGGGAAGGATCTCGCCGGCCGCGGCCGTGCCGATGGACGAGAAGATCCCGGCTCCGATCACCGCGCCGATGGCCAGCATCACCAGGTCGCCGGCCCCCAGCGCGCGCTTCATGGCGTTGGGATGGTCGTCGCCCTCGGCCAGGAGCTCGGCGATGGGCTTCCGGCGGAAGAGTTGGGACATGTGGGTAGCGGAAGGGTGGAGAAGGAGGCGCCGTGGCGGCCGGCGGGTCGCCGGGCCACGGCAGGTCGGAAACTACGCGGGAGGGGCTCCCTCGCGCAACGCGGGCGTCAGGAGTGGGTGGGGTGGGCCCCCGCGAACGGCTCCTCGGAGGCCACCATCTCCACGTCGATCATCTCCCCCGGCCCCGCGGGGATGCCGGGGGTGAACTCGCCCTCCCAGCGCGCCATTACGCAGGTGGCCAGGCAGTTCCCCACCAGGTTCACCGTGGTGCGCGCCATGTCCATCAGCTCGTCCACCGCCAGGATCACGGTGATGGCGGCCAGCGGCAGGTTGAAGGCGGCCAGGGTGCCGGACAGGATCACGAGCGACGCGCGCGGCACCGCGGCCACGCCCTTGCTCGTGAGCATGAGCGTGCCCATCATCGCGAACTGCATCCCCGCCGACAGCTCCACCCCCGACGCCTGCGCCACGAAGACCGAGGCCAGGGCCAGGTAGAGCGTGGTGCCGTCCAGGTTGAACGAGTAGCCGGTGGGCATCACGAACGACACGATGCGCCGCGGCACTCCGAACGCCTCCATGCGCTGCATGGCCAGCGGCAGCGCCGCGTCGGACGAGGTGGTGGAGAAGGCGATCAGCGCCGGCTCGCGCACCTGGCGCAGGAACGCCGGGATGGGCACCCGCGCGATCAGCGCCGCCGGCAGCAGCGCGATCAGCACGAAGACGATGAGCGCCGCGTACAGCGTCAGCACCAGCTTGAGCAGCGGGACCAGCACCTCGATCCCGCTGTGCGCCACCGTCACCGCCAGCGCCGCGCCCACGCCGATGGGCACGAACTTCATCACGATCCCCACCAGCTTGAACATCGTCTCCGCCAGCCCCTCGCAGAAGGCCAGGATGGCCTCCTTGGGCCGCCCCCGCACGCTGGTGAGCGCCACCGCGAAGATGATGGAGAAGAAGACGATCTGGAGGACGTTGTTGGTCGCCAGCGCGTCCACGAACGAGGTGGGCACCACGTCGCGCACGTGGTCGGCGAAACCCTTGGGCGTGGCCAGCGCGGGCGGTCCGCCGGCCGCCTCGGCCGCCTGGATGGCGGCGGTCAGGCGCGGGTTGTCACCGGGCCGGGCGATGTTCACGGCCGCCAGCCCCACCAGCAGGGCCACGGTGGTGACGATCTCGAAGTACAGGATGGAGCGGAACGCCAGCCGCCCCACCTTCTTCAGGTCGTCGCCGTGCCCCGCGATCCCCATGACCAGCGTGGAGAACAGGATGGGCGCGATGATCATCTTGATCCCGCGCACGAACAGGTCCGAGAGCAGCTTCAGGCTGCTGGCGGACCACCCCCCGTGGATCGCGCGCTCCGAGTCCGGGAACAGGACGCCGAGCAGGATGCCGATCCCCATCCCGATGAAGATCCACCGGGTGAGCGTGATCCTGCGGAGGAATTTCCACATCTGAGTTGCTGCGGGGTCCGGGTCGACTGCGGGCGGCGCCGCCGGAGGGCGGCCGCCGGGGCGGCGGCGGGGGGCAAAAGCGGGGGCCGCCGTTTCGAGCCTCCGAAAGGGCAGCCCCGTCGGGAATTTATCGGTCGCGGGCGGGCTCCGGCAAGGTGCAGCTACTCTGTTCCTTCACCGCCTCCAGTCGTGGGGGAGGAGCACCGCCTCGAGGGGGCGCTCCGCGATCAGCCCCACGCGCCGCACGCCCCCGGAGCGGATCGCCCGGAGGGCGGCCTCCACGTGACCGTACCGGGTCCTCGTCCCGGCCCGGAGATACACCGGTCCTCCGTCCCGAGCCACCGCGGAGGAGGCGATCCATCGCCCGAGCGCGGCGGCGTCGCCCATGCCCCACGACCGGCCGTCGTTCCACCAGAGGCGCCCTCGCTCGTCCACGCCGACGGAAGGACGGCCCTCGCGCATGACCACGAGGTGAAGCGCCCGCGGCGGCGAGAACTGCCCCGCGATCGCGGGCGTGAGCACCATGAAGACGATCAGCAGGACGAGCAGCACCGCCGCGAGCGGGCTGGTCTCGATGCGCCGGATCGGCTCGCCCTCCAGCCCCGCGAGACGGGGGACGGGCGAGCCGCCCCACATCGCCGCGTCGGCGAGCGCGGGGCGCCGCATCACAACCGCCCCACGGCGGCGCGGGGGACCAGGCCCACGACCTCCACGCCCGCGGCGCGCGCCGCGTCCATCGCCCGCACCACCTCTCCGTAGGATGCCTCGGGGCTGCCCCGGACGAACAGCACCTTGCGAGGACGCGCGGCGTAGACAGATACGAGCTTCGATTCCAGCGCGCCCGCGGCGACGGGGGAGCGGTTCAGGCGGTACGCGTCGCCCGCGCCGACCTCCAGCACGATCTCGTCCGGGGCGGACGACGGCGCGGCCGGATCGATGGGCGGCACCTGCGCGGCGACGTGACGTCCCGGCGCCTGCTGGAGGACCAGGAAGACGACGAGCAGCACGAGCAGCACGTCGATGAGCGGTGTGACGTTGATGTCGGCGAGGACGCCGCGGGTGCTGCGGATGCCGGCTGCCATGACCACCTCCGGGGAAGAGAGGGTGACGTGCGGCTGGGGTGGAGACACACGAAGGCCCCGGCGCCGGTCGCCGGGGCCTTCGTGGTGGAGCAGTGCTACGGGGCTGCGGGTGTCGCCGGTCCCACCTCGGGACGGGGCACCAGGCCCACCAGCTCGATCCCGGCCCCGCGGGAGGCGTCGACCGCCCGGACCACGTCGCCGTAGGCCAGGTTCTCGGCGCCCTTCACGAAGATGACCTTCCGCGGACGGCCGGTGAAGATCCGGGTCAGCTCGGCCTGCAGGTTCGCGCCGTCGACCGGCTGCTTGTTGATGAAGTACGCCGGGCCCGGCTCGATCTCCAGGACGATGCTCTGGTCGTCCGTGGGCGCCTTGGTGATGACCTGGTCCTTCTTCATGGGAGGCACCTGCACGTCCACGCCCTTCTGGAGCCCCTGCTGCACCACCATGAAGATGATCAACAGCACCAGCAGGACGTCGATCATCGGGGTCATGTTGATGTCGGAGGTGGGCCCCCCCTTGCTACCGCCTACGCCCATTCCCATGCGGCTACTCCTTCTTCACGGCGCCGCCCTTGGGCAGCTCCGTGATCGCGCCGATCTTGCGGACGCCGGCGCCGCGCGCGGCGTCGATGGCGGTGAGCACCACGTTGTACCCCACCTTGTGATCGGCCTTGAGGTACAGGATGTGGTCGTCCGGGCGCGTCTGGTAGGCCTCGACCAGCTTGGCCGTCAGGTCGCGCTCGGGCACCTGCAGGGCCTGGGCGCCCTTCGCCCCCTGCAGCCAGTACTTGCCGTCCTTGTCGATGCCCAGGGTGACGCGGTCCTCCTTCGCGGGCGCCGCCGTGCGCGCCTTGGGAAGGGAGGCCTCGTAGCCCGCGAGCGCCGGGGTGACCACCATGAAGATGATCAGCAGCACCAGCATCACGTCGATCATGGGCGTGACGTTGATGTCGGCGTTCACGTCCGAGCTCACCCCGGCGAGAGTCGGGAGGGGCGAGCCACCGAAGATGGCGCCGCCTCCGATCTTGCCACTGGCCATGGTCAGTCTCCGTATGCGGGCGAACGTCCCGCGCCCAGCTCGCGCTTCGCCTGGCGCGTCATCATCCAGTCGATCATCTCACGGCCGGCGTAGGCGAGCTCCGAGAAGAGCGTGTCCAGGCGGCCGGTGAAGTAGTTGTAGAGCCACACCGCGGGGATGGCCGCCACCAGGCCGATGGCCGTGGCGATCAGCGCCTCGGCGATACCGGACGACACCGCCTCCAGGCCGGCGCCCGACTCGCCCATGCCCATGAAGGCGTTCACGATGCCGAGCGTGGTGCCCAGAAGGCCCACGAAGGGGGCGGTGGCGCCGATGGTGGCCAGCAGGCCCAGGCCCGACTTCAGGTCGTTGGCCAGCAGGATCTGCTCGCGCTCCACGGAGCGCTCGGCCGACACGATGGCGGCGCCCGCCGCGCGCGGGTCGTCCAGCAGGGGGGCCACCTCGCGGAGGGACTCGCCGAGCACCCGGGCGACGTGCGACTGCGGGTGGGCGTCGGCGGCGGCCAGGGCCTCGGGGACGTTGTCGTTCTCCAGGGCCTGCGAAAAGAGCGGGGCGAACGCGCGCGTCGCGCGCGCCATCTTACGGAAGCGCAGCCACTTCGCGAAGGCGACCGACAGCGAGATGATGCTCATGAAGATGAGCAGGATCACGATGATCCGGTTAACCGTCCCGGTGTCCGCCCAGATCTTTTGGAAATCCATTGCTTGTGCTCTCCTTGGCGCGAGCGCGCTTCCAGATGGTTTGGGAGACCTGGCCCGCCGGCGGCGCCTGCACGGCGCCCGGCCGGCTGCCATTCCGCGCCCCCGTCTTCGGGGGTGGGGGCGCGGATCGAAGAAACGCCCCGCCTGCTTAGCGGATCGTCCAGGTGATGGGCAGGGTGACCCACACCTTCACGGCCCGTCCGCCGACCTTGGCCGGACGGAAGCGGATCCGCTCTACCGCGCGCTTCGTGGCATCGTTGAACCCCTCGTTGGAGGAGTTCTCGATGGTGATGCTCTCCGCGTCCACGCGGCCGCTCTCGTTCACGCGCATGCGGACGGTGACGGTGCCGGTGATTCCCGCGTCGCGCAGGAGGGGCGGATAGTTCCGCTCCAGCGCGCGCTGTACCTCGGAGCTGTTGGAGATGCTGGGCTTCTCCTCGACCGCGTCGATCTCGTACGTGCCCTGGTCGGGCGGGGTCTCGCGGTTGGTGACGTCCTGCGCCACGCCGTTCTCCACGCCGTTGGCCACGCCGCCCAGCTTGCCCTCAGCCGAGTAGTCGGCCACGTTCACGGCCTTCTGCGTGGGGTCCACGTCCGGGATCCGCGCGGGCGGCTCCTCGGGCGGAACGAGCTCCTGGGTTCCCTTCACCACCGGGGGCGCCTCTTCCACCTTCGGCGGGGGCGGGGGCGGCTCCTCCGGCTTGGGGGGCTCCTCCTTGGGCTTCTCCTCTTCCTCGACATCGACGAAGTCGACGATCTCGTCGGCCTTCTTCGCGACGCCCTCGGCGTTCACGCCGATGGCGATGAAGCCGACGATCAGGAGCCCGTGAAGGATGATGGAGACCACGATGCCGCCCGGCGTCATGTTCTTCTTCTGCTTCCCCTCGGACGCTACCAGCTTGTTGAACATCCTTCTCTCCCGTGTGGAACGAGATGGGCCGGCACCCGGGGACCGTCCATGCGACGGCGCCACAACCTCTAACGAACGGCTCCCGGCGGTTCTGACCGGCCGCGGGGCCGACTGCCCGCCCGCGGGCGGCCGTGGCCGCCGGGGGAGGGGGACCGTCCGCACGGCGCGCGGCCGCAAGGGCCCCGCGCCGCGGAACGAACGTCTGTCCGGCGCCGCGCCCCCCCGTGCGACGGGATGCGGACCGCCGCCCGCGGTGGCGCCGCGAGCGGTAGAGCCTGCCTGGTCCTGGAAGGGCTTGCATCAAGCTGCACCGCCCCAGGACGGATGTCAACTCGAACGCGAGTCGATGCACGTAACGAGCCCGCATCAACTCTCCACCGGCCGTGGCACACCGCGTGCCCCGGCGGGGCCTTTCCAAAACGCCCCTCTGTGGCGCGGAGCGAACCACGTACCCCCGACGGATCCGGCGCGTTCCCTCGCAACCCGGGAGCCCGCAGCGGGTTGCGCGGTCCTGCCCCTGACGGCGCGGCCCGGTTGCCGTCAGGGGGACGGCGGTGAGCGCGGCGCGTGTGTCGGGAGGCGTTCGGGCCCGCGGGGGGCCCCGGGAGGCGCGTCCGAAAGGAACGCCCAAGATACACGCGAACGGACGTTTGACAACACCCGGAAAGAGACGGTTTCAGCATCGCGCCCAATGCGCCCTCGCGGTCTCCGCGGATGCCTACGAGGGATGCCTTCCCGCGCCTACGCCGCCCCGCGCCGCAGCCAGCGCGCGATCCCCGACGCCATCATCCGGTACGGCACCGCCGCCTCGTACCGCGCGGCCGCGCCGCCGTCTCCCCCCGCCGCCCGGATCTCGGCGTCCCCGCGCTCCCGCAGGGCGGCGGCGAGCGCCTCCTCGTCGTCCCCGTTCGCCCGCCACCACTCGCGCGACCACGTGGTCCAGTCCGCCAGCCGCGCGTCCAGCCCGGCCAGGTGGGCCTGAACGTCCCCCGCGCCGCCGAAGTGGGTGAGCAGGAGGCGCCGCGCCCCCAGCGCGCCGAGCCGCGCCACGCTCCGCCGCCAGTCGGCGGGCTGGAACTCCGGGGGCGGGGTGGGCGGGCGCACGTAGCGGCTCCCCTGCAGCCGGATCCCCGCCACGTCGCCGGTGAAGACGACGCCGGCGTCCTCCAGCTGGAAGGCCAGGTGGTGGGCGGCGTGCCCGGGCGTGTCCAGCGCCGTCAGGCGCAGCCCGCCCACGCGCACCTCGCCGCCGTCCGCGGTCGCCACGATGCGGCCGGGGGGAACGGGGCGCATCTCCCCCCACATCTCGTCCATCCGCCCGCCGTAGACGCGCCCGGCGCTGGCCAGGAGGCGCGAGGGGTCGGCCAGGTGCCGCGCCCCCGCGGGGTGGACGTGGACGCGCGCGCGCGGCAGCCGCTCCAGCAGGGCCCCGGCGGCCCCGGCATGGTCCAGGTGGACGTGCGTCACCAGCACGGCGGCCACGTCCCCCGGCTCGACGCCGGCCGCCCGCAGCGCGGAGGACAGGGTCTCCACCGTGCTCCCCGGCCCCGCCTCCACCAGCGCCGCCTCGCCCGAGGGCGCGCGGACGAGGTACGAGGCGACCAGCCCCGGCAGCCCCATCCAGCGCAGGTCGATCCGCTCCACCCCCGGCGCCTCCTCCACCGGGTGTACGGCGCCCTTCGGCGACGCCGCGCCGTCCGGGGCGGAGGACGCGGCGGGGAGGTGGGGCCAGCCGGGCGGGACGGGGTGCGCGCTCAAGGTCGCCGGGTTCGCTGCGGGAGAGGGCGGTGCGTTTGCGCCGCGCCGGGCGGACGGGCGATACTACGTTCCCCCGGCGCGCTCCGACAGACCCTCGACCGATCCCCGATGACCGACCCGGCCCTCCCTACCTGCCCGCCCGCGGCGGGCCTGCGCCGCGACCTGGGGCTGGCGGACGCGGTGGCGATCGGGCTGGGGGCGATCGTGGGCGCGGGGATCTTCGTGGTGACGGGCGTCGCGGCGGGGGTGGCGGGGCCGGCGTTCCTTCCGGCGATGGCGGTGGCGGCGCTGGCCGCGGGGTGCAACGCGCTCTCCTCGGCGGAGCTGGCGGCGCGCTACCCGCTCTCCGGCGGCGCGTACGAGTACGGGTACCGCCTGCTTGGGCCGTGGCCGGGGTACGCGGCGGGGTGGCTCTTCCTGACCAGCAAGGTGGCGGCGGCGGGGACGGTGGCGCTGGGCCTCGCCGGGTACCTCCGCGAGTGGCTCCCCGCCCTCCCCGAGCGGCCCACGGCCGTCGCGGCCGTCGCGGCGCTGACCGCGGCGAACGTGCTGGGGGTGCGCCGCTCGTCGCGGCTGAACCTGGCGATCGTCTTCGTCTCCCTGCTCTCCCTGCTCCTCTTCGTCGCGGCGGGCGCCGGGTCGTTCCGGGCGGAGAACCTGCGCCCGTTCGCGCCGAACGGCTGGCGCGGAGCGGCGCAGGCGGCGGCCCTCCTCTTCTTCGCGTACACGGGCTACGCGCGGGTCGCCACCCTGGGCGAGGAGGTGCGCGACCCGCGCCGCACCATCCCGCGCGCGATCGTGCTCACGGTGGCGATCGCCGCCGCGCTCTACCTGGCCGTGGCGCTGGTCGCCGTCGGAGCCGCGGGGGCGCCGGCGCTGTCCGCGACCAGCGCACCCCTGAGAGCGGCGGCCCGCGCCCTGGGGGTGCCCGGGGTGGAGGGCGCCGTGGCCGCCGGGGCGGTGGCGGCGATGCTGGGCGTCCTCCTCTCCCAGCTCCTGGGCCTGTCGCGGATGGGGTTCGCCATGGCCCGGCGCGGCGACCTGCCGGGGTGGCTGGAGCCGGTGGACGAGCGGCACGGCGTGCCCCGCCGCGCCGTCCTGGCGGTGGGAGCGGCGGCGGCGATGGTCGCGGCGGTGGGGTCGCTGCGGGGGAGCGCCGCGGCGGCCTCGTTCGCCATCCTGGGCTACTACGCCATCGCCAACGCCGCCGCCCTCCGTCTGCCGCGCGAGCACCGCCTGGTCCACCCCGCCGTGCCCGCCGCGGGCCTCGCCGTCTGCATCCTCCTGGCCCTCGCGCTGCCGCCGGGTTCGATGCTGGCGGGGGTGGGGATCCTCGCCGCCGGGGCGCTGCTCCGCATCGCGCGGCGGCGATCCTCCCCCGGCACGGGGAGTCGGCGTTAGATTGCGCCGTCCCCCGTAGATCCCCCTCCCCGATCCCCGCCGATGGCCGCTCCCGCCCAGCTCTCCGACCGCCAGGTCCAGATCGAGACCCCCGAGCACGTGGACGTGGGCTACGAGATCGCGGACCTGGGCTCGCGCTTCACCGCCCTGCTGATCGACGCCGTGTTCCTGTTCGGGGGCGCGTCCGGCGTGTGGGTGATCCTCTGGCAGGTCATGCGCGTCGCGCCCGACGCGGCCGACGGGGTGCTGACGGCGGTGGGGATCATCGCCTCGTTCGTGCTGGTCTGGGGCTACTTCGTGTGGTTCGAGGGCTTTCGCGACGGGCAGACGCCGGGGAAGCGCCGCGTGGGGATCCGCGCCGTGTACGAGGGCGGCTACCCGCTGGACGCGCGCGGCGCCGCCATCCGGGGGCTGGTGCGGCTGGTGGACGTGCAGCCGTTCCCCACCTGCCTGCTGGGCGGCGCGGTGATGATGTTCCACCCGCGCACGCAGCGGCTGGGCGACATGGCGGCGGGAACGCTGGTGGTGCGCGAGCGCTCCGGCGCCGCCATGCCCGAGGAGGCCGCCGCCGACGCCTCCGCCTCCACGGGCCCCCCGCGCCTGACGCCGGAGGAGTTCGCCACGCTGAGCCGCTACGTGGAGCGCCGCGCCACCCTGCCGGCGGAGGCCCGCGCGACCATCGCCGGCCGCCTGGTGGAGCACCTGGGCGCGCGGCTCCCCGACGACGCCACCCGGCGCCACTCCGGCTACGACGAGTGGCTCGTCCGCCTGCACCGCGACGAGGCGTCGCGGCGGACGGCGGCGGGGGCGTCGGGCGCCGCGGGGAGCGCGCAGGCGGTGGCGCTCTACCGCC
The DNA here is from genome assembly GCA_030146875.1 of Longimicrobiaceae bacterium. Taxonomy (GTDB): domain Bacteria; phylum Gemmatimonadota; class Gemmatimonadetes; order Longimicrobiales; family Longimicrobiaceae; genus JASLAX01. The sequence continues at coordinate 31,775 of JASLAX010000022.1, forward strand.
GGCAGCGGGGCACCTGGGACGAGTACCGCGCCCTGCTGGAGCTCGCCGGCCGCCGGGGGCTGGACGCCCTGCCGGAGCGCGAGGTGTCCCGGTTCGCCGCGCTCTACCGCGAGGTGGCGGCGGACCTGGCCCGGGCGCGTACGTACGGGGGCTCGCCGGAGCTGGTGTACTCGCTGGAGCGCGCGGTGGGCGCCGGCCACAACCTGCTCTACCGTCCCGCGCCCCGCTCGTGGCGGGCGCTGCGGACGTGGCTCACCGGGGGCTTCCCCGCCCTGGCGCGCCGGCGCTGGCGCCCCATCGCCATCGCCTCGGCGCTGTTCTACGTGCCGGCGCTGATCGCCTACGGGCTGGTGCGCATGGACCCGCCGCGGGCCAACGAGCTGATGCCGGCGGTCATGCTGGAGCGGGCGGAGGAGGCCGAGGCGAAGGAGCGGCGCGGCGAGGGGTACGTGGAGGTGACGACGGGGGAGATGCCGGAGATGGCGACGGGGCTGATCGCCAACAACGTGCAGGTGACGTTCACCGCCTTCGCGGGGGGGATCCTGGCGGGCGCGGGGACGGTGCTGACGCTGGTGTTCAACGGGATCCTGCTGGGGGGGATCGCCGGCCTGTTCGCCAACCACGGCCAGGCGCTGCACCTGTTCACCTTCGTGCTGCCGCACGGGGTGGTGGAGCTCACCGCCATCTGCATCGCGGGGGGGGCGGGGCTGTGGATGGGGTCCGCGTTCCTGCTGCCGGGAAGGCGCACGCGCCGCGAGGTGCTGGTGGAGCGGGGCCGCGAGGCCGTGTCGCTGATCTGCGGAACGGCGATGCTGCTGGTGGTGGCGGGGTTCATCGAGGGCTTCGTCTCGCCCTCGCAGCTCCCGCGGGAGGTGAAGCTGGGCTTCGCGGCGCTGGTGGCGGTGGTGCTCGTGGCCTACCTGGGCGGCGCCGGGCGGGACGAGGAGGCGCGGATCGCGGCGCGGGACGTCGCTCGGCGGGACCCGGGGCGGCGGTAGGAGCGGCACGGGGCCGAGCCTCCGACCGCCAGCCTAGCTCCTCCGGTCGGCGGGGGGCCCTCACCCCGCGGACGCGAACGCCATCGCCCGAACGGCGGACGCGGCCGCTTCCGCTTCAGCAGACCATGGCCTCGCGCCTGAGGGGGATGCGCCGGCCGGAGCGGGCGCCCTCGTAGGCGAGCTGGAAGGCGCGCTGCAGCACGATGTCGCGGCTGCGGGGCCGGGCCAGGCAGGTGACGGCGCCGATCGCGACCTCCGCGCCGCCTGTGGCGGGGAAGAGCTCGGCCAGCGACTCGCGCACGCGGGCCAGGGCCACGTCCGCGTGCACCTCGCCCGCGCCGGGAAGGAGGAGGGCCACCTCGCGCGGGCGGGTGCGGGCCACCAGCGCGCCGTCGTCGCACAGGGCGGCGAGTCGCGTGGCGACCTCGTCGGCCAGGGCGTCTCCATCGAACGCGTCGTGGCGGAGGGAGACCCAGGCGAAGGTGAGGGGGGCGCCACCCCTCCCCAGCACGGCGAGCTCCTGCTCCAGCCGGGCGAAGAGGAGCGCCCCGTCCACCGGCGCGGGGGACGGTCCGGGGCGGAGGCGGACGTGGAGGTGGAGCAGCAGGGCGAGGAGCGACGCGACGCCGGCCGCGGCGGCCCACTGCGAGGGCCCTCCGGCGGAGGGAGGATGCGGGAGCAGCATGGGGGTACCGGCCGCTGGGATGGTGGCGCGTACCCGTCGCGAGGGGAGACGGGGGGAGGGCGGGGGACCCTCCGATCCCCAAGACGGAACGGCGGCACCGGCGCGGGCGGGGAGCCCGCGCGCGTCTCAGAGGAGCCCGCGCCGCTTGACCTCCAGGTAGCGGTTCACCACCTCGTTGACCGAGTCCTGCGGGCGCGCGTCGGCCACCAGCACGCCCGAGCGCTGCATGGCCGCGAGCGCGCCCGCGCGGGCGTGCAGGAGCTCCTCCGCGGCGGCGCGGCGGTACGCGCCGGCCTCGTCGCTCACCGGCGCGGCGGCGGCGGCCTCCAGGTCCGGGTTGCGCAGCGCCACCACCAGCGGCAGGTGGCGCGCGGCGGCGCGCCCCAGGTGCGCGACCAGCGCGGAGGAGGCCTGCGCGTCGATGACGTCGGTGAAGATCACCAGCAGCGACCGGCGGCGGAGCTGGCGCGCCAGGTAGGTGAAGGCGGTGGGATAGTTGGGCTCCACCACCCGCGCGTGCACCTCGCCCAGGGCGTCCGCGATGCGCGCCAGCGAGGCGCGGGAGGGCGGCAGGTACTGCTCCACCCGGTCCGAGAAGACCAGGAGCCCCACCTGGTCGCCGTGCATCGCCGCCACGTCGGAGAGGAGCAGGGCGCCGGAGAGCGCATAGTCGATCCGCTCGCGCTCGCCCACCTGCTGGCTCATCATGCGGCCCGCGTCGATGGCGATCAGCACGTTCTGGCGCCGCTCGGCCTCGTACCGCCGAACCGTGAGCGCGGCGCGCCGGGCGGACGCCTTCCAGTCGATGTTGCGCGGGTCGTCGCCGCGGGCGTACTCGCGCAGGGACTCGAACGAGCCACCCTCGCCGCGCTGGCGGACGTTGCGGAAGCCCGCCTGGTGCAGACGGTTCCGCAGCCCCAGCAGCCGCCAGCGCCGCACCTCCAGCACGCCGGGTTGCACCCGCACGGGGTCCGCCCGCCGCACCCGCCGCTGCACCCACGCCAGCCCCAGCGGGCCGCGCACCCGCAGGTGCAGGTCCCCCATCGCCGCGTCGCCCCGCCGCTCCGCCAGCACGCCGTAGCTCACCTTCACCTCGCCGCGCGCGGGCACGTCCAGCACCCGCACCTCCTCGCCCTCGCGCCGCAGGATCTCGGGCAGGTCGTCCGTCAGCAGCACCCGCAGGCGCCGGTCGCCCCGGTTCTCCACCCGCAGCTCCACCTGCGACCGCCCGCCGAGCGAGAGGCGCTCCGGCGAGCGCCGCGTGGCCCGCAGCCCGTCGCCCCGCGGCACCGCGCCGGCGTCCAGCGCCCACAGCAGCAGCAGCACGGCGTCCACGAGCAGCGCCACCGCCGTGCTCGCCAGGAACACGAGCGACGCGGCGGCGAAGAGGACCAGGAAGGTGCGGGTGGGGAGCCAGTTCAACGGACGGCGGCGGTCGGTTGGAGGATGGTGGACCAGGCGGCGGACGACGAGGCGCCCCATCGGCCAGGCGGAGGTCCCGCACGACGTCGGCCGCGGACGCCCTCACCCGGTGGCCTGAGAGCCGCCATCCTCTCCCGCGTGCGGAGAGGGACCGGTACCGGCTCCACGAGCAGGCGCCTTCCGATCCGTCCCGCGGACGATCGTGGTAGCCTTCCGGGGGCTTCACGCCCCCGGAAGGCGGACGCGGCCGGGCAGCTCCGCAGCCGAGACCATCGCGGCCTCTACCGCGGCGCCTCCACCGTCTGCAGCAGGGCGGCGATGCGGTCGTCGACCGCCTGGCCCTCGACCTCGGCCTCGGGGGTCAGCATCACCCGGTGGCGCAGGACGGGGGAGGCCAGGGACTTCACGTCGTCGGGGGTGACGAAGTCGCGCTCGGAGAGGAAGGCCTCGGCGCGCGACGCCAGGAAGAGCGCCACGCCGGCGCGCGGCGACGCGCCCAGGGTGAAGCTGGGCTCCTCGCGGGTGGCGCGGACGATCCGCGTCACGTAGTCGCGCACCGAGGGCTCCACGTGCACGGCGGAGACGGCGGCACGCAGGGTGGCCAGCTCCGCCGCGCCGAACACGGGGGCGATCCCGTACGAGTCGGTGCGCTCGGCGCTGAAGCCCTCGGCGTAGCGGTCCAGGATGGCGCGCTCCGCCTCGGCGGGCGGGTATCCCACGACGATCTTGAGCAGGAAGCGGTCGAGCTGGGCCTCGGGGAGGGGGTAGGTGCCCTCGTACTCCACCGGGTTCTGGGAGGCGAAGACGGTGAAGGGCGCCGGGAGGGGGCGCGTGCGGCCGTCCACCGTCACCTGGCGCTCGGCCATGGCCTCCAGCAGCGCCGCCTGCGTCTTGGCGGGGGCGCGGTTGATCTCGTCGGCCAGCAGCAGGTCGGTGAACACCGGCCCGGAGTGGAAGGTGAACTCGCGCTTCATCTGGTCCAGCACGTTCACGCCGATCAGGTCCGTCGGCATCAGGTCGGGGGTGAACTGCACCCGGCCGAAGCGAAGCTCCAGCGCCATGGCCAGCGAGCGGATGGAAAGCGTCTTGGCGGTGCCGGGCACGCCCTCCAGCAGCGCGTGGCCCCCCGCCAGCAGCGCCACCATCATCTGCCGCAGCAGGTCTTCCTGTCCCAGCACCACCGTGCCCAGCTCGTCCAGCACCCGCTGGGCCCGCTCGGCCGCCACCCCGTTGGTCGTCAGCTCGCTCACCGTTTTACCTCGTCCAGAAGATCGTCGACGCGACGGGCCACCGACACCAGCTCGGCGTCGGTCCCGCGCTTCCATTCCCTTTGCAGCGCCGCCGCGGCCTCGCGGCCCACGGGGCTGGGGCGCATGGCCGCCGCCAGCCCCGTGGGGCGCGAGGCCGCGGCGGCACTGCACACGGAATGGAAGCGCGGGACCGACGCCGAGCTGGTGTCGGTGGCCCGTCGCGTCGACGATCTACTGGACGAGGTAAAACGGTGAGCGAGCTGACGACGAACGGGGTGGCGGCCGAGCGGGCCCAGCGGGTGCTGGACGAACTGGGCACGGTGGTGCTGGGCCAGGAAGACCTGCTTCGGCAGATGATGGTGGCGCTGCTGGCGGGGGGGCACGCGC
>JASLAX010000043.1 GCA_030146875.1 Longimicrobiaceae bacterium
GCCTTCGGGCCGCGCCGCGCGACGGAGGGGGCGCTCCGGCGCCCCCTCCCGCGTTGTAGCCCCGGCGGTCGGCCTCCACGGCCGGTGCTCCCGCCGAAGCCCTCCTCGACGTTCCCCTGGAGACACGAGCATGCAGAACGGACTTCCCGCGTACACGCCGGAGACGGCCGGCACCGTCCTGGTCCTGGAGGCGCGCCGCGGCGCCGCCCGCAGGGCCGCGCTGCAGGCGTGGGCCGACGGAGCGCGGAGCGGGGGCGCCACCTCGTGGGCGGTGTCGTGCGACGTGACGGCCGGGGGGATATGGGGCGGGCTGAACGACTGGATCGAGGACCTTCTCCCGCGCGTGCGGGCCGAGGCCCCCGAGCTGGTGACGAAGCACGACCGCGAGCTCACCGCCGCGCTCCCCCGCCTGAAGCGCGAGGTGAAGGTCCGGCACCTCACGCTCACGGAGACGGCGGAGGCCGACGAGGCGGTGCGCAACTTCGCGCTGGACCGCGCGTACCGGCTGCCGCACGGGCTGATCGACCTGCTGGCGTCGTGGCACCCGCGCTCCGGCGGGGGGCGCTGGGCGGTGGCGGCGGACGACTTCGACTCGTCGGGCGCCCTGACCGCCTACTTCTTCCGCGAGCTGATGCGCCGCCGCGGCACCGCGCTGGGCATCACCCTGATCGTGGCCGTGGAGCCCGGCCGCGGCGACGAGACGGCGTCGTCGTTCCCGCGCGGCGTGACCGTGCGGCGGGCGTCGATGGAGCTGGCCCCCGACGCGCCCGAGGAGTGGTCGCCCGCGGAGATGACGCGGCGCGCGCACGAGCTGGAGGTGAAGGTCGGCAGCGACATGGTGGAGGCCGAGATCCACCTCCACGAGCTGATCCGCATGTACGAGCGCAGCGAGACCCCGCGGCGCGCCATCGCCTGGCACGGTGCCGGGGTGGGGCTCTACAACCACCTGGGGTACTACGAGGACGCGGTGCGCCACGCCGACGTGGTGGAGGGCTCGCTGGCCGACTACCGGCGCGATGAGCACTTCTACGGGCGGCAGAACCTGGTGGGGAACCTCTGCAACTCCTACATCCCCGTGGGCCAGATCGAGCGCGCCCTGCGGCTGGTGGAGAACGAGGTGATGGCGAAGGTGGACGACCCGGAGGAGCGCGCCCGCGGCTACTACAAGCTGGCCATGATCTGGGCCCGCCACCACCCGTCCAAGGACCTGGCGAAGGGCGAGCGCTTCCTGGCCGAAGGGCTGGCCGAGCTGGACCGGGCCAGCGCGGTGGACGGCGACCCGCGCTACTTCCTGCGCGTGTTCCTGAACAACGGGCTGGCCTTCATCCGCCACCGCCAGGGCCGCCCGCAGGAGGCGATCGAGCTGACGCACGAGGGCTCCAGCACGCTCGACGAGAACCTCTCCCCCGAGAGCCACCGCCTGCACCGCTCGGTGCTGCTCTACAACTCCGGCCAGGTCTACGCCGCCACCGGGGCGCACCAGCTCGCCCTGGACTCCTTCACGGCGGCCATGGAGATGGACCCCGGGTACTCGGAGTACTACAACGAGCGCGGGACGGTGCTGTTCGACACCGGCCGCCTGGCCGAGGCCGAGAAGGACTACCTGGACGCCATCGAGTGCTCCCCGCCGTACCCCGAGGTGTGGGTGAACCTGGGCCAGTGCTACCGGCAGATGGGCCGCCCCCAGGACGCCATCCGCTGCTACTCGGTCGCGCTGGACCTGGACCCGTCGCGCCACATCGCCTGGGCGTCGCGGGCGCAGATGAAGGAGGCGCTGGGCGATGCCGCCGGCGCCATCGCCGACTACGACGCGGCGATCGAGGTGGACCCCAAGCACCCGTTCGTCTACGGGAACCGCGCGGTGCAGCGCTACGTCTCCGGCGACCTGCCCGGCGCGCTCCAGGACCTGGACCGCGGGCTGGCGCTGGCGCCGGACGCGCCGGTGCTGCTGCGCAACCGCTCCGTCGCCCACAAGGAGCTGGGGAACCGGCGCGAGGAGGCGGCGGACCTGGCGGCGTACCTGCGCGCGGCCCCCGACGCGCCGGACGCGCGCGAGGTCCGCGCCCGCCTGGCGGAGCTGGCCCCCGTGGCGGAGGCGGTCGCGTGAGGGCGGCTCGCCGGGTGGCCGCGCTGGCGGCGCTCCTCGCGGCCGCCCCCGCGGCGGCGCAGACGCCGGCCGACTCCTCGGTGGTGGTGGGCGACGCCCGCATCGACGGCACCCGCGTTCGCCCCGGCCGCGCCGTGTTCGCCTGGGAGATGATCCGTGGCGACCAGAAGATGCCCGTGGGCACCCTGACCGACGAGATCACCCTGGCGCAGGAGGGTGGGCGCCCCGTGCTGCGGCGCGTGTTGTCGCTGCAGGCCATGATGGGATCGCTGGTGGACAGCACCACGAGCGACGCCCGCACCCTGGCTCCCATCTCCGAGCGCGCGCACCAGCCGCGCCGCGCGGTGGCGCTGGACTTCGACGGGCGGCGGGTGCGGGGGAGCATCACCCCCACCGGCGGCGCGCCGACGGCGGTGGACACGGCCTCTCCCCGGCCCGCGTTCAACCCCGGGAGCTGGGACCTGGTCCTGCGCGCCCTGCCGCTGGCGGAGGGGCTCGCCGTGCGCTACGCCGTCTTCGACGTGGACCAGCCGGGGGAGCGGTGGTACTCGGCGCGGGTGGTGGGCGTGGAGCGGCCGGAGGGGACGACGGCGGAGGCGTGGAAGGTGGAGATGGAGCGCGGCGCGACGAAGGTCACCGCCTGGATCGACCGCTCCACGCGCGAGGTGCTGCGGGTGGAGACGGCGATGGGCGGCGGGATCCTGCGGCAGACGCGGCAGCCGTAGGGCCTCCGATCCGGGATCAGTCGAGCCGCCGTCCACTTCGGGACGGCGGCTCGACTCGTCTGGGTACTACCGCCCCTTACAGACCTAAACGTTCTCCAAGACCCTTGACGCGAGGTGCGCGGCACCCCTACCATGGTGCTCCAGCAGTTCCTTCATAACGTCGTAAAAGGAGCAGCACGATGAGTCCATTCACAGTGTACAGCCTCTCCACCCTGGCGACCGCAGCCGCCCTGTACGGCGGTGGGTGCGAGCCGCCGACGTGGCCCCCGATCTGGCCCACCGAGCCCACGCTCATCGGGTAGCCGGCTCTGCGGGGCGCGGCGCACGCCGCGTCCCGCGACCTCCTCCCGCCGGCCCACGCCGGCTTCCCCCTCCGCCGCACGAATGGCCTACCGATGCAGACCACCGATCGACTCCGCCCCGCGTCCGCCGACACCGCAGGCCACGTCTTCGTTCTCGAAGGGAGCGCCGGGCGCGCCCGCCGGGCGCTGCTCGACCGCTGGGTCGCCGAGGCGCGGGACGGGGGCGCCACCGCCTGGTCGCTCTCGTGTGACGTGGTCCGGGGCGGGATCTGGGCGGGGCTGGCCGACTGGATGGCCGAGCTCCTCCCCCGGCTGCAGGAGGAGGCGCCGGATCTGGTCGTCCGCCACGACCGCGACCTGGCCGCCGTGCTCCCGCGGCTCCGGAAGGAGCTCGTCCTGCGCCACTCGACGCTGACGGATTCCTCTCCCGTCGAAGAGGCGGTCCGGAACTACGCGCTGGACCGCGCCTACCGCTTCCTGCACGGCCTGGTGGACCTGCTGGACGCGTGGCACGCCCGCACGGGGGGTGGGGACCGCTGGGTGATCGCGTGCGACGGCTACGACGCCGCGGGCGCGCTGGTCACCCGCTTCTTCCGCGAGCTCATGCGACGCAGGGGCACCTCGCTGCGGATCACCCTTCTCTGCGCAGTCGAGCCCGGGGGCGACACCGCGGCCTCCTTCGCCCCCGGGACCCCAGTACAGCGCACCATCGCCGAGCTCCCGGGCGACGCCGTCGAGCCCCCGACGCCCGCGGAGATGACGGAGCGCGCCGCCCGCCTGGAAGCGGCCGTGGGGCAGGACATGCTGGAGGTGGAGGCGAGCCTCCACGAGCTGGTCCGCCTCTGGAGCCTGAGCGAGCACCCGGGGCGCGCACTGGGGTGGCAGGGAGTGGCGGTGGGGATCTACAACCACCACGGCTTCTACGAGGATGCGCTCCGCTACGCGGAACCCCTGGTGGCCAGCCTGCGGGACTTTCGTCCGGGCGATCACTTCTACCCGCGGTCGTCGCTGGTCCACAACGTGTGCAACACCCTGGTCCCGGTCGGGCGTGTCGACGAAGCCCGCGACCTCCTGCTCCACGAGGTGCAGCGCGCAGACCAGGACCCCGAGGAGCGGGCGCACGCCCTGTACCTGCTGGCGATGATCCACGCCCGCCACCACCCCGACCGGGACGTCGCCGCCGGCGAGCGCTATCTGAGCGAGGGGCTGGCGGTGCTGGACGAGGCGCGCGACGCCGACGGCGAGGAGCGCCACTTCCTGCGCGTCTTCCTGAACAACGGGCTGGCGTTCATCCGGCACCGGCAGGGGCTGGCGCAGCAGGCGCTCGACCTCACCAGCGGCGGATCCGCTACGCTGGATGGGAACCTGGCGCCCGAGAGCCACCGCCTGCACCGCTCCGTGCTGCTGTACAACGCGGGCCAGGTCTACGCCGCGATCGGTGCGATGGAGAAGGCCATCGAGGCGTTCTCGCAGGTCATGGAGATGGACCCCAACTACTCCGAGTACCATAACGAGCGCGGAAACATCTTCCTGAAGGTGGGCCGTCACGCCGAGGCGATCCGCGACTATCGGCGCGCCGTCGAGTGCTCGTCGCCCTATCCCGAGGTGTGGGTGAACCTAGGCCAGTGCTACCGGGACATGGGACAGCCGGCGGAAGCCGTGCGCGCGTACTCGGTGGCGCTGGACCTGAATCCCTCCATCCACATCGCCCGCGTGTCGCGCGCGCAGATGCGGGCCGCCCTGGGAGACCTGCCCGGCGCCGCCGCCGACTACGAGGCCGCGATCGAGATCGACCCCGCGCACCCGCTCGTGTTCGCCAACCGCGCCGTGCTGCGGTACATGGCCGGCGACCTGGCGGGCTCGGTGGACGACTTGGACCGCGCGGTCGCGCTTTCCCCCGACGAGCCGGGGCTGTACCGCAACCGCGCCGTCGCCCACCGCGACCTGGGCTGGGGGGACGCGGAGGCGGAGGACCTGCGGGCGTACCTGCGCCTCGTCCCAGGCGCCGCCGACGCGGGGGAGGTCCGCGAGCGGCTGGACGCCCTGGCCGGGGCGGTGGCGGCGTGAGCCCCCGGGCTTCCGCCGAACGGCCGCACCGCTTCACGAGGGGCTGATAGTGGTCCGGCCCGCGCGGTAGCCTTAGCGCTCCGCCGGCCCGGCACGGAGCGACGACGCGGGGGCGCGCACCGGGGGGGTGCGCGCCCCCGCGCGCTTCCCGCCGCCTCCGCGGGCACGAAATCCTTGCGCCGCGGGGGGATCCGCCGGATCTTCGTGCCGGTGGGCCCGCCTTCCGGCGCGTCCGGCGAACCGAGCGGGGGGCGACATGCTGGACGGGGGGATCCCCGCGGGGGCGGAGCGCGGCGCGCACGCGGCGCAGGTGGCCACGCCGGTGCGCGTGGACGCGCTGAACCGCCTCGCCTGGGAGCTGCGGAGCGGCGACGCGCGGCGGGGGCTGGAGCTGGCCCTGCGCGCCGCCGCGCTGGCGCGGGGGATCGGCTATCGCCCCGGCCTGGCCGCCGCCCTGCGCAACGCGGGCACCTGCCGCTACACCCTGGCCGAGCACGACGCCGCCCTGGCCGACCTGGAGGAGGCGCGCCGCCTCTTCGCCGAGGAGGGCGACGAGGTGGGCGTCGCCTCGGCGCTGCACGGCATCGGCAACGTCTCCTGGAGGCGGGGCGACCACCCGGCTGCCCTCTCCGCCCACCTGCGGGCGCTGGAGAGCCAGCGGGCGGAGGGCGACCGGCAGGGGGAGGCCGACTCCCTCAACTCCCTGGGCAACGTCTGGTACCACCTGGGCCGCTACGCGCGGGCGCTGGAGCACTACCAGGCGTCGCTCGCGCTCAAGGAGGAGCTGGGCGACCGGGTGGGCGTGGCCTACGCCCTGAACAACATCGGCAACATCCACGGGCGCCTGGGCGACTATGCCGGGGCGCTGGACCACCACGAGCGCTCGCTCGCCCTCAAGCGTGCCGTGGGCGAGCGGCAGAGCGAGGGCGTCTCCCTCCTCAACCTGGGGAACTGCCACGAGGCGCTGGGGGAGCCGGAGCGCGCGCTGGAGCACCTGTTCGAGGCCATCCGCGTCACCCGCGACGTGGGCGACCGCCGCGGCGAGGCGGGGGCGCTGCAGGACATCGGGCGCATCTACGCCGCGCGCGGGGAGACGAGCCGCGGGGTGGACTTCCACCGCGCCGCGCTGGAGGTGGCGCGGGAGACGGGGATGCGGTACGTGGAGGCCGACACCCTGGTCTCCCTGGGCGCCGCGCAGGTGGGCGCGGGCGAGCCGGCGGAGGCCGCCGCGCACCTGGAGGAGGCGCTGCGCATCGGGCTGGAGACGGAGTCGCGGCGCATCGTCTACGAGGCGCACCGCACGCTGGCCGACGCGTGGCAGGCCGCCGGCGATGCGGCGCGCGCGCTGGAGCACCACCGCGAGTACCACCGGGTGGAGCGCGAGGTCTTCAACGCCGAGTCGGACGAGCGCATCCGCTCGCTGATGCTGCAGGCCGAGGTGGAGCGCACGCACCGCGAGGCCGCCATCCTGCGCCGCTCGCACGACGACCTGACCGTCGCCTACGCCCGCCTGAGCGACGCCGACGAGGAGAAGGCGCGCCTGGTGGAGCGCCTGCGCGGCCAGGCCGAGGAGCTGGAGCGGGTGGCGCGCGAGGACGCGCTGACCGGGCTGCTCACCCGCCGCCGGCTGGACGAGGTGCTGCCGCTGGAGTACGAGCGCGCCCGCCGCTTCGGCCGCGACCTCACCGTCGTCCTCGCGGATCTCGATCGCTTCAAGCAGGTCAACGACCGCTTCTCCCACGCCACGGGCGACGAGGTGCTGCGCGTGGTCGGCCGCCTGCTCCGCGAGCACGTGCGCACCATCGACGTGGTCGCGCGCTACGGCGGCGAGGAGCTGGTCCTGCTGCTGGTGGAGACCCCGCCCGACCGCGCCGCGCTGCTCTGCGAGAAGCTGCGGGCGGAGGTGGAGGGGCACGACTGGTCCGCCGTCGCGCCGGGGCTGGCGGTCACGCTGAGCATGGGCGTCTGCGGCGACGTGTCCCTGGGCTCCGGCGAGCGTATGGTGGCCGCGGCGGACGCGCGGATGTACGAGGCCAAGCGGGCGGGGCGGAACCGGGTGGCTCGTTGAATCTCACACCAAGGTTAACTTCTGTGCTCGGGATAGATTTTCGGCTTTTGTTCGGCTATATTGGAGGGGCCTGTAATTTCCACCACTTTTCAAGGTTCGATTAAGTGGCTACCCCTCGGCAGTTCCGCCGCAACTACCTCCCTCGAAAGGTGCTGTTCGCGTTATTCACAACGTCGTACACCCCGCTCTTCCTCCTTGTTTGCCTTCGGCAATTGACGGATGGTTCCGCGTCGCTGCATTGGGGCGGACTATCGCTGGAGTCCCTGCGGGTCTTTGCACGGGCCTTCGGTGTTTCAAGCGTACTTGCCATATTTTCCATTGTAGGCCTGTCCTTTTTGTTGCTCACGCTTCGTAATCTACGAAGGAGCGTGAACTCGAGTGGTATCCCGGTCGAGGTAACTGACGTCCGTAATCGAAATAGTGAGTCGATCAGCTATATTGGCACATACATCATCCCGTTCATGTTCGAGGACTATGCGAGCCTGTTTTCAGTCCTGGCGTTAGCGGTGTTGTTAGTAGTCATTTTCTTTATCTACTCGAATTCCACACTGATTCTGATCAATCCTGTGCTAAACCTTTGGTATTCACTGTACGAAGTCGAGTTTATCGACAGCCCACTGGGTAGCCCCTTGCCGAGCAAGTCGAAGACGGCGATGATTCTGACCTCCGAGCGTTTCCTTGAGGACGGCGACCGGATGCTCTTCCAGCGCCTCGGGAACAAACTCTTCTTCGCGCATCATGCCCCAATCCCCTCCTCTTAGCCAGCAGGACCTCTTTAGGCGGATTCACGATTGCCTTCCCGGCGAGGTTCGCCTTTTCATTGTAACGCGCGGTGTTCGTGCCGGAGTGCCACCCTCTCGGCGCGATGTTTACAAGTATGCTTTCACATTGCATAGGGTTGCGATCAACGAGGAGATCCAGGCCTATATCCGTGCTCGCCTCCTTGAGCAGCTCCAGCGGCTTGAGGGGGTGCCGGTGGAGGCATATCGCGTAATCGACGATGACACTCCGCGTATCGCCCTCTTGGAAGTTCAGGAGCGCGATTTTGCATTTTTGTCTACTCTCCGCGATCAGATGGTACGAGGCGTTGATATCCCTGAAGTCCTTGATTTTGAGGCTATCGCTGGCGACATCTGGGCGTATTTCTTCTCCTTTCCATCGGCCGATTTTCCCATCTACTCAATAAACCGCATCCGACGTGGCCGGGTGGCGATGGATGAGCGCCAGATCCCAGGCCGTAAGCTGCGCCGAATTGTTGCGCAGTTCAACACTAACGAACGCAGACTAGAGATCCTCAGTTACCCTACGGTCTCATTCGAGGATCAAGCGGCTGCGTTTTTTGCTGATGAGCGGTTCTATGTCCTTAACAAAAAGCAATTTGAGCAAGCCGCAGGGCTGGAGCAGGAGTTCGAGACTGCTGCGATTGAGATCATCCAACAAGCGGGTGCGAGTGAACTTGTGGTGGGACTAAACCTCGCTGAGGCGGAGATCCGAAAGAGTTCTCGGCTCTTGAAGCGCTTGGCTAACGTCGAGCGTGATTTGGCGGTACTTACACCCGAGCGGATAGAGGAGATGCTCGGGGTGTGCGAACGCTACGGATTTGATCTCAAGATGGAAGATGGAAAGATCAAGATCGAGAACAGCGAGGATCTTAACCTCTTCGTGGAGCTGGTAGAGGACTATTATCTCACCAGTACGCAGACCGGCCGTGACTACGGGGCACGCGCCAAGCGTCGTATCCAGCGCCGGAATCGATAGTCTTGAAGGACCGAGCGATCTTCCAGGACGAGCGCGGCCGGAGCTGGCTGGTGGAGATCCAGTACGGGCACCCGTCGCCCACCGAGATGGGGATCTACGCCGCCCGCTTCCAGTGCCCCGAGGATCCGGACGAGCCGGTGCGGGTGGGCTTCCTGGTGATCGACGCCGTGGCGGGGGACGACGAGGCGGCGCTGCGCGACGCGCTGGCCGAGGCGGACCCGGCAACCGAAATCGGCTAGGCGGTGTAGCAGAGGCGCAGGCCCGACCCGGGCCGCCGCGGCGGTCACGCCCCGGCGGCCCCCGCTCGTTCTTCCCCGTACCCCGCCCGATGTCCCTCGACGCCGTCGCAGACCTGCGCCTGACCCCCGCCGCGGCCGAGCTGCTGCGGCGCGAGATCGCGCGCGCGCACGGCAACGAGGTCTGCTTCGTGGCGAAGGTGGACGAGGACGGCCGCGTCCACGACCCCCGCGTGGTGGCCCGCGGCACGGTGGACGCCGTGCTGGCCCTGGTGAAGGCGCCGGAGGGCGGCGGGCTGCTGATCCACAACCACCCCTCCGGCGTGCTGACGCCGTCCGAGGCCGACTTCGAGGTGGCGGCGCGGCTCTGGGAGCAGGGGCTGGGCTTCGCGATCGTGGACAACGACGCCACCGAGATGTACGTGGTGGTGGAGCCGCCCGAGGAGGAGCGCAACGAGCCCCTCGACCTAGACGCCATCGAGGCCGACCTGGGCCCGGGCGGTCCCCTCTCGCTCCGCCACCCCCGGTACGAGGACCGTCCGCAGCAGCGGGCGATGGCGCGGCTGGTGGGCGAGCTGTACAACGAGGGCGGCGTGGCCATCGCCGAGGCGGGGACGGGGACGGGCAAGTCGGTGGCATACCTGCTTCCCGCCATCCGCTGGGCGCTGGCGAACCGCGAGCGCACCGTCGTCTCCACCAACACCATCAACCTGCAGGAGCAGCTCGTGGAGAAGGACCTGCCGCTCCTGCGGCGGGCCCTGGGCGAGCCGTTCCGCTTCGCGCTGGTGAAGGGGCGCCGCAACTACGTCTCCATCCGCCGCGCCCTGCTGGCCATGGAGAGCGCGGGGTCGCTGCTGGACGCGGAGAAGCAGGCCGAGCTGGCGACGATCGTGGAGTGGATCCACGCCACGAAGGACGGCTCGCTCTCCGACCTCTCCTTCCGCCCCTCGGGCGAGGTGTGGGACGAGGTGGCGTCGGAGTCGGACGTGTGCCTGCGCGCCAAGTGCCCGCACTTCGAGGACTGCTTCTACCAGCGCGCCCGGCGCGACGCCTCGCACGCGGACGTGGTGGTCGCCAACCACCACCTGCTCTTCTCGGACCTGGCCGTGCGGCGCGCGCAGGGGAACTACAACTCCCCCGCGGTGCTCCCCCAGTACAGGCGGCTGATCCTGGACGAGGCCCACAACCTGGAGGAGGCCGCGACCTCCCACCTCGGGGCGACGGTCTCCCGCAAGGGGCTCTTCCGCGTGCTGCGCCGCCTGGAGCACCGCGGGAAGGGGCTGCTCCCGGCGTTCTCCACCGCGCTGGTCGCCGCGCGGCGCGACCTGCTGGCGCAGTCGGCGCTGGACCTGATCGAGCAGCGCCTGGCGCCGGCGCTGGACGGGGCGCGGGAGCGGGCGGGCTCGGTCTTCTCGTTCCTGGAGGACGTGTTCGGCGGCGGCGAGCAGGTGCTGCGGCTGCAGGACGACTTCCACCAGCACCCGGTGTGGGTCCTGGGGCTGGACGACGCGCTGGCCGGCCTGCTGGAGCACCTGGGCCGGCTGCTGGAGGGGATGGAGATCCTGCGCGAGCGCGTGTCGACGGACGAGGACCTGAAGCAGGTGCTGGAGCCGCAGCTCATGGAGCTGCGCGGCGCCGCCAACCGGGTGGACGCGGCCACGACGGGCCTGCGCACCGCGCTGCGCCCCGGCGAGGACCAGGTGAAGATGGTGCGCTGGATGGAGCGCCAGGCGCAGCGCGAGGGGCGCGAGGGCAACCTCGTGCTGAACGCCGCCCCGCTCGACCTGTCCGCCGTGCTGCGCGACGCGGTGTTCGAGAAGGTGCCCACGGTGATCCTCACCTCCGCCACGCTGGCCACGCAGGGCAACTTCCGCTTCGTGCGGCAGCGCCTGGGTCTCTCGCTGCCGCTGGACGGGGGCCGCCGCATCGCCGAGGCGGTCCACCCCTCGCCGTTCGACTACGGCGTGCAGTCGCTGCTCGCCATCCCCACCGACCTGCCGCTCCCCGCGGGCGACTCGGACCCGCGCCACGACGAGGCCACGGTGCGCGCGGTGCTGGAGCACGCCCGCATCTCCGACGGCGGGCTCTTCGTCCTCTTCACCTCGTACCGCGCGCTGCGGCACGTGGCGGCGGAGCTGCGCCGGCGGAAGGCGGACCTGGAGTGGCCGCTCTTCGTGCACGGCGAGGGGCCGCGCGGGCAGCTCGTGCAGCGCTTCGCGGCGTCCGGCCGCGGCATCCTTCTGGGGACGACGTCGTTCTGGGAGGGGGTCGACGTGCCGGGCGACGCCCTGCGCGGGCTGGTGATCCCCAAGCTGCCCTTCAAGGTGCCCACCGAGCCGGTGACGGCGGCGCGCATCGAGGCCATCGAGCAGGCGGGCGGGAACTCGTTCCTCTCCTACATGCTCCCCAGCGCGGCGCTCCGCCTGAAGCAGGGCTTCGGGCGGCTGATCCGCTCGCAGGCCGACCACGGCGTGGTCCTGGTCCTGGACGGGCGGGTGACGCGGAAGAGCTACGGGCGCTACTTCATCGACTCGCTCCCGCCGGTGCCGGTGAAGGCCGCCCCGTGGCGCGAGGTGAAGGAGGCCATGCTCCGCTTCTACGGCGCGCGCAGCGGCGCCCGGATGGCCGGGTGAGCGGGGACGCCGTGGTGGTGCCGGCGGACGCCGTGCCGGCTCCGTCGGTCGCGGGCGCGTCCGCCTCCCCGGGGGCGGAGGCCGCCGCCGCGCCGGGGGAGTGCGTGGAGTGCGGCGCCGTGCTGCGCGGCCAGTTCTGCGCGGAGTGCGGGCAGGAGCGCGTGGGGGCGGACGACCTGGACTTCCGCCGCGTGGTGGGCGACGCCGCGCGCGAGGCCACGGACCTGAACGGCAAGCTGCCGCGGACGCTGGGGGCGCTGGTCGCCCGGCCCGGGCTGCTCACCGTGGACTTCGTGGCGGGGCGGCGGCGCCGGTGGTTCGGGCCGGTGAAGCTGTTCCTGCTCACCTCCGTCGCCTACTACGTGCTGGCGTGGGCGGCGTACGACGCGGCCGGCTCCCGCCCGGACGTGCGGAAGATCCCCGGGTTCGGCCGGGTGGCGGCGGCCAAGGGGATGCAGCCCGACGCGCTGGCGGCGGGGCTGGACCGCACCCTCCGCCGCTCGACCGAGGCGACGACCAACGTGCTGGCCGCGCCCGCGCTGGCGCTGGGCGTGGCCGCGCTCTTCCGCGGGCGCCGGCGGAGACGCTACGGCGAGCACCTGGTCTTCACCCTTCACTACCTGGCGCTGCGCAACCTGCTGGGGATGCTGCAGGTGGCCGGGATCGTGCTGGCCGGCGGGCCGAAGCACCCCCTGGCGCTGACGGTGTGGAGCGCGCTGACGTTCCTTCCCGGCCCGGTGTGGACGTGGCTCGCCCTGCGGCGCGTCTACGGGGCGCAGGGCGTGACCTGGCGCACCGGCGCCCTGGTCCTGATCGAGGTGGTGGCGCTGGGAGCGGTGGGCCTGCTCGCCGTGGCCATCGCCGTGCTGCTGGCCTGACCCGTTCGAGCGATCGATGACCGAGAAGCTGCCCCGCCCGTCCAAGATCGTCTGCGTGGGACGCAACTACGTGGAGCACGCCCGCGAGCTGGGGAACGAGGTCCCGGAGCGGCCGCTGATCTTCCTCAAGCCTCCCTCGTCGCTGCTGGCGGACGGCGGGGCCGTGGTGCTGCCCCCGGAGTCGTCGCGCGTGGAGCACGAGGGCGAGATCGCCTTCGTGGTGGGACGGACGGCCCGGCACGTGCCGCGCGAGGAGGCGTGGAGCGTGCTCGGCGGCGTGGCGCCGCTCAACGACGTGACCGCCCGCGACCTCCAGAAGACCGATGGCCAGTGGGCGCGCGCCAAGGGGTTCGACACCTTCTGCCCCATGGGCGCCGTGGTGCCGCTCGGCGACGTGGACCGCGACGCGCTGGAGGTGGTCTGCCGCGTGAACGGCCAGGAGCGGCAGCGGGGGCAGATCGGGCAGATGGCGTTCGACGTGCCGGCGCTGGTGGCGTACGTGACGTCGTTCATGACGCTGGAGCCCGGCGACGTGATCGCCACCGGCACGCCCGCGGGGGTGGGCCCGCTGGCCGCCGGCGACGTGGTGGAGGTGGAGATCCCGGGCGTGGGAACGCTGCGCAACCCGGTGGTGGCCGCATGAAGTACGTGGTGTCGCGGAACCGCTGGCTCTCCATCGCCATCGTCCTGCTGGTCGCCGCCGACTGGCTGACCAAGCTCTGGGTGCAGAACGAGATCCTGTACGCCCGCTTCCGCCCCGTGATCGCCGGGTGGGTGTGGCTCACGCACCGCCGCAACACCGGCGTGGCGTTCTCCGTGCTGGCCGACACCGACACCTGGTGGCGCACGCCGCTGCTGGCGCTGGGCGCGCTGCTCGGCATCGGCATCTGCGTGCGGATGATCCGCGGCACCCACGACGCCGTGGTGCAGTGGGCGGCCGCGCTGGTCATCGCCGGCGCCGTGGGAAACCTGGGCGACCGGCTGGTGAACGGCTGGGTCACCGACTTCATCCTGGTGCGCTACTTCCCCTTCGTCTTCAACGTCGCCGACGTGGCGATCTCCATCGGCGCCGTGCTGCTGGCGTACCGGATGCTGCTGGAGCCGCGCCCCGAGCCCACCGCGGCCTGACCCGTACCGAAGAGCCATGTCCACCGTCGTACCGCCGGTCCCGAACCTCTGCGAGCGCTTCCGCTCGCTGCCGCCGTACCCGCTGGCCGACGTGCCGGCCATCAAGCGCGACCTGCTGGCGCGCGGCGTGGACGTGATCGACCTGGGCACGGGCGACGCCGACCTGCCGCCGCCCCCCGCGGCGGTGGAGGCCGTGCAGCGCGCCGCCGCCGACCCGAAGAACTCGCGCTACGCCTTCCAGCTCGGCCTGGTGGAGCTGCGCGAGGAGATCGCCAGGTGGTCGAAAGGACGCTTCGGCGTCGATCTCGATCCCATGAAGGAGGTGCTGCCCCTGATCGGCTCCAAGGAGGGGATCTTCCACCTGCCGTTCGCCTTCCTGGAGCGCGGCGACGCCACCATCGTCCCCGATCCGGGGTACCAGGCGTACCTGGGCGGCACCATGCTGGCCGGCGGGGAGCCGCACATCGTGCCGCTGCGGCCGGAGAACGACTTCCTGGTGCCGCTGGACGAGATCCCGGCGGACGTGGTGCGCCGCGCCAGGATCCTGTACCTGAACTACCCCAACAACCCCACGGCCGCCTCCGCCCCGCGCGAGTACCTGCAGGACGCGGTGGAGTTCTGCCGCGAGAACGGGATCGTGCTGGCGTACGACAACGCCTACTCCGAGGTGGCGTTCGACGGCTATCGCCCCCCCTCGATCCTGGAGATCCCCGGCGCGCGCGAGGTGGCCATCGAGTTCCACTCGCTCTCCAAGACGTACAACATGACGGGGTGGCGGGTGGGCTGGGCGGCCGGCGCCCCCGAGCTGATCGCGGCGCTCACGCGCATCAAGACGTTCAGCGACACGGGCCTGCCTTTCATCCTGCAGCACGGGGCCGTGGCGGCGCTGCGCTCGCACGGGGAGTGGGTGCCCGGCAACGTCGCCGTCTTCCAGGCCCGCCGCGACGCCGCGGTGGAGGGCTTCCGCGCCGCCGGGTTCGACGTGCCCACGCCGCGCGCCTCCATGTACCTGTGGGTGCCGCTGCCCGAAGGCGTCACGTCCGAGGCGTTCGCCCGCCGCGCGCTGCTGGAGCAGGGCGTCTCCATCCTGCCCGGCAAGTCGCTGGGAGAGGGCGGGGAAGGCTTCTTCCGCGTCGCCCTCACCTGCTCGGAGGTCCGCCTCCGCGAGGCCGCGGCCCGCCTGGCGAAGCTGGGGTAGGCGGAGGGGCCGTCGGCACGGGGAGCGTCTCGGCGTCGACGCGGGGCCCGTCCACCGCGGTAGGCACCGCTCCCACCGCGATTTCCGCGCGCTCCGGCCGGCGCGGGGCCGGGGGAACAGCCGGGGGGTGGGCGAGTAGTAAGCTGCATGACCCCGTCCACGCTGGCGCCCGAGGCGCCTCCGCAGGCCTCCGCGCCCACGCAGCCTCCCGTCCCGGAGCTGCCGTCGCGGACGCCCCTGCGCGGCGCCGGCAGGCGCGAGCGGACGGGCCGCGCCACGCGACGCACGGTGGCCGCGTCGCTGCTCCTGCACGCGCTGGCGGTGATGGCCGTGCTGATGTCTCCGCAGCGCGAGCGGGTGGCGCAGGTGGGGGGGGACTTCCCGGCATCGGACGCGGTCGACTTCCTGGATCTGGACGACTTCCCCACGGTGGTGCCGGACGGCGGCGCGGACGTGGCGCCGTCCGCGGGCCCGGAGCTCGCGTCGGCATCGACGGAGATCGGCGCGGCGGCGGCGGACTCCGCGGCGGCACCCTCCGCGCCCGCCGCGACGCGTCTGGAGGCCGCCGGGCCGGCCTTCCCGAGCCGCATCCCCGATCGCATCCCTCCCGCGGCCGCCGGCGGGGGACGGCCGGGAGCGGCGCCCTCCGCGGCTCCGGCGGGCCGGCCCGCGGGCGGGGGGCCGGCCCCCGCGGGCGGAGGACGCGCCGGTCCCCTGGACCCCCGTCTGGGCGATCCGCGCCTGGTGAACCGGCGCGCGCTGGGTCCGGACGTGGAGCCGGGGACGGAGCACGAGCGCTACGTGCGGGGGCTGGGCGCGCGGCTGGCCGCGTACAACGACAGCGTGGCGGAGGAGGAGGCCCACCGCCGCCGCTCGATGGACTGGACGATCAAGGACAAGGACGGCAACCCGCGCTGGGGCGTGGGCCCCGACGGCCGGGCGGTGATCGCCGGGGTCAAGATCCCGATCCCGCTTCCCGTGGGCGGCGGGAGCCGCGAGCGCCAGGAGGAGTCGCGCACCGAGCGCGCGCAGCGCGCCGAGATCGACCGCCAGGTGGAGGCCGGCGAGCGCGGCGACCACCTGCGCGACCGGGCGCGCGCCACCCGCGAGCGGGTGGACCGCGAGCGCGCGCGGCGGCGCGCCCAGGAGAAGGAGACCTCGGGCTCCACGACCCCGACGGAGGGCTCCGGCACCCCCTGACCGCGGGCGGCGCGAACGACCAGGGGGGCGGCCTTCCACGGGGAGGGCCGCCCCTCGCGCGTTCTCCGGCCCGGAGGGGAGACACCGCGGAAACGCCCGTCTCGGCGCCGGTTGCGGGGCGCTGCATGGAACGCGAATTGCACCCCGGGCCCCGTCACCGAGGCGGCCCGGGACAGGGCAGGCACACCAGCGTTCAGGGGGGATTTCAATGTGGGAGTTCCGTGAGCGGGACCAGGGGGGCGACTTCGCCGAGGACGCGGTGATCTTCGCCGTGGGCGCCGCGGGAGGCTTCGCCCTCGGGATGCTGCTCTCCGGACGCGCGCGTCCGCAGGTGGCGGAGTGGGGCAGGGGGATCGGCGACCGCGCCCGCGGTCTCGGGGACCGGGCCAGGGGCATCGGCGACCGCGCCCGCACGGCGGCCACCACGGCGCGCGGCATCGCGTCCCGGCTCAAGCCCGCCCGCCTGCGGCGTGAGCCCACGGAGCGCTCGGCGCTCACGCAGCTCGAGGACGCGGTTCTCGATGCCTTCCTGGCCGACGGCGTGCTGTCGGAGCGGGGGATCGACGTGGGCGCCATCTCGCAGGGCATCGTGGAGCTCTCCGGCTCGGTGTGGACCGAGGAGGAGGCCGACCTCGCCGTCTCGATGGCGCGCTCGGTCGCGGGCGTTGACACGGTGGTGAACCGCCTGGACGTGGAGGAGAGCCCGTCCATGCGCGGGGCGGTGGACGGTGGCGGGGCGTGGGAGGGGCGGAAGGTCGGGATGGGGCGCCGGCGCCAGGGCGTGGAGACCGACCCGGCGCGGAACGACGACTCACAGCATTCCCTGGAGCGTGCCATGGCGCGGGCGGACCGGAAGCAGTACGTGGACGAGGGGTGGGCCGCGCGGCCGCGGCAGGGCGCCCGCGGCGAGGGCGAGGACGCCATCAACCGCACCAACTACGACGAGGACGAGCTCGACAACCAGAGCCCCTACGGCAAGCACGCCGTGCCCGTTCCCGAGCAGCCCCAGGCGATGAACTCCGACTCGCGCGTGGGCGAGGGCACCGAGCCCGGCACCGAGCTCCGGCTCGAGGCCGCCGACCTGCCCGTGAAGCCGCACGGCAAGCCGAAGCGCCACGACCAGGAGTGACCGGGCTTCCGGAAAGAGCGGGGCGGCGCCGTGTGGGCGCCGCCCCGCTCGTCTTTCCCGCCGCGGTTGAGGCACGCGCCGCGGCGGGCTACATTGCAGCCGCGCGGACGCCCCGCGCCCACCACCCACCCACAGGGGAGCCGCCCATGCCGGACCCGTCGCTCAAGGAGCGGATCCGCGACGACCTGAACGCCGCCCGCCGGGAGCGCGACAAGCTGCGCACCACCGTGCTGACCACGCTGCTCTCCGACGTCCGCAACAAGGAGATCGAGCTGGGCCGCGAGGTGGGCGACGAGGACGTGCAGGCCGTGGTGGGCACCGCCATCAAGCGGCGCCGCGAGGCCGCGGAGCAGATGCGCGGCGGCGGCCGCGAGGACCTGGCCGGCAAGGAGGACGCCGAGGCGGTCATTCTCGTTGACTACCTTCCCCCCCAGCTCGGCGAGGACGAGGTGCGCGGCTGGGTGCGCGAGGCCGTGGCCGGCGGCGCCAGGGACGTGGGTGGGGTGATGAAGGCGGTGATGCCGCGGGCCAAGGGGCGCTTCGACGGCAAGGAGCTGAACCGCATCGTCCGGGAGGAGCTGGCGGGCTAGCGCAACGGTTCAGAGACGTCGTGCATCACGGGAGGGAGCCCGCGAGCCATTCGTCGGGACCGCCTCCGTTCGGCACGTCCTGGGAGCGTCGAGAAGGCTGAGCCGTGGCGAGCCCGGACGGCCATCGGGACTCCGCCGAACGCGCCTGAGGGCTCGCCTCCGCGCGCACGCACGACGGTGCTTGCCCCCTCACGGGCGCCGATGCGATCTTCAGGACCGCGGCCGACACCGGGGCCGTGCGCCCAGAGCTACTCGCCGCTGCGATCCCATGCCGCCTTTCCTCCCAGCGAGCCGCCAGGACGAAGCCCCGTCGTCGCGCCGTTCCTCGCCGTCCGCCGCGGCCCCGCGCGAGCGTCGGAGCACGGCGCCCCCCCCGGGCGCGCTCTCGCTGCGGTTGGCGCTCTCGGGGGTGCACGGTGGCATCGCCGGTACGTGTCTGCAGGGGAAGCTCACGGTGGCCGCGCCGAACGATGCCTTCGAGGCGGAGGCCGACCGCGTGTCGGGAGAGGTGACCGGAGCGGGCGAGGCGGCGCTCGGAGGGCCGGGGAAGGACCACGCGCCGCTGCCGATCCGGGGTCTGTCGGCGGCCGCCGCGGGACCGGGCGAGCTCGCGCCCGAGATGGAAGGCAGGATCGCCGGTGCGCTATCGGGCGGCGAGCCGCTCGCCCCGGGCGTGCGGCGGGATCTGGAGCCGCGGTTCGGGCGCAGCTTCGACGGGGTGCGCGTGCACACGGGAGAGGAGGCGGCACGCACCGCCCTTTCGCTGGGCGCACGGGCGTTCACGGTGGGGAGCGACATCGCGTTCGGACGGGGGGAGTACGACCCCGCGAGCACCCGCGGGCGTTCGCTCCTCGCGCACGAGCTGACCCACGTGGTCCAGCAGGGAGGCGCCCGGGAGACGAGGGACGCCCCGCCCAGGCCTGGCCGGGGAGCCGGCGGGCGGGCCACGGGAGGCCGGATCGTCCAGCGGGACCTCGTCGACGCTCTGTGGGCCGCCGCCGAGCGCGAGCTGTACCTGGACCCTCTCGACCTCCCCCGCCGCATCCTGATGGGGGCGGACCCTCTGAGGTCCGCGTTCAACCAGATGCTCTACGCGAGCGTGGCGACGGCGACGAGGATCGGCGTTCCGTTCGAGTGGTGGAGCAAGGTGTGGGAGTTCGCAGAGGATGACTCGGAAGGCTGGCTCCTCCTCATCGGGCTGCTGCGCTGGCCGGCCTTCTACCGCGGCGGAGCGATCCTGGCGACGCAGCCGGCGGCCGCGGCGATGACGCTCGACGACTACGTCTTCGTGCGCGACACCCTCAGCCTGACCACGTACGTCCACGAGATGGTGCACGTGGCCCAGTACTCCATCCTGGGCATCACAAGGTTCCTCGCCAGCTATTTCGGAGCGAGCGCATGGACCGTCATCTCGGGATGGATCACCGGCGAGGAGGTGAACCCGATGAAGAGCAGTCCGCACGAAACGCAGGCCTACGACGTCGCTGCGCGTTTCCGGGACTGGCACATCGCGAAGTACGGGAGCGATTCCGACGGCATCGTCGCCTGACGGGACTCCACCGTACGTCTCCGGATACGGCCCACGTCGCGTTTGCGGGCTCCGGCCATTCGTCGGGACCGCCTCCGTTCCGCAGGCCCTCCGGGGGTCGAGTAGACTGATAGAGCTCCGGAGCCATCACGCAGGAGAGGCGAAGGGCCGCGGCGCCGGATCGGCGCCGCGGCCCTTCGTCCTTTTCGTCGACGCGGATCAGCCCATCAGGTCGGCGATGGCGTCCAGCACGGGCTCGCGGCCGGCGTGGGTGCGCTCGTACCTCTCCACCCGGCGCAGCGTCTCCGGGTCCAGGTCCGCGTCGCGCAGCCAGTCCACCAGCGTGTCGCGGTCCATCCCGTCGTAGCCCAGCACCGGCTCCTCGTCGTCGTCCTCCTCCCACTCGTCGCGGCCGCCTCCCCCCAGGGCGCCGGCGGGAAGGGCGGGGCGGAGCCAGGTCCCCGTGGCGCCGTCGCGGAAGGCGAGCACGACGGTGGCCGCCGCGGCGGCGGTGAGGAGCGTCTTCAGGAAGTTCATGGGCGTGTCCCGGCGTTGGGTGGGATCCGTGAGTACCCCTCCCGCTCAGCAGGAGGGGTGCCACGGCCGCCGGGATGGTGCGGGAGGGCCTCTTACGCGGCGCGCTCGGCCACGTACGCCCTGCCGTTCGCCGTGACCTGCAGGCGGGGGCCGTGGGGCGGGTCCAGCTCGCCCACCAGCATCGCCAGGCCGTCGGCGTCCAGGCGCTCCGCGATGCGGATGGCTTCCTCGTACGGGAGCCCGAGCTCGGTCCCCAGGTCGCCCGCGGGCACGAAGCGGTCCTCGCTCCCGCCGGACACCGCGCACACGCGCCGGAGGAACTCCAGCCGCTTCGCCGCTTCGACCCGTTCCTGGATGTCGATCATGGTGCTCTCCTCTTCCTGGGCGAACCGCGTTGGGCCCGCGTGCAAGTGAAAGAGCCTGCGTGGTTTACAATAGCAAGCACCGTTCCGCTCCGCCGGGCGTGGAGCGCGCCGGCCCGGACCGCCGCCTCCATGGTGAACGCGCGGCCGGCACCTTTTCGTACGATGCGCGGCGGACGCGACCCGGCAGCGGGATCGTGCGGCCCGCGCGACGGACGCACGCGGGGGGGCGGGGAAGACGCCGAAGCTGTGGGTGACACCCGGAACATAAGGAGTCCCGTTTCCCGACACAAGACGCACGTCTGACGCGCGCCGCCCGGCGGACGCGGGGGTCCGCCGGGCGGCAGGTAAGGGTCGGGACCGCGAGGACTACCTGCCCAGCAGCTCGCGCAGTCGGTCGCGGTAGCCGCGGCTGGAGGTGAGCTGCTTGCCGTCCTGCAGGATCACCACGTAGTCGCCCTGGAACCACGGCTGGATCTCGCGGATCCGGTCGATGCGCACGATGGTGGAGCGGTGGATGCGCAGGAAGTCGTCCGGGTCCAGGTGCTGCTCCAGCCGGGCGATCCCCTCGCGGAGCTGGTGGGTCTTCTTGCCGGTGTGCACGTTGACGTGCTTGCCGTCGGCCTCGATCCAGTCCACCTCGCGCACGGGCAGGAAGGTGGCGCGCCCGTCGGTCTTGATGACCAGGCGCTCCAGGTAGCGGTTGCGGGCGTCGAGCTGCTCCAGCAGGGCGATCATGCGCCGCCCCACGTCCGCCCCGATGGGATCGCGCCGGAGCTGCTCCCGCACCCGCCGCAGCGCCCTTCCCAGCCGCTCCTCGTCGTACGGCTTGAGCAGGTAGTCCACCGCGTGGGCGTCGAACGCCTGCAGCGCGTAGCGGTCGAAGGCGGTCACGAAGACCGTCGGCGGCATCCGCTCCACGCCCACCGTCTGGACCACGCCGAAGCCGTCCATCTCGGGCATCTGCACGTCCAGGAAGACGACGTCGGGCGCGCGCTCGGTGATGAAGGCCACCGCGTCGTGCCCGTTGCCGCACTCCCCCGCCACCTCCACGTCCTCCTCGTCCGCCAGCAGGGAGCGGAGCAGGTCGCGGGCGAGGGGCTCGTCGTCGACGATCAGGGCGCGGATGCGCTGCATGGGGACGGGCTGGGTCCGGGGTGGGGCGATGCGCGCCGGGCGACGGCCGGCGCCGGAACGGGATGCTCCCGCGCGCGCGGAAGGCGAAGGCCGGCGCGGCGGCGCGTTCGGAAGGGCGCCACAGGGTCGCCGCACGGGGCGTGCCGGTGGGCCCCGGCGGGCGTGGGCCCGCGGCCGGCGCCGAGGAGGAGGGGAGGGGCCGGGCGTGGGACGGGGGAACGGGGCGGTGCCGCAGGGACGGTGCGGGTGTGGCCGGCGGGACGGGGTGCCTGCGTTGGGCGAGCTTCGGCGGGGTGCCCTCCTCGGCGCCGCAGATAGCTAACGGAGCCGGCACCCCGTCTCAACACCCGCGGAACGAGGCGCGCCGTGGCGGGAACGAACCGCGGGTCCGCCGGAACGGAAGCGCCGCCCACCGCGCCGGACACCGGAACGGATGTCGTCGTCCCCGGGGGGCGGCACGCGGCGAACCGTACCGGTGCACTCCGTTCCGGTATGCGCACACTTTTGTTTCCCTCCAACGGCGTTCCGGAGGGCCTCGGTTGCGCCGATCGCGTTGCCGCGCCTCGTTTTCCACCGCGGGTAAACATCTGGCACCGCTCGTGCCTGGCCTCTCCGCGCCATCGGGCGCGCCGACGGCCCCGCCCGCGCGCCCCGCCTTCCGCAGCCCCGTACCGAAGACCCCCGCGATGCCCCGGATCCTGAAGCACCTCCGCGCCCCCCTCCTGCTCGCCCTCGTCGCCCTGACCGGCTGCGACGCCGCCGACCGCCTGTCGGGCCTGGGAGCCCGCCGCAACGTCGTTCCGGCGAAGAACCCCATCATCTTCGTCCACGGGTGGAACGGCTCCTCCACGAGCTGGAACGGGATGATCACCAAGTTCAAGGCGGACGGCTGGACGGCCGCCGAGCTGCACACCTTCTCGTACACGTCGTCGCAGTCCAACGCCACCATCGCCTCCAAGCTCTCGGCCAAGGTGGACTCGGTGCTGCTGGCGACCGGGGCCACGCGGGTGGACGTCGTCACCCACTCCATGGGCGGCCTGTCGTCGCGCTACTACTCCAAGAACCTGGGCGGCACCGGCAAGATCGACGCGTGGGTCTCGCTGGGCGGCCCCAACCACGGCACGCAGTGGGCGTACGGCTGCTTCCAGACGTCGTGCATCGAGATGCGTCCGGGCTCCGCGTTCCTGAAGAGCCTGAACGCCACCGACGAGACGCCCGGCGCGGTCCGCTACGGCACCTGGTGGTCGCCCTGCGACGAGGTGATCAACCCCGACAGCAGCGTGCCCCTGATCGGCGCGCAGAACACGCAGACGGCATGCATCCCGCACTCGGGCTTCTTCAACGACGCCACCGTCTACACGCAGGTGCGCGACTTCGTGAAGTAGCCGGCGGGCCGAAGCATCGGCCAAACCGCAGGGACAGCGGCGCCCGTCTCCCCCGGGGGAGGCGGGCGCCGTCGTCCTTTCGCCATCGCAAGATCCCGGAAGGCGGTTCAGGGCCCCCGCAGCCGCGGGTCGTCCAGCCGCGGAAGGACCTTCAGGTCGCTCAGGGTGAGGTCCAGGAAGGGGTACAGGTCTTCCTCCACGATGCGGATCTGGGCCGGGCAGCGGATGCCGCCCGCCTCCAGCGTGCCCGAGAGCCAGAGGTCCTGCCCCACCGACACGCCGCCGCCGGCGGCGCTCCGGATCCGAGTACGGATATGGGGCAGCCGCCCGTCGGGCGCGAAGTGCAGGTCCACCACGGGCCGGCCGGGCCGGTCGGCGCGGAAGCCGGGCTGCCCCCGCGAGTCGGGATGCAGGGGCGAGAGAATGACCGCGCTGTCGCGGAGCGAGACCAGGCGCATCACGTCGTAGAGGTAGAAAGCGTCGCTCTCGTTCGCCAGCCGGGCGTCGGGGAGGATGGTGGATTCTCCGTCCGTCACGCTCCACAGGTGCCGCCCGGCCAGGACCAGCGTGCGGGTGGTCGAGGGTCCACGGTCCACCCGATAGGTGGCCACCACCGCCGTGTCCGGCGGCCGGACGGCCCACGTGCCGATCAGGGGGATCTGCAGGTTGCCCCGGTGCGCGACGGCCCGCCCGCTCCACGTGAGCGCCCGCGCCCGCTCCAGTGCCTCCGCGCCGCCGGCCGCCTGGATCGCGCGCTCCAGCATGGCCTCCGGCGTCTCCCGCTGCTGCGCGTCCGCGGGAGCGACCCAGGCGAGGGCGAGGAGGAGCGCGAGGAGAGCGGGGCGCGTCTTCGTCAGGACCGAGAGGTGTCGGCGCATCGGGGTGTGCGGAAGAGGGGGGACGGTGATCGTCAGCGGAACCACGTGGCGACGGTGTAGCGCACGCCGTGGGTGACCGGCGTCACCTCGTGCGTGGTCTCCGCGCGGAAGGTGACGAGCGTGCCGGGCTCCGCCCTCGCCGGGACGCGCTCCGCAGGCCCCGTGTACGGGCCGTGGAAGACCAGCTCTCCTCCGCCGTAGGTGCCCGGCTCCTCGCTCTCCGCCCGGCGGGAGAGGAAGAGCACGGCGGAGACGCGGCGGAAGCGCGAGTCGTCCCACACCATGGGCGTGTTGCCGTCCTGGTGCGGCACGAAGAAGTCGCCCGTCTCGTAGCGCAGGAACTGCGGCTCCTCGCACTCGGTGAGCGCGAAGCCGAAGTGCGCCTCCAGCTCCGGCTTGCGCTCCATCAGCCGCTGCTTCACCCACGCGCGCACCTCCGGAGAGACGGCGACCTTGGTCGTCCGGCGCGAGGCCGTGTGCACCACGCCACCCTCGGTGGAGTTGCTCAGCACGGTGGCGGGCGCGCCGGCCGCGCGGTCCAGCTCCGCGACGAGGTCGGCGAGCGGGGCGGGATCCAGGAAGCCGTGGATGTGGAGGAGGTCGATCATGCCGGTCGGGGTGTCGAGGGAAAGGCGAGGAGGGCGTCACCTGGACAGCCTCGATCGATGCGGACGCCGTCCGCGGACATCCGGGGCGGGCTCGCGGGCGGAGCGGCGGCCGGCGCCGCCGTCACCTCGCGCCGCCCAGCCGGCGCACGCACGCCGCGGTCGGGGCGCCCGGCGCCAGCGCGACGCGCTGGAGGGTGACGCGGTCCTTCCCCTCCGGCCGGTAGCGGATCACGCGCTCCGTGGCGCCGTCCATCACGCGGTAGACGACCTCCACGCTGGAGTCGCCGATGGTCCCGGCCTCGCGCCGCACGAAGCGCATCCCGTCGCGCATCCCCGCGGCAAACGCGGGTCCGGCGGGGTCCACGCCGGCGATCACGCCGTCGGCCGCGCTCGTCGCCTCCGCGCTCCACCCGCGGTCGAAGACGGGCTGCGTCACGGTGGATACGGCCGCGCACGAGCCGAAGGCGTCCGTCGGCAGCAGCACGGGCTCGCCGCGCTCCACGTGTCGCGCCAGGTCGTCGGCCAGGTCGATGCCCGTCTCGCCGCGCAGCACGGTGGCGAAGAGCGGGACGGCGGTGACGCGCGCCCCCTCGCCCTCGTTCCGGCGGGCCGCGGCGTGCTGCGCGAGAAGGACGTCGTGCAGCTCCTTCCGCCCGCCCGTCGCCCGGCGGATGCGCGCGTCCAGCGAGAGGGCGAGCACGTGGCCGTGGTCGTACACGTTCTGCCGCACCTGCGCGTCGCGCCAGAAGCGCTCCGTCCACGCCGCGGCCGTCGTTCCCCGCGCGGGCGACGTGGCGTAGCGCAGGAGGCGGGCGTTCAGGTCCGCGACGAACTCCGCCGGCGTCCACAGCCCCGCGCGCACCAGCGCCCGCGCGGCGGCGAAGTCGGTGAAGCCTTCCGAGAACCAGTAGTCGTGCGCCTCGTCCTTCTCCGGCAGGCCGCCGAGCTGGCCGGGGATCCACGTGTGCAGGTACTCGTGCGCCAGCAGCCACCGCACCTCCGCGAAGGGAACGTTGGTCGTGGACGCGAGCGAGAACGCGTCCAGGCGCCCGGAGCCCTGCATGGAGTAGCCACCGCCCTCCCCCGCGCCGACCGGGGCGAGCGGGACCACGAACGCGCGCGGGAAGCTGCCCCACGACCGGTCCTGGGTGTCCACGATCGCGTGCACGGCGCGCGCGAGCTCCTCGGGCGTGAAGGACCACTCTCCACGCATGGCCAGACGGAGCGACGACCCCTCCGCCGCACGCGCGAGCACCCGCAGGTCGGGCGCGCCGATCGCGACGCTCTCGCGCACGTCCGCCACCGACCCGATCCGGGTGCCGTCCGCCACGTGGTCCAGGTCCGACGCGAGCTTCCACGTCCGCGGGAACCCCTTCCACGCGAAGCGCCCCTGCGCACCGTCGCGCCCGTCCGGGGTGGCGAAGACGCCTTCTCCGTGGAAGAAGAACCACCGGGGGAGGATGAGCGGGAGCGCCTTCTGGTACGCCAGCCCGGGCTCCCGCTCGTACGCCGACACCACGTGGTAGCGCACCGTCAACTCTGCCTGGGGCCGGTGGCGGATGATGCGCGCGGCGGGGCCGTCCTCCGTCACCGACGCCGCGCCCTGCACCTCCAGCGCGCGCACGCTCCTCCAGAGCGAGTCCGTCCCCGCCCACTCCCGCGGGAGCGAGAGGCGCGTCTCCCCGTCCGCGTCCCCGTCGAAGCGGATCTCCACGGCGAGCGCGGTCAGCGAGTCGCCCTCCATCACGGGGGAGACGGAGTAGTGGACGGGCGTGTGCTGCCCCGCGGCGGAAGCGACGGCGACGAGACAGGCGACGGCGGCGAGCGGGAGCACGCGCGCCGGGCGGAGTGCGATCATCGGGTGGATGGGAACGGGACGGACCGCGGAGGCGGCGGAGCGGCGGGGGACGGGCGCGACAAGGTAACGCCGTGGGCGCCGGGCGGGGAGGGTGCTCCCGCTCGGCCGGCGCGATTCCCGGGCTTCAGCGCCGGCCGCCGTCCCGGCACACTGCCACGGCGGCGGCACGCCGGGTCACCCGCGGTCGCCCTGCGCCGCGACGTCCGGTGGGGCCGGGCGGAGCGCGGTCTCGGGAAGCGATGCGTCGCTCCCGTCGCGGACGAGCTCCACGATGTAGCCCACCGGTCTCTCGGGCCCGTTCCACCAGACGACGGTGGCGAGCTGACCCGCGTGCTCGCCCTCGACGATCCGGACGGGATCGTTGAGCCGGAAGCCGACGCCTGGAACCTGCTTGCCTTCGAACCAGTCCCGGAGCGGGTCGTCGACGAGCCTCCAGCCCAGGAAGTGCTCCACGTCGCCTACCGCGCTCTGTGCCTGGCCGCGAACCCACTCGCTCGCATCGGTCAAGCCGGCTTCCAGCAGCGGCTGAACGCGCGCGCGGTCCAGCGTTCCATGCACGCGCGCGACGTGCCCGAGCCCCAGCAGCGCGTTGCCGCGAACCCGCTCGTCCGCGTGCGCCGCCAGGCCGATGCAGACCTCCTGCGCCCAGGCGGCGTCCTCGGCGTGGAGACCGACCGACAGCGGCACGTACAGGAGCTCGCCGGGGTCGCCGCGGCGGAGGATGGCGTCCACGTCCGCCGGGGAGAGGTCCCCTATCGCCTCGTACTTTCCAGGTGTCATCGCCAGGAGTCGGGGGAGTCGCCGAACGTCACGGGTGGAGCGGGTAGGCGTTTGGGCGGGACGAGCGTAGCACGCGGAGTGCGGCCGGACCCTCTGGGGAGAAGATGCACCGTTCATGTCGTGGCGCGACGCGCTGTTCCGCTTCTGGCGGCGCGGACAGGAAGCTCAGCGCAGGGCGTCCACGGGGAACTGGCGCGCCGAGTGAACCACCGTGAGCACCTCCAGCAGTTCGGCGCGTATCCGGTAGACGATGCGGTACGGCGGTTCGATCACTTCCCGGAGGGTGGTCTGCCCGAGCTCCGGGACAACGCGACCGGAGAGCGGATGGTCGTGGAGACGCTCCACGGCTGCAACGATCCGCTCGGCTACCACGCGTGCATATCGCGGCGAGTCTCGTGCGATGTATGCCCGGATCTCCTGTACGTCCTCGAGCGCCGGCCGCGTCCAGATGAGCTGTATCACTCGCTCCTGACGATCCCGAGTGCATCATCATCCCGCAGCAGCACACGCCGCGCTTCGTGATGGGAAACCACATCCCCGCGATCGGCAGCGTCGAGCCCGCGAGCGACCTTGGACAGGAAGTAGAGCCGGTCCATCGCGTCTTCCATCGTCGCGTCGTCGGGAAGCCCGTCGAGCGTTTCCTGGAGCAGCTGCTTGGTGGACGTGGGCATGATACACCCCCTCTGAAAATACCAAAACGATCGGGCGTCAACGAGGCCGAAGCGCGCCCTTCCACACGATTGTACGCTGCTACACGCTGACCATCAAGGCAGGTTGTCGGATCCGCAGCTGTTGGACCGCATTCTTCGCGGAAGACGATCGACGGGTGCACTGCACCGTCACCTTTCCCCGCCGCCGCGCACCTCCTAGATTCCCGCCCCGACCGATGATCCGCAGCGGCCCCGAGCGCCGGCCCGTCCCGACCGGACAGGCCGGCGTTCGCGCGCGGGCGGACGCCAGCACACGCGAGCACGACCAGCCGGAGAGCCGATGCCGAAGCGCACCGACATCCAGAGCATCCTGATCCTCGGCTCCGGCCCCATCGTCATCGGGCAGGCGGCCGAGTTCGACTATTCGGGCACGCAGGCCGTGAAGGCGCTGCGCGAGGAGGGCTACCGGGTGATCCTGGTGAACTCCAACCCGGCGACCATCATGACCGACCCGGACCTCGCCGACGCCACCTACATCGAGCCCATCACCCCCGACTGGGTGGAGCGGGTGATCGAGAAGGAGAAGCCCGACGCGATCCTTCCGACGATGGGCGGGCAGACGGCGCTGAACGTGGCGCTGGAGCTGCACGACTCCGGCGTGCTGGCGCGCCACGGCGTGGAGCTGATCGGCGCCAACGCCCGCGCCATCCGCATGGCCGAGGACCGCAGCGAGTTCGCCAAGGCCATCTCCCGCATCGGCCTGAGGCTGCCGCACGGCGGGTTCGCGCGCTCGCTGGAGGACGCGCTGCGGATCGTGGACGACACGGGCTACCCCGCCATCATCCGCCCCTCGTTCACCCTGGGCGGCACGGGCGGCGGCATCGCGTACAACCGGGCGGAGTTCGAGGAGCAGGTGCGGCGCGGCATCGAGCTCTCGCCCGTCAGCGAGGTGCTGATCGACCGCAGCGTGATCGGGTGGAAGGAGTTCGAGCTGGAGGTGATGCGCGACGGGGCCGACAACGTCGTCATCATCTGCTCCATCGAGAACTTCGACGCCATGGGCGTGCACACCGGCGACTCCATCACCGTGGCCCCCGCCCAGACGCTGAGCGACGTGGAGTACCAGCGGATGCGCGACGCGGCCATCGCCATCATCCGCGAGATCGGGGTGGAGGCGGGCGGGTGCAACGTGCAGTTCGCGGTGAACCCCGCCAACGGGGAGCTGCTGGTGGTGGAGATGAACCCGCGCGTGTCCCGCTCCTCCGCCCTCGCCTCCAAGGCGACGGGGTACCCCATCGCGCGCATCGGGGCCAAGCTGGCGGTGGGCTACACGCTGGACGAGCTGCCCAACGCCATCACCACGACCACGCCGGCGTCGTTCGAGCCGGTGCTGGACTACGTGGTGGTGAAGTTCCCGCGCTTCGCCTTCGAGAAGTTCCCCTCGGCCGACCCCACGCTGGGCGTGCAGATGAAGGCCGTGGGCGAGTCGATGGCCATCGGCCGCACCTTCAAGCAGGCGTGGCAGAAGGCCATCCGCGCGCTGGAGATCGGGCGCATGGGGTGGGACGTCGGGAAGACGCTGGCGGACGACCGCGTGGCGGACGACTCCACCGACGCCCTGCGCGCCGCGCTGCGCCGGCCCACGCCGGAGCGCGCGTTCGTGATCAAGCGCGCGATGGTCGCGGGGATGCCGCTGGAGGAGATCGCGGAGCTGACGGCGGTGGACCCCTGGTTCGTGGCGCAGCTCGCCCAGCTCGTGGAGGCGGAGCGCGAGTACGCGGCGCTCCCCGGCGTGGGCCGGGACGACGTGCTGCGGATGAAGCGCCTGGGCTTCTCGGACGTGCAGATGGCGGCGCTGCGGGGGGAGACGGAGGACGCGGTGCGGGAGCGGCGCTGGTCGATGGGCATCCACCCCGTGTTCAACATGGTGGACACCTGCGCGGGCGAGTTCCCGGCCGCGACGCCGTACCTCTACTCCACCTACGCCGAGGAGAACGAGTCGGTGCGCAGCGACCGCCGCAAGGTGATGATCCTGGGCTCCGGCCCCATCCGCATCGGGCAGGGGGTGGAGTTCGACTACTGCTGCGTGCAGGCGGCGCTGGCGATCCGCGACGCCGGGTTCGAGACCGTCATGGTCAACTCCAACCCCGAGACCAACTCCACCGACTTCGACGTGTCGGACAAGCTGTACTTCGAGCCGCTGACGCTGGAGGACGTGCTGGAGATCGTTCGGCTGGAGGACCCGCTCGGCGTGATCGTGCAGCTCGGCGGGCAGACGCCGCTCAAGCTCGCCGGCCCGCTCGCCGCGCTGGGCGTGCCGATCCTGGGGACGCCGGTGGAGGCGATCGACCGGGCGGAGGACCGCGAGCGCTTCGAGGCGCTGGTCCGCGAGCTGGGCGTGCTGCAGCCGCCCAACGGCCTGGCCGTCTCGGGCGACGAGGCGGCGGAGATCGCGTCGCGCATCGGCTATCCCGTCCTGCTGCGCCCCTCCTACGTGCTGGGCGGGCGGGGGATGGAGATCGTGTACGACGAGCCGGCGCTGCGCGACTACTTCGAGCGCGCGGTGGCCGTGTCGCACGAGCGCCCGGTGCTGATCGACCGCTTCCTGGAGGACGCGTTCGAGGCCGACGTGGACGCGCTCTGCGACGGGCGGGACGTGGTGATCGGCGGGGTGATGCAGCACATCGAGGAGGCGGGGGTTCACTCCGGCGACTCGGCGTGCGTGCTGCCGCCCTACATGCTGAGCGACGCGCAGATCGCGGAGATGCGCGAGACGACGCGGCGCTTCGCGGTGGCGCTCGGCGTCGTCGGCCTCATCAACGTGCAGTTCGCCGTGTTCGAGCAGCGCGTCTACGTGCTGGAGGTGAACCCGCGGGCGTCGCGTACGGTGCCCTTCGTCTCCAAGGCGACCGGGGTGCCGCTGGCGCGCATCGCCGGGCGGCTGATGGTGGGGGAGAAGCTGCCGAGCTTCGGCCTGCCGGAGCAGATCCCGGTGGCGGGGGTGGCGGTGAAGGAGGCGGTCTTCCCGTTCAACAAGCTGGAGGCGGACCCGCTCCTGGGGCCGGAGATGCGCTCGACCGGCGAGGCGATGGGGATCGACGACTCGTTCGGGATGGCGTTCGCCAAGGCGCAGACGTCCGCCGGGATGGACCTGCCGCTCTCCGGCTCGGTGATCGTCACCGTGAACCAGCGCGACAAGGCCACGGTCACGCCCATCGCGCGGCGGCTGCACGACATGGGCTTCCGCATCCTGGCCACGGAGGGCACCGCCGCCCACCTGCGCGGCCGCGGCATTCCCTGCGAGCGCGTCTACAAGGTGAACGAGGCGCGGCCGAACATGGTGGACCGCATCATCTCGGGCGAGGTGGCGCTGCTCATCAACACGCCGCTGGGCAAGCGCTCGCAGTACGACGACTACGCCACGCGCCGCGCGGCCATCCAGTACAAGGTCCCGTACATCACCACCATGTCCGCCGCCTCCGCCGCCGCGGACGCCATCCTGGCGCTGCGCTCCCGCCAGCCGGAGGTCCGCTCCATCCAGGAGCGCACCGCGGGCCTGCTGGAGTCGGCGTCGTGAGGCCCGAGTTCAATACGGGGTATCCGCCGATCGACGAGGCGTACATCCAGCGCTGCCGGCGGATGACTCCGTACGAGAAGCTGCTAGAGAGGTCTGCCGGCTGACGGAGGAGGAGAACCAGCGGCATCGCGATCGGATCCTGGCGCAGTACGGTCCCATGCTGGAGCGGGAGCCGGAGCTGCGGGTCGCCTCCATTCGCAACGGACGGGAGGTGATGGTGAAGGCGTTCGGATGGGAGCCCGACGAGAAGGGGTGGTAGGAGGACCCCGACGCCGGCAGACGGCCTCTCTTCCGCTCGGGGGAGGGGCCGTCCCCTTTTGCGCTCCCACATCCGACTCGCTACGACGAGACGCTTGCGGCCGGAGCCGAGAGGACGAGAGAGGGACACGGAGTTCGCGGTGAGCTCCTCGCGGGACTCTGCCTCCGATGCGTCTGCGTTCCGTCACGCCGTCGGACGGGTGATCCCCGCGCACTGGACGAGGACGGGCTCGGGGGAGTATCGTCGCTCGGCGCCGGCAGAGGCCGGCGTCCGCCGGGGGCAACGCCCCGCCGTCCGCGCGTGTCCAAGAGGGGCGCGCGGGCCGCGCACTCCCATCCACTCACCGAGGAGCCGTTCCCCTGAGCACCCCCGAGACGGAGATCGGAGCGCTGCTGCACGACGCGGCGCGGCTGAAGGAGCAGGTCCGCCGGCGCATCGTCGGGCAGGAGCGGGTCGTGGAGGAGGTGGTGGTCACCCTGCTGGCGGGCGGGCACTGCCTGCTGGTGGGCGTGCCCGGCCTGGCGAAGACGCTTCTCGTCCGCACGCTGGCGGAGGCGCTGGACCTGCAGTTCCGCCGGGTGCAGTTCACCCCCGACCTGATGCCGGGCGACATCACCGGCACGGAGGTGATCGAGGAGGACCGCTCCACCGGGCGCCGCGCGGCGCGCTTCCTCCGCGGGCCCGTGTTCACGCAGGTGCTGCTGGCGGACGAGATCAACCGCACGCCCCCCAAGACGCAGGCCGCGCTGCTGGAGGCCATGCAGGAGGGCCGCGTGACCGTCGCGGGCGAGGACCTGCTCCTCCCGCGGCCGTTCTTCGTGCTCGCCACGCAGAACCCCATCGAGCAGGAGGGCACGTACCCCCTTCCCGAGGCGCAGCTCGACCGCTTCCTGTTCGACGTGCGGCTGGACTACCCCGCGGCGGACGAGGAGGTGGAGATCCTGCGGACCACGACGGGCACGGCCGCGCCGCCGGTGGAGAAGGTACTGGACGCGGACCGCATCCTGGCCCTGCAGCGTCTCGTCCGGGAGGTGCCGGTGGCGGAGAACGTCCTTCGCTACGCCGCCTCGCTGGTCCGCGCCACGCGCCCGGGCGACGCGACCGCGACGGACGAGGTGAAGCGCTGGGTGCGCTGGGGCGCGGGGCCGCGCGCGGGGCAGGCGCTGGTGCTGGGCGCGAAGGCGCACGCGCTGCTGGCGGGGCGCTTCCACGTCGCGGCGGAGGACGTGCGCCGCGTGGCCGCGCCGGTGCTGCGGCACCGGGTACTGGTGAACTTCCACGCGGAAGCCGAGGGGATGGGGCCGGACGCGGTCATCTCCGCGCTGCTGGACGCCGTGGCGCCGCCGCGCAGCGGGCTGTGAGCGCGGCATCCCCCTTCCTGCCGCCGGGGCTGCTGGAGCGGCTGGGCGGGCTGGACCTGGTGGCGCGCACCGTGGTCCGCGGCGTGTCCGCGGGCGCGCACCGCTCGGTGCTGCGCGGGGCGGGGGAGGACTTCGCGCGCCACCGCGCCTACCAGCAGGGCGACGACCTGCGCCGCCTGGACTGGAAGCTCTACGCCCGCACCGACCGC
Source organism: Longimicrobiaceae bacterium (assembly GCA_030146875.1). Taxonomy (GTDB): domain Bacteria; phylum Gemmatimonadota; class Gemmatimonadetes; order Longimicrobiales; family Longimicrobiaceae; genus JASLAX01. Next base: position 33,149 of record JASLAX010000043.1, read on the forward strand.
CTCTTCGTCCGCGAGTTCGAGGAGCGCTCGTCGCTCTCCGCCTGGATCGTGGTGGACGCCTCCGCGTCCATGTCGTACGCCTCGCCCGGCGGCGTGGCGAAGGCGCGCTACGCCGCGTGGATCGCCGCGGCGCTGGCGCACCTGATGCTCCAGGCGGGCGACGCCGTGGGCCTGGCCTCGTTCGGCGCGGAGCCCCGCCTGCTCCTGCCGCCGCGCGCCCGCCGCGGCCACCTGCACGACCTCCTCCTCCAGCTGGAGCGACTGACGCCGGAGGGCACGGGGAGCTCCGCGCCGGCGCTGGACCGCGTGGGCGTGGCGATGCGCCCGCGGGGGCGCGTCGTCCTGGTGTCCGACCTGCTGGAGGAGGACGACGGCGACGCGCTGGTCGCCGCCGCCGGCCGCCTGCGCGCGCGGGGCGACGAGGTGGTGGTCTTCCGCGTGCTGACGCCGGAGGAGACGGGGGAGAGGGCGCCCGCCCCGGCGCTCTTCTTCGATCCCGAGCGGCCGGAGCGCACGCTGCCCGGCGCGCCGGCGGCGGACGCGGGGTACGCGCGCCGCGTGGCCGCGTACTTCGACGGGCTGGCGGCGCGGCTCCGGGAACGCGGGGTGGAGCACGTGGCGGCGCGCACCGACCGGCCCGTCGAGGAGGCGCTGGTCCCCTGGCTGCACTCGCGCTGATGCTCGTCCTCGCGCGCCCTCTCTGGCTCCTCGCCGGCCTGCTCGCCGCGCTGATCCCCCTGGCCCTGCACCTGATCGCGCGGCGCCCGCCCGGCCGCGCTCCCCTTCCCACGGCCCGATTCCTGGAACCCGACGCGCGCACGAACGTCCGCGTCCGCCGCGTTCCGTCCGACCTGGTCCTGCTCGCCCTGCGGATGCTGCTGGTGGCGCTCGCCGGGCTGGCGCTCGCGGGGCCGGCGTGGCTTCCGCGCCAAGAGGGCACGGCGGAGGTCGTGCTGCTGGACCGCGGCGCCGGGGTGCGCGGCGAGTCGTGGCGCGCGGCCGTGGCGGAGGCGCGCCGCCGGCTCGTCGCGCGGGACGGCGCGGTGCGGGGGACGCTGGTCGTCTTCGACTCCGCGGCGGAGCGGGTTCCCCGCCGGCTCGTGGTCTCCCGCCTCGACTCCCTGGCCGCCGGCCTCCAGGGCTCCGCGCCGTCGGACTACGCCGCCGCGCTGCGCGCCCTCCGCTCCGCCGCGGCGGACCTGCGCGGCGCCGACTCCGTCCGCGCGACGCTGCTGACCCGCCCCCGGCGCGGCGGGTGGAGCCCGGGGCTGGCGGCCGTCCGCGCCGCCGCCTGGCCCGCGTCGGTGGAGGTCCCCGGCCTCCCGGAGACACCGGTGGCCGCTCCGTCCGTCGCCGAGCCCGCGTCCCCCCGAGGATCGGCCGTCGTCCTCGCGCGGGGTGGGGCGGGGGAGTACGTGGCCGCGGCACTCGGCGCGACGGGGTGGAGGACGACGCGCGCCGCCCCGTCGCCGGCGCTCGGGGCCGAGGGCGGCGCGTTCCTCGTGCTGGCGCCGGTGGACGGCGGGACTGCGGCGGCGTTGCGGGCGCGGGCGGAGGCCGGCGCGACGGTCGTCCTCTCGGCCGACGCGGGGGACGGCAGCGGGCTGGCGCCGTGGCGTGCGGCGGCGGCGGGTTCCCCCGGAGCGGGGGAGATGCGGTTCGCGCACGGGCCCACGCTGGGGGGGGCGGCGTCGCGCGCCGGCGGCGGGCCGGCGGACGGGGCGCGGCTGCTCGCGAGCTGGGAGGACGGCCGTCCGGCCGTCGCGGCGCGGAGGCTGGGGCGCGGGTGCGTCGTGTACGTCGCCGCCCCGCTGGAGGGCGGCAGGATGCCGCTCTCCGCGGCGTATCCACGCGTCCTCGATCGCCTCGTCCATGGGTGCGATCGGACGACGGCGGGGGAGGATGCGCCGCTGGACGCGGGCGCCCTCGCGCTGCTCCGCGGGGATGGGCTTCCGGCGGCGGTCGCGGCGTCGGCCGTGGCGGGGCCGGGCGGCGGGGTGCAGGTCGGCCGCTGGGTGCTGGGGGCGGCGCTCCTGGCCGCGCTCGTGGAGACGGCGCTCGCCTACGGCCGGCGCAGGCGAGCGTGAGCGCCGCTCCGGAGGCGGCGGCGCGGACGGAGGCGGACGTGGCGCCCTCCGCCGCGCGCATCGTGGCGACGGTCCTGGCGGCCTGGCGGCGAGCGCGGGCGGCGCGGGCGGCGACCCTCGCCCCGGCGCTGCTCTTGGGGGCGGCGGCGCTCCTGCTCCTGATCGACCTCCTCTCCCCCCTCTCCGCCGACGCGCGGCTCGTCCTGCGCTGGATCCCGGGGCTGCTCGCGCTGGCGGTGCTGGGCCGCGGGCTGCACGCCGACCTCCATCCTCCCCCCGCGCGCCGCCTGGCGCTGCTGGTGGAGGAGCGCGTGCCGGCGCTGCAGAACCGGCTGGTCACCGCGCTGGAGATGGGGGACGGGGACGGCGCCGTGGCCCGCGCCTTCCGCGCGGACGCGGCCCGGCGCCTGGCGGAGGTGGACCTGCGCGGCGTCTACCCCGCGCGCCTGCGCCGGCCCGCCATCGGCCTCGCCTCGTCCGCCGTCTTTCTCGCCCTGTTCCTGCTGCTGACGCCCGGGGGCGCGCGGGCGGCGTGGGACCGCTGGTCCGACCCGGGGGACGCGTACCGGGGCGCGTGGGAGGAGGTGCGCGGGCGCGTCGTCCCCGGTCGGGTGGCGGCGCCGCTCCCGGGCTTCGACGAGCTGCGCTGGCGGGTGACGCCGCCGGCCTACGCCGGCCTGGCGCCGACGGAGGGACGGGGCGAAGAGGGGATCGCGGCGCTCCCCGGCAGCCGCGTGCGCATCCGCTCGCGCTTCGCGGACCGGTGGACGGCGGTGCGCGCGTCGCTCGTGGGCGGAGGCGCGGTGCCGGTGCGGCGGGGCGGCGGCGAGTGGTGGGTCGAGTGGACGACCCGCGCGGCGGATCGCGGCGTGTCCCTGGAGGCGGTCGCGTCCGGCGGCGTGGCCGACCGGCGGGTGGTGCCCGTCGCCGCGCTGGTGGACCGGCCGCCGGACGTCGTGCTGTCCGAGCCCGCGGCCGACATCGTCCTGCCGGCATCCGCCGGACGCCTGCTCGTCCGGGCGACGGCGACGGACGACCACGGGGTCGGCGACGTCCGTCTCGCCTGGATCCGGTCGAGCGGGAGCGGCGAGAGCTTCGAGTTCACCGAGGGCGAGTGGCCGTGGGACCGCGTGGAGCGGCGCGGCCGGCGCGTGGTCGCGGAGCGGACGGTGGACCTGGGCGCCCTGGCCCTCAAGGCGGGGGAGATGGTGCACGTCCGCGCCGTGGCCCGCGACCGCAACGACGTGACGGGGCCGGGGGAGTCCTCCTCCGCCACCCGCGTGGTCCGCATCGCGCGCGAGGACGAGCTGGACCAGGTGACGGACGTCCTGGCCCTGCCGCCGCTGATGCCCGACAACCCGGTGCTGAGCCAGCGGATGCTGGTGCTGCTCACCGAGCGCCTCGTCCGCCGCTCCCCCGCGCTGGGGCGCGACGCGCTGGTGGCCGAGGCGGCGGAGATCGGCGGCCAGCAGCGGCGCCTGCGCGAGCGCGTGGGCGAGGAGATCTTCACCCGGCAGACGGGCGGGATGCAGGGGCCGGAGGGGCACACCGGCTTCGAGGACGCCGTCGCCCAGCACGGGCACGGCGAGGAGGAGGGGCACGCGGAGGAGAAGCCGACGGCGGAGGAGACGCTGGAGCGCGCGTCCCAGGCGACCGGCCGAGGCACGCGGGACGAGGTGGAGCACCGCCACGACGAGGCGCCGATCCTGGACGTGAACCGCACGCTGCTCGGTATCTACAACGCCATGTGGGCCGCCGAGCGGGAGCTGGGCCAGGGCCGCCCGCGCGAGGCGCTGCCGCACGAGATGGAGGCGCTGCGCCTGATCCAGCAGCGCCGCGGGGCCGAGCGCGTATTCGCCCGCGGGCGCGTGAGCGTGGACGCGATCGACGTTTCCGCCGCGCGCGGGGAGGGGAAGACGGACGAGGCCGCGCCGGCCGGGCGGCGCGCGGGCGCCGCGTCCCCCTCCACGGGGGCGCTGGCGGCGGAGGTGGACCGCGCCTCCGCCGCCCTCTCGCGCGGCGGGCGGGAGGCGTCGCTGGCGCTCTCGGCCCTGGCGGCGC
>JASLAX010000098.1 GCA_030146875.1 Longimicrobiaceae bacterium
CCCCAGCCCGTGCCACCGCCGCAGCCACAGCCGCTGCCGCCGGCGCCCACGTCGCCGCAGTACCCGGACACGATCCGCATCCCGGCCACGCCGCCCGCGGAGCCGCTCCCGCTGCCCCTGCCCCCGCCGCCCACGTCCCGCCTGCCGGGAACGCCGGCGGGAGCGCCGCCGGGCGGATTGGAGTAGGCGGGTACGACGGGTGCACCACGGAGGCGCCACCCCGGCCGCGCGGCCGGGCCCACGCGAGCGTAAGGAGAGCGGGATGAAGGAGCTGCAGTCGCAGAACGACGTCGAGGCCGTGTTCCAGGAGGAGACGGCGATCCTCTTCAAGCACAGCACGCGCTGCCCCATCAGCGCTGCGGCGCACCGGGAGATGGACGTGTTCCTGGAGCGGACCCCGGACGCGCCCGTCTACCTGCTGGACGTGAACGAGATGCGCGACGCCTCGCAGGGGGTAGCCCAGCGCACGGGGATCGAGCACGAGTCGCCGCAGGTGATCCTGCTGCGCCAGGGGCGCCCCGCCTGGCACGCCTCGCGGTTCGAGGTGAAGGCGGACGCGCTGGCGGAGGCCGCCCGGACGCCCTAGCATCGGGAGGCGCCGCTCCGTCCCCCTCCGCGTCCCCTGGGGAGCGGTGCACGCCCCGACGCCGCACGACGGCGACCTGCGCCCCGGCGGAGATGGGCGACGCGCCGCCGCCCTGGCCGGCCTCTTCCGCGGGACGATGGCCGCCGCGGGCTCCGCCGTGGTGGAGAGCGGGATCCGACCCTCCGACGGCTGACGTCCTCCCCTTCCCGATCCGGCCCACGATGCCCGAACCCTTCCTGCTCTACGGCGCCAACGGCTACACCGGCCGGCTCGTCGCACGCCTGGCGGCGGAGCGCGGCCACCGCCCCGTGCTGGCCGGCCGCAACGGCGCGGAGGTGGGCACGCTGGCGGCGGAGCTGGGGCTGCCGCACCGGGCGCTGGGGCTGGACGACCCCGCCGCGCTCGACGCGGCGCTGAAGGACGTGCCGGCGGTGCTGCACTGCGCCGGGCCGTTCGGGCGGACGTCCCGGCCGATGGCGGACGCCTGCATCCGCACCGGGACGCACTACCTGGACGTGACCGGCGAGCTGGAGGTGTTCGAGGCGCTGGCCGCGCGCGGCCGCGAGGCGGAGCGGGCGGGGACCATGCTGCTCCCGGGCGTGGGGTTCGACGTGGTGCCCTCCGACTGCCTGGCCGCGCACCTCAAGCGCCGCCTGCCCACGGCCACGCGCCTCACCCTGGCGTTCCAGCCGGTGGGGGGCGGCGTCTCGCGAGGCACCGCGACCACCATGGTGGAGAACGCCGGGCGCGGCGGGGCCGTGCGCCGCGGGGGCAGGATCGTTCCCGTGCCGCCGGCGTACCGCAGCCGCGAGGTGGACTTCGGGCGCGGGCCGGTGCAGGTGACGACGATCCCCTGGGGCGACGTCTCCACCGCCTGGCACAGCACGGGGATCGGCGACGTGGAGGTGTACACGCGCATCGCCCCGGCCATGCGGCGCCTTCTGGCGCTTTCGGGGTACGTGAAGGGCGTGGTCTCCTCCGCACCGGTGCAGGGCTTCCTCAAAGGGCGCATCCGGCGCCTGCCGGCGGGCCCGACCGACGAGCAGCGCGCGCGCGGGCTCTCCCTTCTCTGGGGAGAGGTGGAGGACGCCCACGGGCGCCGCGCCGTCTCGCGCCTGCGCGGGCCGGAGGGGTACACGCTGACGGCGCTGGCGGCGCTCCGCGCGATGGAGCGCGTGCTGGACGGCGGCGCGCAGCCCGGCTTCCGCACCCCCTCGCTGGCCTTCGGGGCGGACTTCGTGCTGGAGGTCCCCGGCGTGGAGCGCGAGGACCTTCCCTGACCCGCGCCGGGGGCGCTGCCCGGCGCCCCGGCCTTGGCGCAAGCGCTTCGCGCCGTTACCGTTCGTCTGCTCCGCCCGCGCGTTCGCGCGGCCCCGCACGCGACCCCGCGACCCCCCCATGGCAGGCTTCGAGTCCCTCCTGGCCGGACGCACCCTCTGCGACCGCTACCGCATCGACGCGCTGATCGGGCGCGGGGGGATGGGCGTGGTGTACCGCGCCACCGACCTTCGCCTGGGGCGCGAGGTGGCGGTGAAGGTCATCACGCACGCGGGCGGGGCGCCGCGGGCGGAGCTCCGCGCGCGCTTCCAGCGCGAGGCGCGCGCCGCGGCCCGCATCCACCATCCCAACGTGGTCACCATCCACGACTTCGGGACGGACGCGGAGCTGGACCTGGACTTCCTGGTGATGGGGCTGCTGCGGGGCGAGGACCTGGCCACCCGCATGGCGCGCGAGGCCCCGCTGCCGGCGGACGAGGCGCTCGTGATCCTGCGCGGCGCCGCGCGCGGGGTGGCCGCCGGCCACCGCGCCGGGATGGTGCACCGCGACGTGAAGCCGGGGAACCTCTTCCTCTGCGACGGCGGGGACGAGGGCGAGACGCAGGTGCGCGTGCTGGACTTCGGGATCGTGCAGCTCGCGGCGGCCGACGACGACACCGTCACCCACTACACCCGCGCCGGCGGGGCCCCGCTCTCGCCCGCCTACGCCGCGCCCGAGCAGCTCCGCGGCGAGGGGTGCCTGGGCCCGCCGTGCGACGTGTACGCCCTGGGCGCCATCGCCTACGAGCTGCTCTCCGGCCGCCGCCCCTTCGCCGACGCCGCCGGCCGCGCGACGGGCGACCCGCTCCCCTCCGCGGCCGGCCTGGGAGTTCCCGAGGGGGTGGCGGAGGTGATCCTGCGCACGCTGGCGCACGACCCGGCGGACCGCTTCCCCCACGCCGGCGCCCTGCTGGCCGCGATCCACGCCGCGCTCGCCGGGGAGACGGGCTTCCTGCCGCCGCGCCGCGTCGTCGCGCCCGTCCCGGCGGCGGCGGACGTCACCCGGCTGGCGCCCGCCGCCGTCCCCGCGGCGGCCACGGAGATGGCGACGGCGCGCCTGCTCCCCTGCCCGGAGTGCGAGCGGCCGGTCTCCCCCCGCGCACTGGCCTGCCCCGGCTGCGGCTCGCCGCTGGCGGCCGCGGCGGCGGCGCCGGTACGGGGGAGGGGACGCCGGGTCGCGGCCTTCGCGGGAGGCTTCGCCGCGACCGCCGCGGCGGTCGCGGCGGCGTTCTTCCTCCTTCCCCCGCCCGAGACGCCGGCGTCCACCGTGCGCACGATCCGCGACCTTCCCGCGGTCGTCGTCGCGGTGCCCGAGAAGCCCCGCGTGGCGGAGTGGGTGGTGGACGACGTGTCGACCGACGGCGGGTGCGGCTCGCTCTTCGACGCCTGCATCCGCGTCCGCTGCACCATCGCCAACACCGGCGAGGCCGCGGGGATGGCGAAGGTCACGGCCCACCTGGTGGGCACCGAGGACCTGCGCCGCACCGAGGCCGTGCGCCTCTCCCCCGGGCAGCGCGAGCAGCTCACCTTCCACTTCCGCGAGGTGGAGTACGGCGAGTCGTACGACCGCGCCACCTGCACCCCTCGCGACCTGGCGGAGGGCGACCGTCCCTCGCCGCCCGATCCTCCCGTCTGAGCGGACGCCCCCCGTCCGCCGCATCGATCCACCCCCGCTCTCGTCCGACCCATGCGACACCGTGCCCTGCTGGCCCTGGCGCTCCTCGCCTCCGCCCCCGCGTGCGCCACCGCGCGCATGGCCGTTCCAGCCGAGCTCTCCGACGCCCCCGAACTGGCCGTGCAGGGCCGCCAGGGCTGGCGGATCCGGCAGACGCTGCGCTTCGGCGACTACGCGGCCGGCGCCATCTCGCGCTCCTCCACGCGCACCGAGTCCGACCCCCGCGTGCTGGGGAGCCGCGAGCGCGCCCGGCAGCGGTACCACTTCCGCTTCCGGGAGGGCGAGACGGAGCTGTGGCGGGTGGAGTGCGCCAATCGCGCCGGCGTCTCCCGCTCGCGGCTGCCCGTGGTGGGCGAGGTGACGCACGGCGACACCGCCTCGCTGGAGTGCACGCTCGCGCGCGCGGGCGAGGGGACGGAGGTGTGGCGGCTGGCGCTGGGGGCCGGGCGCGGCGGGGAGGAGATGCGCGGCACGCTCTCCGGCCAGGCGGGGCGCTACGAGCTGGCGCCCACGGCCGGGCTGCAGGGGTCGCGCTTCCAGGGTGGGGACGAGACGGGGTACGTGTTCCTGGACGGCGGCCGCCCCGCCGCCGCGGTGGACGTGCTGGGGAACGGCCGCGTGCGCCTGTCCCCCGCGCTGGATGCGGACCGGCGCGGGCTCCTCGCCGCCGCGGCCGCGGCGATCCTGCTGCGCGACGAGCTGGAGGAGGACATCGACCGCGGCTAGGCTCCGCCCGCGTCCCCCGCCGGGGTCGCCCGCGCCGTGACCTGCGGCGCGGGCGTCTCCGCGTGCGGGCACGTCGCGTTCCCCGGCCCGTCGCTGGCGAGCGGCCCCAGCGCGGCCGAGACGAAGACCTGGAAGGCGAACTCCGGCACGTTCCCGTTCACGCGCCATCGCCACACGACGGCCTCGGAGACGGCGCCCGGCGCCAGGACGCCGGGGTAGGAGACGTACTCCTGCTCGGCCGCCGTGAAGGTCCCCGTGCGGGTCCCCACGGGCTGGACGGTACCCGTGGGGGAGGAGGGCGGCAGGTGGTAGAAGACGTCGATGCCGCGCCGATCGACCCCCATCTCGCGGGGGAGGAGGTTCTTGAGCGTGACGGAGGCCTGGATCTCCGTGCCGCCCTGCGCGTCGACCGCCTGCAGCCACTCCGCCTGCAGGCAGACGTCGGTCCCCTGGCCGCCCACCACGTCCCCACGAACGGCGGACGTGGGTCCGCCGGCTTCTCCGGAAGGCCCGCAGGCGATCCCCATCCCGATCACGGAGACCGTGCACGAGAGCCGGGCCACCGGCCGCGGCCCGGGCGGGGTGGACGTGGTCGCGTCGGCGCAGGCGGCCACGACGCCCGCGGCGAGCACGGCGAGGGAGCGAACGCGGCGGCGGAGCGGGAACGACGGCATGGGCGCACCTGCGGACGGAGGGGCGGACGGGGACCCTCCCCGCCGGCACTCCCGGGAACGCCCCGGCGGCACCGGAGCCATTGACGTCCCCCGGCCCCGCGGCTACCCTGCGCGTCCGCCGCCGCACCTCCCCCTCCTCCGCTCCGCCCATGCGCCCCCACCCCCTCCTCCGCATCCCGCGCGGCCTACCCCGCGTCGCCGTCCTCCTGCTGCTGCTCGCCGGCACCGTGGTCACCGCCCGGATCACGAACGCGCCCGCGTTGCGCACGGACGCCGCGCCCGCCGGTATCCTCTCCCTGGAGCTGGCGGGGACGTCCGCGAGGGCGCAGGCCGTCGTGTCCGACTGGCGGGGCGGAGGGCTGATCGGGGAGGCGCGCCGCCACGTCCGGACCGACTACCCGTTCATCCTCTTCTACTCCACCTGCCTGGCGCTCGCCTGCGCCTGGACGGGCGAAGCCGCGCGGTGGGAGCGCGCGGGGAACGCGCTCGCGTGGGGCGCGTGGGCGGCGGGCGTGTTCGACGTGCTGGAGAACCTGGCGATGGGACCCATGCTCGGCGGCACGACGTCCGCGCCCTGGCCGCAGCTCGCCCTCGCGGCGTCGGCGCCGAAGTGGATCCTGGTGACCGCCGGATTCGTATTCGTGGTGGTGGCCGCCGGCCGGGCGCTGCTTCGCCGACGGTGAGATGCGGGCGGAGCGAGGGGTGTCGGGGGCATGGCGACATCAGCCGGCGCCGCGGGACCCCTCTCCCACGAGGGGAGAGGGGTGCACGACGGGCGACGATCGCGCGCGGCGCTTCGTCCGCGGCCGGGGGTGTGAAACCCCGGCTAAGAACGGCAAACGTCCCTCTGGGACGAACGGTGCGGCTCCCCGGATACACGTTTCGTGGACGGACCTGCGGATCGCGCGGAAAGCCGGACAGTCCCGAAGGGGACTTCGTGTCGTTGTTGCCGCGGTTTGAACCGCCGGCAACGGGGCGGCGCCGGCTGAGACCCACCTGGTGAGGACAACGACGGGGCGGAGACCACTGCGGTCCCCGCCCCTCTCTCGTTGGCGTCTCAATCCGCTCAGAGATGGACGACGAGACTCAGAACTTGAACGCCACCTTGATGCTGCCCGAGCCGCCCTTGTCCATCGCGGTCAGCAGCGCCTCGCGGAGCGACGTCACGGGGAAGGTGTGCGTGAGCAGCGGTCCCAGCGGCGCGCGCCCGTCCGCCACCATCTCCGCCGCCTCGCGGAAGGCGGACGGCGCGGGGGAGCCGTGCGCGTGAGCGCCGTAGCAGAGCGACCCGCGGATGGTGAGCTCCTTCAGCCAGACCGGCGTCCAGTCGATCCCCGGCAGCGCCGTCGCGTTCCCCAGCAGCACGATGGTGCCGCCCTGCCGCGTGAAGCGCAGCGCGTCCTCCACGCCGCGCGAGCCGCCCACGCACACGAACGTCGAGTCGAAGCCTCCCACGGCGATCCGCTTGCCGATGATGGGCTTGACCAGCCGCGCCCCGCTCGCCTCGGCCAGCGCCTCCATCGGGTTCCCGCCACGCACGATGCGCTCGGCCCCCAGGCGCTCCGCCTGCTCCCCCTGGAAGGCGTGCCGCGCCACCACCGTCACCCGTGCCCGCGGCGCCAGCGCCTTGATGGCCGCCACCGTGACCAGGCCGATGGCCCCGGAGCCGATCACCAGCACCTTCGACCCGTCCGCCGGCAGGTTGTTGCGCACCGCGTGCACCGAGCAGGCGAGCGGCTCCACCAGCACCGCCTCCTCGTCCTTCATCGCCTCGGGAACGCGGACGAGCTGGGACTCGTGGGCCACGAACTCCTCGCCCCAGCTCCCGCCCAGCCCCTGCGTGGTCCCGATCAGCATCCCGGGCGCCACGTCGCCGTCCGTGAAGTGGCCGCAGCGCGAGTGGGCGCCCTCCGCGCAGTTCGGGCAGACGGGGGAGATGCCGCGCGGCTCGCAGCAGAGCAGCGGGTTCGCCACCACGCGGTCGCCGCGCGACCAGCCGCGGACGGCGCGGCCGACCTCCACGACGTCCCCCACGTTCTCGTGCCCGGGGACGAACGGGAACGACGAGAACGGAGAGGTGGACGGCGAGGCGGAGAGGGTGACGATGGACAGGTCGCTCCCGCAGATGCCGCCCATGCGCGTGCGGATGCGCACCCAGCGGTCGCCGGGCAGGTCCGGCACCGGCATCTCCGCCAGGCGCGTGCAGGCGTGCGGCCCCACCCACAGTCGGTCGCTCACCCGGCCGGCGGCGGCCGTCGCCAGGTAGGTGGGGATGGGGGCGGCGAAGCGGACGGCCCTCACAGCGCCTCCGTCACCACCCGCAGCGCGCGGGGCACGCAGGTCACCTCCACCTCGGCCGACGACGCGCGGTTGTACTCGCCGTCCGTCTCGTACGCCGGCGGAGACGCGAATCGCAGGACGAAACTGGCCGCCTTCTCCACCCGCACCTCCTTCGCGTCCACGTGGCGCCCCTTCCCGGCGGCGGCGAAGAGCGAGATGCGGCGCAGCGGCGAGGTGTCGAAGATCGAGACCGCGTCCAGCATCCCGTCGGTGAGCGAGGCCCCGGGTGCGATCTGGAAGGTGCCGCCGAAATTGCGGGCGTTGGCCACGATCAGCATCAGGTGCCGCGTGGCCGCGCGCCGCTCCGCGGGCGTGGCGATCTCGATCTCCACCCCGCGGTAGGTCAGGAGCTGGCGCAGGGCCGAGACCACGTAGACGGCGTTCCCCTTCAGCAGGGGGATGCGGCCCACGTCCTCCAGCACCGCCGTGTCGAAGCCGAAGCCGGAGACGTTCAGGAACCAGCGGTCCTCGATGCGCCCCACGTCCACCCGCGCGTCGGGGCCGTCGACCGCCAGGCGCGCCGTGGCGGCCACGTCGGTCGCGGGAGAGCCCGTCGTCTTGGCGAAGTCGTTCCCCGTCCCGGCCGAGAGCAGCGCCAGCCGCGCGTCCGACCCCGAGGCCAGGATGGCGCCGGCCACGTTGCTCCAGGTGCCGTCGCCGCCGGCGGCCACGAGGGTCCCGGCCCCCTCCTCCAGCGCGCGGCGGGCGATCTCGCGCTCCTCGCGGGGGGCGCCGGTGGTGCGGACGTCGGTCACGCCCACGGCGGCGAACGCCTCGCGCACCCGGGGCAGAATGCGCGAACCCCGCCCCCTTCCGGCGGCGGGGTTCACGATCACCACGACCTTTCCGCTCATACCCCGGCGGCCTGGGAGAGCACGCGGAGCGGGTTGAACGTCTGCAGCCCCTCGCGCTGCCAGATCTCGCGGAACGGCAGCTCGTTCACCTCGTCCAGGTCGCCGATGGCCTCCGTCATCGGGTGCGGGTGCAGCGTCAGGCGCCCGGCCTCCTCCTCGCTCTCGGAGAGCAGCCCGGCCATGCGGATCTGGGCCATGAACGACCCCTCGTCGTCGCGCATGAACGACTGGTGCATCTGCTCCGCCTGCCGCCACCCGTAGGAGGTGATGGTCATCTCGGCGATGGGGCCCTTGTCGTCCCAGGCCTTCATCACCAGGCGGTCGTCGTCGGCGTCGGGCTCCATCGACATGCCGATGTCCTGCATGTAGTGGGGCAGGTGCCACCGCTCGATGGCGTGCTCGCGCGCCGCCGTGGTGGTGGTCCCCAGCAGGAACGGATAGAACGCCGAGTGCGGCATGGGCTCGCCGGCCTCCACGCGCGGGGAGACCAGGATCCCCAGGATCAGCTCCTGGTAGGCGCCCACCTCGCTCTCGGTGAAGTCGAACGCCATCACCGACAGAATCCCCGAGCCGTGGTGCAGCTCCACCGGCTGCAGGTCGCGCGGCAGGATGGCGCGGGCCTGCTCGGTGGGGAACTCGAAGAAGCCGCCGATCGCGTTGCGGAAGCGGTACAGGGTGTTGCCGTCGTTCGTCATGCCAGGATCCCTTCCTTCCGCAGGACCGTCACCAGGATGTCGGCCGCGCGGTCGAGCTGGTCGAAGGTGTGGGCCGCCGAGATGGAGACCCGGAAGCGGGAGCGGTGCTTCGCCACTGCGGGGTAGCGCACGGGCTGCAGGTACAGGCCGGCCTCCTGCATGTGCCGCGCGATCTTGAAGATGCGGCGGTCGTCGCGGATCATCACCGGCAGGATCTGCGATGTCGAGTCGCCCACGTCCACCCCCGCCGCGTCGAGCTGGCCGCGGATGTGCGCCACGTTCGTCCAGAGCCGCTGGCGCAGCTCCGGCTCGCGCTCCACGATGTGCAGCGCCTCCAGCACCCCGGCCGCCACCACCGGCGACAGGGCGCAGGAGAAGAACCGCGAGCGCGAGAAGGCCTCCAGGTAGCGCGACAGGCCGTGCGAGACGGCCACGTAGCCGCCCATCCCGCCGAGCGCCTTGGAGAAGGTGCCCAGGTGGATGTCGATCTGGTCCTTGAGGCCGAAGTGCTCCACCACCCCCTGGCCCTTCTCGCCGTAGATGAAGGAGGAGTGGGCCTCGTCGATCATGATGCGGGCGCCGTAGCGCTTGGAGACCTCGACGATCTCGGGAAGGGCGCAGACGTCGCCGTCCATGGAGTACACGCCCTCCACCACCACCAGCACCTTCTTGCCGGCGCACTTCTTCAGCTTCTTCTCCAGGTCGTCGGCCTGGTTGTGCCGGAAGAAGCGCGTCTCGGCCTTGGAGAGGATGGCCCCGTCCACGCAGCTCGCGTGGGCGTTCTGGTCCATGATCACCACGTCGCCGGCGCGCATCAGCCCCGAGATCAGGCCGATGTTGGTGCTGTACCCGCTGGGATAGACCAGCGCCGCCTCGGTGCCCTTGAAGCGCGCGATGGCCCGCTGCAGCTCGTCGTGCACCGCCATGGTCCCGGAGAGGATCGGCGAGCCGGCCGCGCCCAGGCCGTACCGGTCCAGCGCGCTCTTGGCCGCCTCGATCACCTCGGGGCGGTACGAGAGGCCCAGGTAGTTGTACGACGACAGGTTGAGCAGCTCCACGTGCCGCAGCTCCGCCTGCTCCTGCACGTCCACCCGCGGACCGGGCGACGTGTGCATGGGCTGCCCGAACAGGAAGTAGCCGTGCGGCCGGGCCTGCGAGTACCAGGCGTTGAACGGCTTGATGACCGCAAGCGCGTCGTCGCTTGACGAATAGTAGAAGTTGCTGAAATCATACTCCACGGCGCTGGCCGTGGACGGGGCGCCGATCGCCTCCGCCCAGGATCCCGGCTCCTCCGCCGTCGTCGCTCTCACACTCTCCATGAGGTCTCTCCAGGTGAAGTCCCGCTCCCCCGCCCTCGCCGCCGACGCGGTCCCCCCGGGGACCGCGTCCGGCTTCGCCCGCCGCGTGAAGGCCCTGCGCAGCATGGCCTTCTTCGCCGTGGCGTTCCTCTGGCTCATGGTGGGCGTGGGGCTGGGCGTGCGGCTGCTCGTCTGGCCGCTGATCGCGCTGCGCCCCTCGCGACGCGAGGCCGTGCTGGGCGCGTGGATCCGGTTCCACGCGCGCACCTTCCTGAACCTCGCCCGCGTGCTCGCCGGCGTCCGCTTCGCCGTCCGGGGCCGGATCGCTCCGGGGCCCTGCGTGATGGTGATGAACCACCAGTCCGTCTACGACATCCCGCTCCTGCACGCCGTGTCGCCCGGTCCATACCCCAGGATTCCCTCCCGGGATCGCTACTTCCGCTGGATCCCCGGGGTGTCGCCCATGCTGCGGGCCGCGCAGTACCCCAAGGTGGAGCAGCGGCGGGACAGCGCCAACACCGACCTGGCGGGGATCGCCGCCTGCGCCGAGCTGATGGCGGCCGGCAAGACGGCCATGGCCATCTTTCCCGAGGGGCACCGCACCCGCGACGGCGAGATCGGCCCCTTCATGGTCCGCGGGCTGCGCGCCATGCTGGAGCGCGCGCCGGGGATCCCCGTGTACCTGATCGTCGCCGACGGGATGGAGGCCTCCCGCACCTTCGCCGAGACGGCCGTGAACATGGCCGGCTCCCGCATCCACGCCCGCATCCTTCCCCCGGTCCCCGCCCCTTCCGACCCCGCGCGGGTCGAGGCCTTCATCGCGGGGCTGCGCGAGCGGATGGTGCAGACGCTGGCGGAGATGCGCGCGGAGGGCTATCCCGTTGACGCCTGAGGCCGCCGCCGCGCTCGCCGCCGACCCCGCGCTCCGGGCCCCGCTCGCCGGGGGGATCGCCGACGCCCCCGACCCCGACACCGCCCGCCTGGCCGCGTTCCTGGCCGAGTGCTTCGGGCCCGGGGCCGCCGCGGTGGTGCACTACGGCTCCCACGTCACCGCCCGCGAGCACCGCCCGGGGAGCGCCCGCGACTACTTCGTGGTCGTGGACGACTACGCGGCGGCGTACGCGGCCCTCGCGGCGGCGGTGGAGACGGGGCTGAGCCCCGGGAAGGCGGCGTCGCTCGCGCGCGTCCTGCCCCCCAACGTGGTCTCCGTCGTTCATCCCGGCGGCGTGCTGCACGCCAAGGTGGCGGTGCTCTCCCGCGCCGACTTCCGCCGCGCCTGCTCGCCAGCGGCCCCGGACCACTTCGTGCTGGGGCGCCTCTTCCAGCAGGTGCAGCTCGTCTGGTGGCGCGACGCCGCTGCGCGGGGCGAGGCGCTGGACCTGCTGCTGGCGGTGCGGGCGCTCACCTTCGCGTGGGGGCGGCCCCGCCTGCCGGCGCGCTTCGACGCCGAGGGCTACTGCCGCGCCCTGCTGGACACGTCGTACGCCGGCGAGATCCGCCCGGAGAAGGCGGACCGCACCGCGGAGCTGCTGGCCCAGCAGGCGCCGGTGCTGGTCCCCGTCTACCGGGCGCTGCTGGAGGCGCTGGCCGACCGAGGCGTGCTGGCCCGCGACGGCGGCGGCTTCCGCGACACCTCCCCGCCGGGCTCCGCCGCCCGGGCCCTCTCGCACCTGTACTTCGCCCGCAGCAAGGCGCGCGCGACGGCGCGCTGGGGGAAGTACGTGGCGCTGTACGACGACTGGCTCGACTACATCGTGCGGAAGGTCGAGCGCCGCAGCGGGCAGAAGGTGGAGCTCACCGAGCGCGAGCGCCGCTGGCCCCTCCTCTTCCTCTGGCCCCGGGCGATCCGCTTCCTGCGCGACCGCCCCCAAAGACGCCTGCCATGACCCGTATCGACGCGGCGGCCCTGATCCTGGCCGCCCTGCTGCTCCTGTCCATGCCCGCCTTCGCCCTGGCGCGCCGCGGCAAGCCGCTGGACCCCGAGGTGGCCCGCCGCGGGAGCACCGTGCTGCTGGGCTTCTGGGTGCGCGACTGGCTGATGTGGGTCATCGGCCCCGCCGAGCGGGCGGCCGTGCGCGCCGGGCTCTCGCCCGACCTGTTCAACTACCTGGGCGCGGCGTTCGGGGCGGCCGCCGGCTTCGCCTTCGCCGAGCGCGAGCTCTCCCTGGGCGGGTGGCTGGTGATCCTGGGCGGCGTGGCCGACATCTTCGACGGCCGGATCGCGCGCGCCCGCGGGATCGCCTCGCCCTACGGAGCCTTCCTGGACTCCACCCTGGACCGCTTCGCCGAGACCTTCGCCTTCGCCGGGGTCGCGCTGGTCTTCGTCGGGCGGCCGCGGGCGCTGCTGGCGGTGGTCCTGGCGCTGGGCGGCTCGCTGCTGGTGAGCTACACCCGCGCGCGCGGCGAGGCGCTGGGGGTGCACGGCGCCGGCGGCGTGATGCAGCGCGCGGAGCGCCTGGTGCTGCTGGCCCTGGGCGGAATCCTGGACTCGGCCGTCACCTCCCGCGCCGGCCTGGCCCCCGGCACCCTGCTGGCGGGTGTCTGCGCGCTGATCGCCGTGGGCTCGCTGGGCACCGCCGCCTACCGCACCGCCTTCATCGCCCGCGCCCTGCGCCGCGCCGGCTAGCGCCGCGGTCCCGCCCGCCGCACGCACGGATCCGCGCCCGTGGGCGGGTGTGGCCGGCGCTGGAGGGGAGGGACGGGAAGGGCGGGGCTCGTTACGCGGGGCGGGTCTCGCCGTGTAGGTTCCGTGACGGCTCCACCTTACAGCGACACGCCGCTTTTGGCAACCCTGCTCCCCGCCGCGCCGGGGTCCGTCTCCCCTTCGTCCCCCGCGTCGGGGCCGCCGAGGGAGCGTCGCAGCAGCGCCTCGGGGTCGGGGTCGCGTCCCATGAACGTGCGGAAGAGGAGCGCCGGGTCCTCGCTGTCGCCGCGCGACAGGACCGCGTCCGCGAATGCCCGGCCCACCTGGCGCGAGAAGATCCCCTCCCGCTGGAAGCGGGAGAACGCGTCCGCGTCCAGCACCTCGGACCAGAGGTACGAGTAGTACCCGGCGGCGTAGCCCCCGGAAAAGACGTGCGTGAACGACGTCACGAAGTGGTTGCGCGCGAACTCGGGGCGCACGGCGAAGCGGGCCATCACGTCCTGTGCGTAGGCGATGGGGTCGCCGTCGCGCTCCGCGTCGTACCGCACGTGCAGCTCCAGGTCCAGCGTGCCGAAGGAGAGCTGCCGCATCTGCGCGCTGGCCGCGTTGAAGCTGCGGGCCGCCAGCATCTTGTCGAAGAGCGCGCCGGGGATCGCCTCGCCCGTCCGCCAGTGGCGCGCGAAGAGGTCCAGCGCCTCGCGCTCCCAGGTCCAGTTCTCCATGATCTGCGAGGGCAGCTCCACCCAGTCCGACGGCACGCGCGTCCCCCCGCGGGACGCCACCTCCACCCGCGACATGCAGTGGTGCAGCAGGTGGCCGAACTCGTGGAAGACGGTCTGCACCTCGCGGTGGGTGAGCAGCGCCGGCCGGTCGCCCTCCGGCGGGGACAGGTTGGCGGCGATGAGCCCCAGGTGCGGCTCCCACGCATCGCCGCGGGGGCCGCCCATCACCAGGCCGTTCATCCACGCCCCGCCCCGCTTGGACTCGCGCGGGAACCAGTCGGCGTAGAACGACCCCAGGTGCATCCCGGTCTCCTCGTCGCGCAGCTCGAAGAAGCGCACCTCGGGGTGCCACACCTCCTCCAGGGGACGGGCGGTGACCACCACGCCGAAGAGGCGGCGGGCGATCTCCCACAGCCCCTCCAGCACGCGGTCGACCGGGAAGTACGGGCGCAGCTCCTCCTCGTCCAGGTCGTAGCGGGCGCGGCGCAGGCGCTCGGAGACGAAGGCCACGTCCCACGGCTCCAGGCGGTCCAGCCCCAGCTCGCCCTGCGCGAACTCGGTGAGCGCCCGCACCTCGCGGTCGAAGTACGGCCGGGTGCGGTCGGTCAGGTCGCGCTCGAACTCGACCGCGCGGTCGCCGCTCCCCGCCATCGCCTCCTCCAGCCGGTAGTCCGCGAAGTCGCGGTACCCCAGCAGACCCGCCAGCTCGCGCCGCAGCGCCAGGATGCGCCCCACCAGCGGCCGGTTGTCGATCTCCGGCCCCGCCGCGCGGTTGTTGTACGCGGCGTGCAGCCGGCGCCGCAGCTCGCGGCGCTCGGAGTACTGCATGAAGGGCTGGTACGACGGCACCTGCAGGGTGAAGCGCCACCCCTCGCGTGCCTTGGCGGCGGCCGACGCGCGCGCCTGCGCCACCGCCGAGGCGGGGAGCCCCGCCAGGTCGGCCTCGTCGGTCAGCACCAGCTCGAAGGCGTTGGTGGCGTCGAGCGTGTTGTTGGAGAACTGCGTCTGCAGGCGCGAGAGCTCCACCCGCAGCGCCTCCACGCGGGCCTTGGTCTCGGGCGGCAGGTCGGCGCCGGCGCGCCGGAACTCGCGCACCGTCTTCTCCAGGTGCCGCCGGTGCACGCCCGTGAGCGCCCGCGCCTCGTCCGTCTCGGCGAACGCCTTCACGGCGCGCCACAGCCCGTCGTTCAGCGGCAGGCGGGCGTAGAAGGCGGAGAACTCCGGGAGCACCTCGTCGTAGGCGGCGCGCAGCTCGGGGGTGTTCATCACCGCCACCAGGTGCGCGACGGGCTTCACCACGCGCTCCAGCCGCTCGCCCAGCGCGTCCAGCCGCCCGATGGTGCCCGCGTAGGTGCGCTCCCCCCCGGCGACCACGGCCTCCAGCTCGGCCTCGGCCTCGGCGAGCGCCTGGCGGATGCCGGGCACCACGTGCGCCGCCTGGATCAGGTGGAACGGGATCCGGAAGTCGCGGGAGAGGAGAGGGTTCATGAGGGGGCGAGATCGTCGGTTCGGTTCGCGGCGGGCCGGGCCTGCGCCGCCGTTCGTTCGGAAGCCGTTAAAGGAAGCGCCTCCGCCGCTTGGGGACAAGGGCGGAGGCGGGAACGGACCGCGTTGGAAGGTTTGTGTCAGGACTGGTGGTGCATCCGCGCGTGGACGACGTCGAGATCATCCCTCCCGCGGCTGGCGTCGCGCGTCGCGGCCGACGCCTGGGGGACGCGGAGTACGCGGAGTCCACGGAGTTCGCGGTAACCACCCCGCCGACGTAGTGGCATGCAGGTGCCAGGTCTCGCCGCCGGCTCGTCGGCAGATTACTTGCATGAATGCCCATAACGACCAGCCCGAATGGGGCAATCCGCTCGCGGACGGGCTCGTCCTCATCCGGAGGAGCTACCATGCAGACGAAGACGCCGAAGAAGATGATGCTCAAGCTGGACGCGCTCAGGGTGGAATCGATGGTCATCCCCCCTCCGCTCCCATCCGCGCGGTCACGACGTCGGCGACGTGCCCGACGGTGTGCGACACCGCCGAGGAGTGCAGCAACGACTACTGCGTCGACCGCTACTCGGATTATCGCGGGTTCTGTCCAACGGACGGGTTGAACTGTTAGCTCGGTTGGCCGGCCGGTCATCCCCCTCGCTCCGGTAGCGGAGGGGTTGGCGCCCTTTGCGGCGGCGGTTGCTCAGGATCGCTCGGGCACGCGCGGTGAAAGCCCGGCGGGACGGCAACCGCCGCGGATCCGAAGCGGAGGGCGGCGACGACGTCCTCCGGCTCCAGGTCCGGCATCTCGGAAAGGATCTCCGCGGGAGTGAGCCCAGAGGGCAGGAGGTCGAGGACGTCGCTCACGCGGATCCGCATGCCGCGGATGCACGGGCGGCCGCCGCAGCGCTCGGGATCGACGCTGATGCGTTCCGCTCCACTTCCGTACCCCATTCCGCTCACGCCGGCAGCGCCTCCGCGACGAGCAGGGCCGCGTTGTCGGACGACGGCGAGTTTACGCGGGTGAAGACGGGGTGGGCGGCCAGGAAGTCCTCCGGGCAGGGGCGGAGGAGGGCGGAGACCGCGCCCTCTCCCGCTCCGGGGTCCAGCCACGCGTCGCGCGCGTCGGGCGGCACCACGACGGGCATGCGGTCGTGCCGGGGCGTCATGAACACGTTCGCGGCGACGGTCAACAGGGTGAAGGTGCGCACCGGCTCGGCATCGGCCGGGTGCCACCGCTCCCAGAGGCCGGCGAGGGTGGCGACGCCGCCGCCGGCCGGGTGGATCCAGTACGGCACCTTCCCGTCCCCCGTCCTCCTCCACTCGAAGAAGCCGCCCACCGGCACCAGGCAGCGCCGCTTGCGGAACGCAGTGCGGAAGGCGGGCTTCTCGGCCACCGTCTCGGCGCGCGCGTTGACCATCCGGTTGCCGATGGACGGGTCGTTGGCCCACGAGGGGATCAGCCCCCAGCGCACCATCTCCAGCCGCTGCGCCCCCTCCTGCCGCACCAGGCCGGGGGCGTGCTGCGTGAGGCTACGTCGAAGCGCTCCCGCGGCAGGGGCTCGCCGTTCCAGGCGGCGCCGAGCGCGTCCGCCAGGTCTGCGGCGCGGAAGGGGACTCCGAAGCGGCCGCACAGGGGGCCCGCTCCTCAGCGCCGGGGGAGGAGCGCCGTGGGCGTGGACTCCTCCACGTGGATGATCACGTCGTACAGCGACGGCAGGCGCAGGTCGAAGGTGTACGCGCCCGGCACCGCGTTGCCCACATAACGGGCGCCGATGTGGCGCACCCGGAGCGGACCGTCCAGCCACCGCGCCGACGCGGGAGCGGAGGCCACCTTGCGCAGGTCCAGGGCGAAGAGGGAGTGGCCCAGGCGGTGGAACTCGGACTCGTAGCTCCCCTCGGTGGGCGGCACCACCGATACCACCGGCTGGTTGCCCACGAACGGTAGGGCGTTGATGTACCCCGCGTAGAAGGTGAAGCCGAAGACCACCATGTCGCCGCCGAAGCGGGCGCGCAGGTGCTCGCCCATCTGCCCGGGGTAGTTGGCGACGTGCCCGTTGTGGGCCCACACCACGATCCTGGCCTCGGGCCCCAGGTGGTCCGCGAGCCAGGCCACGTTCGCCGCCATGTAGCGGTCGCGGGCGCGCGGGTCCAGCCCTCGCCACACGTCCTCCACCTGCGCGACCACGTCGGCCAGGTGCACGGCCTCGCGCCAGTCGCTCTCCGCCGTGGGCCCGGTGAACAGGTCGCGGCGCGACTCCAGCAGCGCCTTCACCCCCACCAGGCGGGCGCGGCACCCGTCCTGGTACTCGAGCGAGGCGTCGGCGTAGTTGCGGGTCATCCCGCCGCCCACGCTCTCCTGGTAGGCCTGCAGGCACCCGTACTCTCCGTTCACCCGGGTCCCCAGCGCGTGGTCGCGCAGGGCGACGGTGGCCACCACCTCGGCCATGGCCGCGCGCGCGCCCTGCACGTCCATCCCGTGGAACGTCACCACCCGGGCGCCGGGCGCCTGCCGCTGCGCGCGCATCCAGCGCAGCATGTCCAGCACCTCGTGGGAGTTCCAGGGCCAGTAGCCCAGGTCCGCCAGGAGCTGCTCGGGCACCCCGTTCCCGGTGCGGATCCACCCGTCGATGGCGGCCGACTCCGCCACCCCCGCCTCCATCACGAAGGTGTTGAAGCCCATCTCCTTCACCAGGAACTCCAGCATGCGGTGCTTCATGCGGAAGAACTCGGCGGTGCCGTGCGTGGCCTCGCCCAGCGAGACGATGCGCGCGTCCCCGATGGTGGCCTTCAGCGGCATCAGGTCGTCGTAGGGGCCACCCGGACGCTCGGTGGCGATGGGGACGACGTTCTCCCGGAGCCAGGAGAGGTCCCGGCCCTGGGGCGTCTCGCCCACCGGCGGCGGGGTGAAGGGCTCGCCGCGGTCGCTTCCGCACGCGGCCAGGAGCAGCGCGGCGGCGGGGGCCAGGAGGGAGCGGAGACGCGTCACGGGGAACTCCAGCGCTGCGGGGTGGGTGGGGGGAGAGGGGGACCGGCGGGTTCCCCTCCAAGGTACGTTTGCGGCCGCCCCGAGTCGAGACGCGCGTCATGCGGGCGGCGGGCGAGCCCTCCCCTCACCCCGCGCGGCGCAGGGGCAGGACCAGCGAGCGGGGCCCGCCGCGCCCGCGCACCAGCTCCGCGCCCGCCACCTCCACCACCTCGATGCCGTGCCGGCGCAGCGCCCGGTTGGTGCGCTCGTTCCGGTCGTACGCCAGCACCCTGCCGGGGGAGAGGGCCAGCACCGCCGCGGCGCACCCCGGCCCCTCGCGCGCGGCGTGGCGGGGGTCGCCGCCTCCCACCAGGACGGTGACGGGAAGGCGGCCCAGCTCCTCCTCCAGCACCTTGTGGAGCGGGCGCGTCTCCCGGGCGGGCACGGCCACCACCACGTCGCCCGCCTCGGTGCGCACCGCCTGCGGATCGTAGCGCACGGTCTCGGCCCCCGCGCCCGGGTAGCCGGGGAGCGAGAGGACGGTGCCGTCGTCCACCACCGCCAGCGCGCCGTCCAGGTGCGCGCCGCCGCGGCCGCGCGGGACCGGGACCTCGTAGACGACCTCCGCCGCGCCCGCCGCGAAGAGGCGGCGCGCCAGCAGGCGCGCGGACTCGCCCCGCGTGCGGGGGCCGCGGCCCACGAGCACGGCGCGGCGGCCGAGCACCAGCACGTCGCCGCCCTCCAGCGAGAACGGGCGGTCGTAGGGATCCCCGTCGCCGAACAGGAACGGCGCGCCGCGGAACGCGGGGTGGCCGCGCAGCACCTCGCGCAGCACCACGGACTCGCCCAGGCGCGAGCGGGCGTGCATGCGCGCCGCCACGATGCCTTCGCCCACCACGGCGGCCACGTCGCGGACGAAGCAGGCGTTGGGGAGCGGGGGGAGCAGGAAGGGATCGGCCCCGGCGGAGCCCAGCCGCCAGCCGGTGCGCCCCTCCAGCTCCCCCGCGGTGACGCCGGCCAGCAGCACGCGGCGCACCTCCTCCGCGTCCAGGTGGTCCAGGAGCAGCGGGGCCAGCGCGGGCTGCAGCGCGGCTTCGCAGACGGCGCGGACCAGCCGGCGCAGGGCGCGCTCGTCGCGCAGCACGTCGGCGAGCAGGTCGTCCAGCCGCAGCACGCGCGTCCCGGCGTCGCGCAGCGCCGCCACCAGCGCGCGGTGCTCCCGCGCCATCCCCCTGCGGTGCGGCAGCCCGGCGTAGCCGAAGCGGGCGCGCTCGCCCGGCCCCAGGCGCTCCACCTCGGCGCCGGGCTCGTGCACCAGCGCCAGCTCCAGCGCCCCCGTCTCGGAGCGGACGGCGAGGCGCTCGGCGGCGGGCGCGGGCGGGGCGGACGAGGATGCGGACATCGAGGCTCCGGACGAGGGAGGGGAGGGTGCCCGAAGAGAAAACGAAAGCGCGGACCCGCCTCCGCGGGTCCGCGCCCCCTTCGTCCTCCGTCCGCCCGTCCTCCTCCGCCTGCCACGAGGCGGGCCCCTACTCGTCCCCTTCCACCGTCTCGTCCTCGGTGGTCCGGTCGTCCAGCCAGCAGGCGGCTTCCTCCACCCCCTCGCGCCAGGAGCGCTCCAGCATCGTCAGCCCGTCGTCCAGCGCTCCGCGGCGGAAGGCGGCGGAGATGGCGCGGTGGTTGGCCACGGAGACGCGCACGCGGCCGGTGTCGCGCCAGTAGGCGTAGGCGTAGCGCCGCAGCACCTTGGCGAGGGTGCTGATCATGCCGCGCAGGTGCTGGTTGGTGCAGTCGCGGATCAGGAGCTGGTGCCAGCGGCGGTTCAGCTCCACGACCGTCTCCTCGGACTCCCCGGTCCGCAGCCCCTCCTCGATCCGGTCGTTCACCTCGTCCAGCTCCGCCATCACCGAGGGGGAGAGCGGGAAGGCGGAGCGGATGGCCAGCCCCTGCAGCGTCCAGTACACGGGCCCCACCTCGCGGATCTCGCGGGCGGTGATGGGCTTCACGAAGAAGCCGCGGCCCACGTCGATCTCCAGGAACCCCTCGCGCTCCAGCCGCACCAGCGCCTCGCGGACGGGGGTGCGGCTCACGCCCAGCTCGGCCGCCAGGACGGTGTCGCTGAGGCGCTGCCCGGGCTGGAACTCGTCCAGCAGCAGGCGGCGCATGATGGCGTCGTAGACCTCCTCCCGCAGGGGGCTGCGCGTGATGGCCATTCGGTGCGCTCTCCGGTCGCTCGGGTGACCCTGCGGAACCGCGGGCGCGCTCACTCGCGGCCCGTCAGCCAGTCCAGCACCGACTCCATCCCGAAGCGCCAGTTGGTCTCCAGCAGGGGCACCGCCTCCTCCACCCTTCCGCCGGCGACCGCCGCGGCGATCTGGTCGTGCGTGCGGGTGGAGACGGGGATCAGGGGTGCCTGCTGCATGTAGGCGTACTCGTAGCGCCAGATCATCTGCTTCAGCGAGAAGACGGTCGCCAGCAGGTGCCCGTTCTCGCACGCCTCCAGCAGGGTGCGGTGCCAGGCCATGTCCAGCTCGATGCGCCGCTGCGGCTCGTCCTCGCTGCCCGCCATCTCGCCGTTGATGCGCGCCAGCTCCGCCAGCCGCGCCGGGGTGGGGGGCGGCGCGGTGCGCAGCGCCAGCACCTCCAGCGTCCACAGGATGGGGTAGACCTCGCGCACCTCCCGGGCGGACAGCGCCTTCACGAAGAAGCCGCGCCCCACGTCCACCTGCAGGAAGCCCTCGCGCTCCAGCCGGACCAGCGCCTCGCGGACGGGGGTGCGGCTCACCCCCAGCTCCGTGGCCAGCACCGTGTCGCTGAGGCGCTGCCCCGGGCGGAGCTCCTCGCGCAGGATGCGGCCGACCAGCGCGTGGTGGACCTGGTCGCGAAGGGGCGTGCGGGTGATCGCCATGCGCAGCGAGTGTGCCGGCGCCGTCGCGCCGCGTGACGCGGATCGGGCGCCCCCGGGCCGTCGGCCGGGGGCGGAGAGGAAGCCGGTGCTCCGGTCGGAGGAGCCGGGATCTGCGACTGCACTCCCGGTAAGGTCGGGAACCGTACCGCTCTCGGCAAGGGAGGGGGCTGAAAGGGGCGCCCCGGCGGCGCTCTGGCGTGCCGCGGCGCCCCCTCTGTGCTGGGATTGGATACAGTGTACAATATCCACCGGCCCCCCGAAACCCTTGACAGAGCAGCCCGGCCGCCCGCCGCGTGACGCCAGGCGTCAAAAAATGCCACAGTGGATGACGCACCCGCGAGAGGAGGGACGCGAATGCGGCACCCGGGGAAGAAACGCGTGGGCCAGGACGAACCGGACGCTCCCGCCACCCCGGCGCCACTCCGGCCACCCGACGCCGAGCCGAGGGCCACGACGGAGCGCCCCCGGGGATCGGCCGATCCGGAAGGCGCTTCGTCGCCCCCTCGGCCCGCCGGGCGTCGCCGAAGGGCGCGGGCGCCTCGTCGCCTCACCTCTCCGGACCGCATCTCGAAGCGCCGGCGCGCGGTTCGTCCCGATCTCGTCACTTCGTGCGCTCCTCCGGCGTCGGATCCGATGGAAGGCAGCACCGTCCCTCCTCCATCCGGGTCCCCTCCCATGGTCCCCAACCCTCCCTCGCGCCGACGGGCGCGGCAGCTCGGCTCGGGCGGCTGACACGCGCACGGCCGGGCGCGAGCGGGGAGGCGCCGGCGCCTTGACGCCGCCGCGCTCCGCCGTCAAGTTGTCAGGCCCCGAACGGCACCGAAAGCACGGCGCCGCACGGGGATTCGCGAGCGGTACCGCACCGCACGACCCGACCGGAGGGGGCTCCCCGCCGGTCGGCTCATCGTCTTTTCGCAGCCCGAGCGTGTCATGAGAGTCTCCACCCTCTTCGGCGACACCATCCGCGAGGCCCCGGCCGACACGGACATCGTCTCGCACCAGCTCCTGCTGCGCGCGGGCTACGTCCGCCAGCTCGGCACCGGCATCTTCTCCTACCTTCCCCTGGCGTGGCGCTCGGTCCGCAAGATCGAGCAGGTGCTGCGCGAGGAGATGGACGCCATCGGCGGGCAGGAGATGAACATGCCGGTGGTGCACCCGGCCGAGGTGTGGAAGGAGACGGGGCGCTGGTACGCCATCGACGAGTCGCTGGTGCGCTTCAAGGACCGCCGCGACTCCGACATGGTGCTGGCGATGACGCACGAGGAGGTGGTGGCGCAGCTCGCCTCCACCGAGGTGCGCTCGTACCGCCAGCTCCCGCAGCTCGTCTACCAGATGCAGACCAAGTTCCGCGACGAGCCGCGGGCGCGGGGCGGGCTGATCCGGGTGCGCGAGTTCATCATGAAGGACTCGTACTCGCTGGACCGCGACCAGGCGGGGCTGGAGCGGCAGTACGTGGCCCACTACGACGCGTACTTCCGCATCGGCGCGCGTGTGGGCCTGCCGCTGACCGCCGTGAGCAGCGACGTGGGGATGATGGGCGGCAAGGTGGCCCACGAATTCATGTACCTGGCCCCCATCGGCGAGGACACGCTGGCCGTCTGCGACTCCTGCGGCTACGCGGCCAACCGCGAGGTCGCCCGCTTCGCGAAGGAGCCGGCGGACAACGGGCCCGCCGCGCCGATGGAGAAGGTGGCCACGCCGAACGCCGAGACGATCGAGGACCTGGCCCGCTTCCTGGACGTGCCGCAGGAGCGCACCGCCAAGGTGGTCTTCTTCATGGGCACCTATACCGAGGGCCCGGAGAAGCTGGTGGTCGGCATCGTGCGCGGCGACATGGAGGCCAACCCCACGCAGGTGCAGAACCTGGCCGGCGCCAACGCGCTGCGCCCCGCCCAGCGCGAGGAGATCGAGGCGTCTGGCGCGGTGCCCGGCTACGGATCGGCCATCGGCATCCGCCGCGAGAACGTGGTCGTGGTGGTGGACGACCTGGTCGCCGCGAGCACCAACCTGGTCGGCGGCGCCAACGAGCCCGGCTTCCACGTGCTGAACACCAACCACGGCCGCGACTACACCGCGGACCACGTGGGGCCCATCGCCAACGTGTTCGAGGGCGCGGCCTGCGTGCACTGCGGGTCGCCGCTGCGGCTGGTGCGCGGGGTGGAGGTGGGGAACATCTTCCAGCTCGGCACCCGCTACAGCGGCGCGCTGAACGCCACCTTCGCGGACGAGGGCGGCCAGGAGCACCCGCTGATCATGGGCTCGTACGGGATCGGCGTGGGGCGCCTGCTGGCGTGCGTGGCCGAGGAGCACCGCGACGACCGCGGCCTGATGCTGCCCATCTCCATCGCCCCGTTCCACGTGGTGATGGTCTCCCTCTCCCGCAACGACGAGACGAAGGAGCGGGCCGAGGCGCTGTACGGGGAGCTCCGGGCGGCGGGGGTGGAGGTGCTGTTCGACGACCGCGACGCGTCGCCCGGGGTGAAGTTCGCCGACGCCGACCTGCGCGGGATGCCGCTGCGCATCACCGTGTCCGACCGTTCGCTGGCGGCCGGCGGGGTGGAGCTGAAGCGCCGCACGGCGGGGAACAAGGAGTTCACCGTGGTGCCGGTGGAGGAGACGGTGGATGCCGTGAAGCGCGAGATCGCCGCGCTGTTCGCGGAGATGCAGGAGGGCGTGTCGAAGGCCCCCACCTGGGAGACCGCGACCGCCGCCGCCCGCGGCTGACGCCGCGCAGGCCCGGAGACGACGGAGCCCGCCGGCGACCCCGGCGGGCTCCTTCCGTAGGAACGATGACGAAACGAGATGAAGGCCGTGGGACATGCGCTCGCCCCTGAGACCGACGGTGCCGTGGAAGCACGGATCCACGTCGGTGACGTCCATCGTCCGCATCCGCCGGGCCGGTGGACGCCCGCCGCGGAGGCCGCGGTGACGGACGTCGTGGTCGACCTGGCGGGCGAGCGCGTGCGCCTGCTCCCCGAGCGCGCGCTGCTGCGCGAGGCGGACGGCACGCTCTTCATCGCGGACCCGCACTGGGGGAAGGCGGCGGCGTTCCGCGCGGCCGGCGTTCCCGTGCCGGGAGGGACGACGGCGTCGGGGCTGGCGCGCCTGGACGCGGCGCTCGCCCGCACGGGCGCGCGGCGGCTCGTGTTCCTGGGCGACTTCCTGCACGCGCGGGAGGGCCGCGCGCCGGGGACGCTCGCCACGCTGGCCGCCTGGCGCGAGCGCCACGCGGCGATGGAGGTGGTGCTGGTGCGCGGCAACCACGACCGCCACGCGGGCGACCCGCCCCGGGACTTCCGCATCGTCTGCCTGGACGCGCCGGTGGTGGAGGCGCCCTTCGTCCTGCTCCACCATCCCGCGCCGCGGGCGGAGGGCTACGCCCTGGGCGGGCACGTCCACCCCGCCGTGCGCCTGGCCGGCCCCGGCCGGCAGCGCGAGTTCCTTCCCTGCTTCTGGCTGGGCGCGCGCGTGGGCGTGCTGCCCTCGTTCGGGGACTTCACCGGCGCGGCGGAGGTCTCCCCCGCTCCCGGCGACCGCGTGTACGTGGTCGCGGGCGAGGAGGTGGTGCCGGTCTCGGGCTGAGGCGCGCGAGGCTTCCCACTGGACAGGCGCGCGATCCGACGTTATCTGTTTAAGCCCCATCCGGTTGCACGCAGCGCATCTTCCCCCCCCCCGCACGACGCAGGCCCCCCATGCCCGACGAGATCCAGCTCCCCCCGGACCGGAGCGAGGACGCCGCGTCCGACACTCCCGCCGCCGGCGCCACCGCCCCGAGCGCGCCCACCGCCGCCACCCCGCCGCCCGCGGAGCAGAGCGGCGAGACCACGTCGGGGGACTCGACCGCGATCTCCATCGGCCTCCTCGGCGCCGCGGAGACGGAGGAGACCGCGGCCGGCGCCTGCGGGGCGTCCCCCGCGGTCGCGTCCGTGGCGGAAGACGCTCCGGCGGAGATCCCGGCGATGGCACTCTTCCCGCCGGCGGAAGGGGCCGCCCGGCCGGCGGAGGCCCCGCCCGCGCCGCCGGCGGGCACGGTGACGACGACCACCACCGTCACCACGAGCCCCGCCGCGCCGCGCCGGAAGGTGCGGCCCACCATCTTCAAGCAGGACATGACCGCGCCCGCGCTCAGCGGGCTGGACTGGTCGCCCGAGGCTGCCGACGGGTCGCTGGAGCGGGTGAAGCTGCACCTGACCGCGGACGCCCGCGAGGCGATCGAGTGGTACTCGGAGTCCAAGCGCTCCAAGCGCGGCGCCGCCATGACCGTGCGCGTGGTGGCGGTGCTGACGACCGCGCTGGCCGCCGTGGTTCCCCTGATCGCGCAGATGGCGCAGGGGAACACCAGCCCCGTGGCGGCGCTCCGGGACCTGCAGCTCGTGATCCAGGAGCCTGCCCTGACGGCGGTCCTGCTGGCGGTGGCGGGCGCCGCGCTCGCGCTGGACAAGTTCTTCGGCTTCTCCACCGGCTGGGTGCGCTTCATCAAGGCCGGGCAGCAGCTCCGGGACTCCATGGAGGACTTCGAGCTCGAGTGGGAGACGCAGCGCGCCTCCCGCGGCGGGATGGAGCCCACCCCGCAGGAGGTGGCGAGCGCGCTGGCCCTGGCGCGGACCTTCTCGGGGAAGATGAACGGGATCGTGCAGGACGAGACGAACACGTGGATCCAGGAGTTCCAGGCGTCCATGCAGGCGGTGCAGGAGGCGGTGGGCTCCGCGCGCACCACCGCGCAGCAGCGCGCCGACGCGGCCGCCGCCACCGAGGCGGCGCGCTCCACGGCGAGCGCCCTGGCGGTCGTGAACCTGACCGTCACCAACGGCGCGGACTGCGCTCCGGACGGGTGGACGGTGACGGTGGACGACGAGCTGCCCCGGCGCGCGGCGGGGAACCAGGTGGCGGTGCCCGGCGTGCGCCCCGGCGCCCGGACCTTCAAAGTCTCGGGCGTGGCCGACGGGAAGCCCGTGCAGGCCTCGTTCGCCCTCCAGGTGCAGCCCGGCTCCATCACCCAGGCCACCACCACCCTGGCCTGACCCGCGGGAGGGTGCCGGACGGAGAGATCTCCCCCCGGGCCGGGTGCCAGGGGGGAGTTCCTCTTCGTGGCAGGGGGCGGCCGGATCCGGGCCTCTCCGCGCGTTTCCCCCGGGGGAGGATCCACCATGGCCGAGGCATTCCGGTACAACGAGTCGTGCCTGATCCCGCTGGAGCCGGGGCAGGCGGTGAACAAGGGGTGGATGCAGGCGCTGGGCGGCAAGCCGCTGGGCGTGACGTGGCACTGGACGGCCACCTGGGACCTGAAGCTCTGCCGCGACACCATCGGCGGCGCGAACGCGGAGCGGAAGGGCGTGGCGACGGCGCACTACGGCGTGGGCCGCACCTTCGCGGAGGGGGTGGACCGCTACGTGACGCTGGAGAACCGCGCCTGGCACGCGGGGAAGGAGCAGACGCTGCGCTGGGACGGCAAGCCGCTCACCGACCCCAACTTCAAGGGGTCGCGCTCCACCGTCGGCGTGGAGACGGTGAACATCGGCTACGCCACGGGGAGCATCAAGGCGGGGCCGGACTGGATACCGGCGCACTCCCCGGACGGCAGGTCGCGCATGCTGGTTCAGCCGTGGACCGACGAGCAGCTCGTGATGATGACGGAGGTGGGGCGCGAGATCGTGGCGCGCTGGCCGCACATCGGGGTGCGCGACCACCACGGCCACCACGACGTGTGCCCCGGCTACAAGGTGGACGTGACGGGATTCCCGTTCGCCCGCCTGCTGCGCGGCATCTACCCCGGGCAGGAGATCCCCGACGTGTGGTCGCCCTGCTGGACGGCCATCCAGCGGCAGCGCATCCTCTCCGCGCTGGGCCACGACCCGGGCCCGTCCGACGGCAAGTGGGGCCCCAGGAGCGCCGCCGCCCTGCGCGCGTTCCAGCAGGAGCAGAAGATGGTGGCGAACGGCATGTGGAGCACCTTCACCTGCTGGCGCGCGCACGAGCTTCTCCAGGCCGGCGGCCGCGACCTGGCCGAGGTGGGCGGCGCCCCGGCCTGACGTCGCGCCGTCGTAGGAGGAGACCGAGGGCCGCTCCCGTAGTCCGGCGGAGGCGGCCTTCGCCGCTCATGCCGGCTCATCGGCCGTGGTCTGGTCCATGCGCACGTGGAGCGCGCATGCCTCCAGAACGGGAGCGTGGGCGCGCTTCGAGTGTTACAATGCACGTGGGCCCCAACCATGGAGCACGCCATGACCAGAACTTTCGGCGCGACCTTCGATGGCGAGGTGTTCCGTCCGGACGAGCCGGTACCCCTCGCTCCACACACGCGCGTCCGCATGACGATCGAGGACGATCCCGCCACGATGGAATCGGCGGTGTCGTTCTTCGAGATCGCCGCGGACCTGAACCTGGATGGGCCGCCGGACTGGTCGTCACGGTTGGACGACTACCTCTACAGCGAGCGCGAGGAGCGTGGGGACTGAACTCTTCCTGGACGCTTCGTTCGCGATCGCGCTGGCCGCCCCACGCGACGCGCATCACGAGCGCGCGAATGCGCTCGCTCTCCGCATTCGGGCGGATCGCACGCCGGTCGTAACCACGCGCGCCATCCTCCTGGAGATCGGAAACGCGCTCGGGAAGCAGCGGCATCGTTCCGCGGCCGTGACGCTGCTGGACGCCATCGAGCGAGACCCGTCCATCTCGATCGTGCCGCTCACCGAAGAGCTTTTCCAACAGGCCCGGGAGCTGTACCGCCGCCACGGCGACAAGGAGTGGGGGCTGACCGATTGCGTCTCCTTCGTCGTGATGCGGCAGCGCGGCATCACCGCCGCTCTGACGGCGGACGACCATTTTCGTCAGGCTGGCTTTCACGCACTTCTGGCGGTCGATTGAGCCCCTTCGAGTTCGTCTCCGTCATCATCTCGGTCGTGATCGGCCTGGGGCTGGCGCACCTGCTGACGGGGCTGGTGGGGCTGGTGCAGCGGTGGCGGCGGGTGCGCCTCTACTGGCTGCACCTGCTCTGGCTGGGGCTGCTCTTCGTGAGCCAGGTCTACCTGTGGTGGAGCCTGTGGACGCTGCACGACCTGCGCGGCTGGAGCTTCTACTCGTTCCTCCTCTTCCTGCTCCTGCCGGTCACGCTCTACGTGGCGGGCGCGCTGCTGATCCCCGACGCGGAGGCGGAGGGCGTGGTGGACCTGCGGACGCACTACTTCCAGGTGCACCGCGCCGTCTTCGGCGCCCTGTCGGTGTTCACGGTGCTGATGGTGGTCTTCAAGGGCGTGGTGGAGGGCGGCTTCGACCCGGGCACCGCGACCGCGGCGCTCACCGCCCTGCTCGCGCTGCAGGTGGCCGCGGCGGTGTTCCGGAACCCCCGCTTCCACGCCGTGGTGGGGATCGTCTTCGCCGCGCTCTTCCTGACGCTGATCGCCCTGTTCGGCGGGCAGGTCCGGTAGCCGATCACCCCACCGTGAAGCTCCTCTTCCTCTGCTCCCGCAACAAGCAGCGCTCCCTGACCGCCGAGAGGCTCTTCGACGGGTGGGACGGGCACCAGGCGCGCTCCGCGGGCACGGAGGAGGGCGCGCGCATCCGCGTCACGGCCGGGCACCTGGGGTGGGCGGACGTGGTGCTGGTGATGGAGAAGAAGCACCTGCGCCGCATCCAGGCGAAGTTCGCCGATGCGCTACGCGGGAAGCGAGTCGTCTGCCTGCACGTGCCCGACCACTACGGCTTCATGGACGAGGCGCTGGTGGAGCGCCTGGAGGCGGAGGTCCCGCCCCACCTCTCCGAGGAGGGGTAGCCGAGGGCGCCCCCGGCCTGGCCGGACCCGCGCCGCGGTGGTATCGTCGCCGGGCGCGGCCGTCGGGGGCCGCGACGCGCACCCTTCCGCCGCGGCGAACGCATGAACATCCTGGTCCTGAACGTCGGCTCGTCCTCCCTCAAGTTCCAGCTGGTCGCCACCGACGGGGCGCGGCTGGAGGCGAACGCGGACGAGCGGTTGGCGCGCGGCTCGGTGGAGCGGATCGGCGGGGAGGCGCTGTGGAGCTACACGGGCGGGGGAAGCACGACGCGGGGAACGGCGCCCCTCCGCGACCACCGCGCGGCCGTGGAGCACCTGCTGCGGTGGATGGTCGGCGACGCGTCCGGCGTGCCCATCTCGTCGCTGGGCGAGATCGGCGCGGCGGGCCACCGCGTGGTGCACGGCGGCGAGCGCTTCGTGCGGTCCGTGCTGGTGGACGACGGCGTGATCCGCGGCATCGAGGAGACGATCGAGCTGGCCCCGCTCCACAACCCGGCCAACCTGAAGGGCATCGAGGCGGTGAAGGCCGTCCTGGGCCCCGCCGTGCCCCAGGCCGCGGTCTTCGACACCGCGTTCCACCACACCCTCCCCGAGCGCGCCTTCCTCTACGCCATCCCGTACTCGCTGTACCGCCGCCACCGCGTGCGTCGGTACGGCTTCCACGGCACGTCGCACCGCTACCTGGCGTGGCGCTACCGCCAGCTCACGGGAAGGTCTCGCGAGGAGACGCGCATCATCACCCTGCACCTGGGCAACGGCTGCTCCGCCTGCGCGGTGAGCGGCGGCGAGTCGGTGGACACGTCGATGGGATTCACGCCGCTGGAGGGGCTGGTGATGGGCACGCGCTCGGGCGACGTGGATCCGGCCGTGCTGGACTACGTGGCCGTGAAGGAGGGGCTCACCCTGCCCGAGGTGGAGCTGCTCCTGAACAAGCAGTCGGGCCTTCTGGGCGTGTCCGGCCTGACCAACGACATGCGCGAGCTGCTGGCGGAGGCGGAGGAGCACGACGACCGCCGTGCGTGGCTGGCCATCGAGATCTTCTGCTACCGCGCGCGGAAGTACCTCGGGTCGTACCTGGCCGCGCTGGGCGGCGCGGACGCGGTGGTCTTCGCCGGCGGGGTGGGCGAGAACTCCCCCGCCGTGCGCGCCATGATCCTGGAGGGGATGGAGTGGGCCGGCCTCTCCGTCGACCCGGCGCGGAACGCATCGCGGGTGGGCGGGGAGGAGGGGCGGATCGACGCCGACGGGAGCCGCGTGGAGGCGTGGGTGATCCCCACCGACGAGGAGCTCCTGATCGCGCGGGACGCCTGGCGCGTGGTCCACGGGGTGGAGACGCGGTACTGACGGGCCGAAAGCGCCGATCGCGATAACGGGGCGACGGCGTCGGCCGCGGGGGTGTCGGGAGGAATGCTGCTCGTGCGGGCGTCCTCCTCCTCAAAGGCGACGACGATGGCAGGTGCCCGCGTCCACTTCGTGCCATCGCGAGGGGGTGGGGCAGGAATGTTGCATCGCCCGGAAAGCGCCTTCTTTTGCTCCTCTCACCCGTACGTCAGGAGGATGCCATGAAGAGACCCGCCATGCTTTTCCTCGCCGCTGTGGGGCTCGCCGGATGGGCGGGCGCGGACGCCGTCGCACGGACGAACGATCCGGATCCCGCTCCGATGCCGCGGTGGGAGGTGCGCACGGGTGACGTGGTGGTGCAGCGGTCCTCGGCCGGCCCGCAGGTGGTGGTGGCGGTGGACGGCGGGACCGACGGCGCGGCGGCGGACGGCATCGCGGACCGCGTGTTCGTGCTGCAGCGCGACGGCGCCTCCCAGGGCGACGCCGTGCTCCGCTTCGCCGGGGCGCGCGTCCTGTTCGACCAGGGCACGGTGCTGGTCGCGCCGGCGGACGGCGGCCCGGCGGTGGGCCTCTTCCTGGCGGGGCGGGAAGAGCTCTCCCCGGCCGCCTCCTCGTTCCTGCGCGGAACGCCGGTCGGCGAGCGCTGGACGGGACGCGGGATGGCGCTGCGGAGCGGCGAGGTGCGCATCGAGGCGGCGGGGCTCTCCGCCGCGACCATGCAGAGCGTGCTGACGAGCTGCGGCGGCGGCGCGTCGGGCGACGGCGTGGCGAGGGCGGGCGGGTCGGCGCGCCCCTGCCCCGGCGGCGGGAGCACCGACTGCACCAACTCGACCTGTCAGGTGATCTGCATCGAGGGCTACACCGCGTGCTGCGACTGCACCAACCCCACCAACTGCAAGTGCAGCTGCGTCCGGATGTGACCCGCGGCTGACGACGTCCGACGGACGACGACGCCCCCCGGAGGCCGCGGCTTCCGGGGGGCGTCGTGGTTCTCGCGGAGGATGTCGCGGCCTCAGCTCCCGCAGACCTTCTCCGCCGGCTCCAGCTTGTGGTCGGTGGGGTCGGCGGGGTCGTGGCAGACCTTGTACTCCTTCCCCGGGTCGTACCAGGTGATCTCCTCGTACGTCTCCGTGTATCGCCTGCCGCCCACGGAGTACGAGAAGGTGAGGCGGTGGCCCTCCTCGTTCTCCTCGTCCACGTGGTCGTACCACTTCACCGCCTCGGCGCGGAAGTAGTCCAGCGTCGCCTCGGCGCTGCGGCGCTTGCTGTCGCGCGACTCCATCCACATCACGCCGCCCACCAGCGGGACCGCCAGCCCCACCACGACCGCCCCGGTGAGCGCCCAGGTTCTCGCCTGGCTCATCGTCCCGCTCCTCAGCGCGTGAAGGTGATGCGGCCCTCCACCTTCGGCGCGATGGCCTCGCCGCGGGCGTACGCGGCGGTGAGGGCGTCGAAGGCGATGAGCTTCAGGTCGGGCCCCGGCGGCACGCTCATGCCGGCGCGCGAGCGGAAGGTGTAGCCGTCGCCGCCGCCGTACAGGTAGTCGGGCACCGCCACCACGTAGGTCCTGGCGTCGTCCAGCGGCTCCCACGACGCGCCCCGCTGCACCTGCACCCCCGTCACCCGCCGGCCGACCGGCTGCGAGCGGTCCACCGTCATGCGGATCCCCGAGACCTGCAGGAAGCGCCCCTCGCCCCGGCCGCCCGAGACGCCGCGCTCCAGCACCGTCTCGCGCAGGTCCTTTCCCTTGAGCCAGACCAGCGCGACCCGGGTGGGGAAGCCGAAGGTGCGCGCCAGGTGCTCCCAGCGGATGGGCCCGGTGATGGCGTCGTCGATGCGGATGGCGCCGCCGTTGAGGATCGCGACGTCGGCCGGCACGTCGGGGAAGGCGGTGCGCATCCGGTCCGCCAGCCAGCTCCCCCAGTTGCTCTCCGCGTTGCGGACGGTCTCCTCGGTGCCGTCCAGCCGCTCCGTGCTGGTGCCGATGCGCTGGTCGAAGAAGGGGACGCGCTCCCGCAGCCGCGCCAGCCACTTCTCCTCCACCTCGCGGCGGTAGACGGGGTCCACGGCCACCGACGCGTCCAGCGGCACCGAGTCCGCGCGGATGGCGGGGACGCCGCCGCTCCGCCCCAGCAGCACGCGCCACACCCGCCGGGCGTTGGAGTCGCCCTTGGTGATGGCCGCGGTGCTGTCGGTGCCCGGCTCGTGGATCAGGAAGTGCTCGTGCCCGCCCGCGATCCACACCAGCCTGGGGTGCGTGCGCCGCAGGCCGGCGATGGCGCGGTCGTCCTCCAGCGACAGGTGCGTCAGCCCCACGATGGCCTCGGCGCCGCGGCTCTCCAGCGAGCGGATCTGCCGCTCGGCGGCCGCCAGGTAGCCGTCGTCGAACGCGGCGTAGTCGCGCGGCTCGTCCAGGTAGGTGACGGTGAAGATCCCCACCCGCATCCCCCCCAGCGTCACCACCGTGTCGCGGCCCAGGCGCCGGTCCGCCTCGGCGTCGCCCGTCTTCAGGGTCACGTTGCCGGCCAGCCAGGAGAAGCGCGAGCCCTTGATGGCGGCGGCGATCACCGCCCCGCGGCGCGAGTCGAACTCGTGGTTGCCGGGAACGGCGAAGAGCGGCGCCCGCGCGTGCAGGTAGTTCATCGCGTCGATCATCTGCAGCCCGTCGAAGTACCGGCTCTCCAGCGACGGGGCGATGAAGTCGCCCGCGTGCAGGATGGAGACGGGAACGCGCTCGTCGCGGCGCACCCGCTCCAGCAGGGTGGAGACCCGGCCCAGCCCCCCGGCCGACCCGCTCTCCACCGCGTCGATGCGGTACACGTCGTTGAGCTGCACCACCGCGGCGGCGGGGCGGAAGCCCGCCTGCGCCGCGGCGGGCGCCGTGGCCAGGAGCAGCGGGAGGAGCGCGCGGAGCAGGCGCGCCGGGCGGCGGCGGGGGAGGGTCATGTCGGGATCGGCTGCGGAAGGGTGCCCCCCGGGGAACGGACGTGGCCCCGGGCCGGGTGAGGATACGGCGCCGCCGGTGGGGCCACAAGGGCGCGCCGGAACCCTTTGTGCCGCACCGCGCATGACGTTAGCTTGCGACCGGACCCCCGCGCGGCCCTTCCTCTCCACCCGTCCCGCATGGAGCCTCCCGCCCCCGCGCCCGGCGCGCCCGAGGCGCCGATCCTCGCCCGTCTCCCCGCCGCGGCGGTGGCGGCGGTGCTGGAGCGCACCACCGACTGCGTGGTGGTGCTGGACCGCGCCTGGCGCATCGTCTACGCGAACGAGAGCGCGCTGGCGCTCTCTCCCCTGGGGCGCGACGCGCTGCTGGGCCGCGACCACCGGGAGCTCTTCCCCGGGGACGCGGCGGCGGTGCGCGCGGAGTACGAGCGGGCGGTGCGCGACGGGGTGCCGGTGGAGATGGAGGAGCACTTCCCCGGGGCGGGGCTCTGGCTGGAGATCCGCGCCTTCCCGCTGCACGACGGGCTGGCCGTCTGCTTCCGCGACGTCACCGCGCGCCGCGCGGCCGAGGAGCGCCACGCGCGGACCGCGGCGGAGGCGGCCGCGGGGCGCGAGCGGCTGGCGCGCGTCTTCGAGTCGCTCCCCGCCGCGGCGGCGCTGCTGGACGGGCCCGACCACGTCTACGCCGCCGCCAGCGCCCGGTACCGCGACCTGGTGGGGGGCCGGGAGCTGCTGGGGCGCCCCGTCCGCGAGGCCCTGCCGGAGCTGGCGGAGCAGGGGCTGGTGGACCTGCTGGACCGCGTGTACGCCACGGGAGCGGCCGCCTCGCGCCGCGCGCTGCCCGTACGCTTCGACCGCACCGGCACGGGCGTGCTGGAGGAGCGCGTGGTGGACTTCGTCTACCAGCCGCTGGTGGAGGAGGGGCGCACGACGGGGATCGTGCTGCGGGTGGAGGACGTCACCGAGCGCGAGCGGGCGGTGCGGGCGCAGAGCGACCACCTGTCGCGCCTGGACACCTACGTGGAGAACTCGCCCCTCGCGGTCGTCGAGTGGGACGCGGAGGGGCGGGTGTCGCGCTGGACGGCGCAGGCGGAGGAGGTCTTCGGCTGGCGGGCCGAGGAGGTGCTGGGGCGGCGCTCGGGGGAGTGGCCCTTCGTCTTCCCCGAGGACGTGGACCGCGTGGCGCGGGCGTCGGCGGCCATCACCCGCGGCGACGCGCGGCACACCATGTCCGCCAACCGCAACCTGAGCCGCGACGGGCGGGTCCTGCACTGCGAGTGGTACAACACCGCGTTCCGCGACGCGAACGGCCGGCTGCTCTCGCAGCTCTCGCTGGTGCAGGACGTCACCGCGCGTCGCGACGCGGAGCGCCGGCTGGCGGCGCAGAACGCCGTGCTGCGCGTGCTGGCCGCCGCCCCCGACCCCGCCGCCGCCCTGCCGCGCATCCTGGCCGCGCTGGGCGACCAGCTCGAGTGGGCGCTGGGGGTGGCGTGGGAGCCGGACGAGGACGAGGGCGTGCTGCGCCGGGCGGCGACCTGGCGGCACCCCGCGGCGGGCGCGCGCATGGAGGAGGACCTGTCGGGCGGGCTCTCCTTCCGGATGGGGGAGGGGCTCCCGGGGCGGGTGTGGAGGAAGGGACGCGCGGAGTGGATCCGCGACGTGACCGCCGACCCGGAGTTCACGCGGGCGTCGCGGGCCGCCGCGCACGCGGTGCACGGGGCCGTGGCGTTCCCGCTGCGGCGGGAGGGGCGCGTGGTGGCGGTGGTGGAGTTCTTCACCCGCGCCGTGGCCGCGCCCGACTCGGCGCTGCTGCGCACGCTGGAGTCCGTCGCCTCCGCCACCGGGCAGTTCCTGGAGCGCCGCCAGGCCGACGTGGCCGCCGCCGCCGCCCGCCGCGAGGCCGAGGGCGCCCGCGACCGGCTGGAGATCCTGGCCGAGGCCAGCGCGGCCCTGGCGGCGCCGCTCGACTCCGCCGGCACCCTGCGCGCCGTGGCGCGCATCTCCGTGCACCGCTTCGCCGACTGGTGCGGCGTCTACGTGGCCGACGCCGACGGCCAGGTGCGGCGGGTGGAGGTGGCCCACGCCGACGCCCAGACCGAGGCGGCGTTCGCCCGCGCCGCCGGCGGGTGGCCGCGCCGCCGCGCCCCCGACGACCCCGTCGTGGCCGCCGTGCGCCGGGGGGAGACCAGCCTGGTGGAAGAGGTGGACGACGCGGCGGTGGCCCGGGCGTCCGTGGACGACGAGCACGCGGCCGGGATCCGCGCCCTGGGCGTGCGCTCCCACATCGTGGTGCCGATGGTGGTGGACGGTCGGATCCTGGGGGCGCTGGGCTTCGGGGCGACCGGGGAGCGCCGCTACGGGCCGGACGACGTGGCCCTGGCCGGCGAGCTGGCCCGCCGCGCCGCGCTGGCCCTGGACCGCGCGACGCTCTTCGAGGAGGCGCTGGCCGCCTCGCGCGCCAAGTCGGCGTTCCTGGCCACGGTCAGCCACGAGTTGCGCACGCCGCTCAACGCCGTGCTGGGCTACGCCGACCTGCTCCTGGCCGGCATCCCCGCGGAGATCCCGGCGGGCGCCCGCGCGCAGGTGGAGCGCATCGAGCGCGCGTCGCAGCACCTGCTCTCCATCATCGAGGAGATCCTGGGCTTCGCGCGGCTGGAGGCGGGGCGCGAGACGCCCGTGGTGGAGCCGGTGGACGTGCCGGGGCTGGTGCGCGTCGTCGCCGGGATCGCGGAGCCGCTGGCCGCCGCGCGCGGGCTCCGCTTCGTGGCGCCGGACGGGGTGGAGCACATGCCGCTGCGCAGCGACTCCCGCAAGCTGCGGCAGATCCTGATCAACCTGCTGGGGAACGCGGTGAAGTTCACCGACGCGGGGAGCGTGACGCTGGAGGTGGAGCGGGACGGGGACGACGCCGTCTTCCGGGTGCGCGACACGGGGCGGGGGATCCCACCGGAGCGGCGGGAGGAGGTGTTCGAGCCCTTCCGTCAGCTCGAGGAGGCCAACACGCGGACGGCGGGCGGGACCGGCCTGGGCCTCGCCGTCTCGCGCCAGCTCGCCCGGCTGCTGGGCGGCGACGTGACGGTGGAGGACGCGCCCGGCGGCGGCACGGTGTTCACCGTCCGCCTGCCGCTGAATAGTTCAGCGATGTAGTGGAGTTCAGGGACACGGTGCGTTAACCGCTACAGCATATCGCGGATTGGGAATGGCTCGGCTGGTGACGGCCACGATACCGATCAGACAGCGGAAATCGTACACAGCACTATGGAATCGGACAGCACGCCGTCCGGTGGTACATCCCTGACAAGGATTAGCTTGCTCTCATTCGACTCCCTCTTCGTTTGCTCCCGTTCTTCTGGTCTTCAACGCCCGAAGCCGTTCTTCTGCCTTCTCAGCGAGCAAAGGAGCGCTATACACATATTCAAGAATCGCTCGTGTGAGATCGTCGAGGATCGAAACCTCCGCGCTGGTTAGTTCTCCCACTCCAGCGTGAGCGCCAACATTTCCGAGATTTCTAATTCCATTCGCCACGTCGACAAGCTTCGCCGGAATCTCACCGCGGGTTGCAAGATCTTGAAGCTGCTGATT
Source organism: Longimicrobiaceae bacterium (assembly GCA_030146875.1). Lineage (GTDB taxonomy): Bacteria > Gemmatimonadota > Gemmatimonadetes > Longimicrobiales > Longimicrobiaceae > JASLAX01. Next base: position 36,514 of record JASLAX010000098.1, read on the forward strand.
GAGGTTCCGGCCCTGGGCACCACGATCAATGCAAATGATCTCCATTACCCGCCTGAGTAGAACACCAAAGGCATTCGCTTCAATATTCTTTACACGTTGAGCCGCATCGTAAGCTTTTGAGATTGAATCGGGTAAGCCGAGGGGCATGCCTCGGTCTACCGGGTACAGTACCTGGTACTCCACGCCCTCGGGAGTGAGGTACTCATGATAGACGTACTTCAGCAATAGCGTCTGCGCGCACGCCGGACACCGAGCAATCTCGAACACCTCACCGGCATCCCAAGTGAATTTGTATGGGCCTGTCGATTGGTCTTCCTCGTTGGTGATGATCCGCGAATCACATGCACGGATCTCCAACGGTGCAATGTTTCCACAATGGCCGCAACGTAGTGCGGGTGTTGCTCCGAAATTATCTAAGGCCATGCTAGCCCCACGAAGCTCCACTTGGAGGCAAAGGTAAAATCATAGAGTTGGCGTCTAACCTACACCGATGCGGGTCTGGATTCAACGATTTCAGAACCGTAGGATAGTCTCGGGTTCTTCTCATCCGACGAGCCCGCTCGTCTTCACCGATTCCGCCGGCCCGTGACGCTGGGCGCCTGGCGCAGGAGGGAATCGACCGAGGTGGACCAGACGGGCGCCTGCTCAACGCTCTGCCACGGCACGGCGGGCCACCACCGCCGCACGGGAGCCAGCGCCGCGGGCTCCACGGGGTCGCCGGGGCGCGGCGCGGCCACCCGCACGCCGGACGCGCGGGCGGCGGCGAGCACGCGCTCGATCGGCTCCGTCCAGCCGTGCATCGCCAGGTCGAACAGGCCCCAGTGCACGGGGAGCATCACCTCGCCGCGGACGAGCCGGTGGGCCAGCACGGCCTGCTCCGGCCCCAGGTGGACGTCGGGCCACATGGCGCTGTACGCGCCCGACTCGATCATGGTGAGGTGGAAGGGCCCCAGCCGCCGGCCGATCTCCACCAGCTCCGGGTGCAGCGCCGTGTCGCCGCTGTAGAAGGCGCGGTGCGCCGGCCCCGCGATCGCCCATCCCGCCCACAGGGTGCGGCCCTCGTCGTGGAGTCCCCGCCCCGAGAAGTGCCGCGCCGGCGTGGCGGTGAGCGTGAGCCCCGCCACCCGCGCCGACTCCCACCAGTCCAGCTCCGTGATCTCCGCCTCGTCCACGCCCCACGCGCGCAGGTGCGCGCCCAGGCCCAGGGGCGTCACCCAGCGCACCCGGCGCGCGGCGAGCGCCTTCACCGTGGGCATGTCCAGGTGGTCGTAGTGGTCGTGCGAGATCACGACCACGTCCACCGCGGGGAGCTCGGCCAGCGGGAGCGGAGGGGCGAAGAAGCGCTTGGGCCCCAGGAACGGGAAGGGCGAGGTGCGCTCGCCCCACACGGGGTCGATCAGCACGCGCCGCCCGTCGATCTCCAGCAGCAGGGTGGAGTGCCCCAGCCAGGTGACCCGCAGCCCGCTCGCCGGCGGCGTGGCGTAGTCCGCCGCGGTGCGCCGCACGACGGGGACGGCCCCGTCCGGCGTGCGGAACTCCGAGCCGCCGAACAGGAACTCGCGCAGCACGCCGTCCCCCATGCGGTCCACGCGCGGCAGGCGGTTCTGGAACTGCCCGTCCCGCCACTGCGGCGAACGCTCGGCGCGTGCCAGGCGCTCTCCCGCCGGGGCGCCGCCCAGGGCGTCGCGCGCGACCAGCCACAGGATCCCCGCGCCGACGGCGGCGAGCCCGGCCAGGACCAGCACCCCCCGCAGGAGGAGGCGCGCCACCCGCCGCCATCCCCTCGGCTTCCCTCCGCCGCCCCCCGCGCGCGACCCGCTCCCCGTGGTCTCCATCGTCTCCGTCTGCTCGTAGGCGTCCCGCGATACCCGCCGCGAGGGGACGCGCTCGCGTCCACCGAGATGTCTCGCCTGTCGTCCGACGTCCCGACCTTCCAACGCCCGGGATCGGCGCGCGGCCGTCTATCCGGCGCTTCCGCCTTCCTCCGGCGGCGGCACCAGGCGGCCGGGGCGCACCGCGTCGCGGCCGTACTTCGCCTTCAGGGTGTCCGCCGCGCGCGCGAGCGCCCGGTCGCGCTCGCTCTCCTCCGGCGGGGCCACGTCGAGAAGGACGCCCTGCGCGATCTCGCCCACGGGCGTGAGGCCCGTGAGGGCGACGCCGATCAGGCGGGCGGCGGCGAAGTGCTTCGCCCGCAGGTCCCCCAGCAGCTCGCGGGCGATGCGGAAGATGGCCCTCTCCGTCTGCACCGGCTCATCCAGCGTGCGCGAGCGGGAGCGGTCGCGGAACTCGGAGTCGCGCAGCTTCACCGTCACCGTGCGGGCGTAGAGGCCCTTCCGGCGGAGCGAGCCGGCGGCGTCCACCACCTGCGCCAGCAGCGCTTCCTCCAGCTCCTCGTCGGTGTGCAGGTCGCGCGGGAACGTCGTCTCGCTGGAGACGCTCCGGGTGACGTCGTCCTCCGCGATGGGGGCGTCGTCGATCCCGCGGCAGCGCCGCCAGAGCGAGCGCGCCCGGTCCGGCCCCCACCATCCCGCCATCGTCTCCACGTCCAGCGCCCGCAGCGACGCCATGCTCCCCACGCCGCGCCGGCGCAGCTCCTCCACCATCGCCGGGCCCACGCCGAGCAGGTCCCCCGGCTCCAGCCGCCCCACGAACGCCTCCTCCTCGCCGGCGGGGACCACGAAGACGCCGCGGGGCTTGGCGAACGACGTGGCGAGCTTCGCCACCAGCCGGTTGCTCCCCCCGCCGATGGAGACGTCCAGCCCCGTGCGCTCCTTCACGTCCGCCTGCACGCGGCGCGCGGTGGCGTCCAGCGCCTCGTGGTGGTACAGCGCCTCGGTGCCGGTCACGTCCAGGTACGCCTCGTCCACCGACGCCATCGCGGCCACCGGCGCCCAGTCCTCCAGCACCTTCGCCAGCGCGCGGCTCTGCGACCGCACCATCTCACCCGGCACGGAGACGATGGTGGCGGCGGGGCAGAGGCGGACCGCCGTGGCCATGGGCATGGCGCTGCGCACCCCGAACGCCCGGCACCCGTAGCTCGCCGACGCCACCACCCCGCGCCCCTCCGGACGCCCCCCCACCAGGATCAGCGGCTTGCCCCCCAATCCCTCCGGGTCCGCCATCACGGCGCACTGCACGAACATGGCGTCCACGTCCACGTGCAGGATGCGGCGCGGCGACGACGGCCGGCGGGCGGGCGGGAGGGAGAACGCGTCCATGCCTCCAACCTAGCCGCCAGTCGGTCCGTGCGGCAGGGCCGGGGAGGGGTGACGCTCGGCGGCGGGCACCGCGCCGCGTCCGCACTCCCGGGGCGTGAAGCCCCGGGCTAAGAACCACGACCGTCCTGACGGACGGAACGGCGGGCGCGCCGAGATCAGTCCGCGCGGGCGGACTTCGTGCCGTCCGTAGCCGCGAATTCATTCGCAGGCGGAGGCCGGGACCGCCGGCTTTCGTCGCGGCTCCGGCGGGCGCCCTCACGCCGGGCGACCCAACATGAAGGAAGGGGGCCGCGGCATGGGCCCGGGGAGGAGTCCGCACCGCGGACTTTCCCTGTCGTCCCAGACGGCGAATTCATCATTCGCTGGCTGGCGGCGGCTCGCCGCCGCATCGGCGCGGTACGCCTGGCGCCGGTCTCGTGGACGGATAACAGGCCTGATGAAAGCGGCTCCGGCAGAACATCTACCGGAGCCGCTCGTCCTCTACTCCACGACCCCCATTCCCTCATCTGCTCGACATCACCACCCACGTCTGCAGCGAGGATGTCGAGCGCCCACGGAGACCATCACGATCCCTCTCCCACCGGTGGGAGAGGGTGGCGGGCTCGCAGGCCCGCCCGGTGCGGGCCTCAGGCCGCCGGCAGCGCGCTCATTCGCGTCGCGATCTCCTCCAGCGCGGCCACGCGGCGCTCCGTGGGCGGGTGCGTGGAGAAGAGCGACATCATGCCGCCGTTGAACGCGCTGAGCGGGTTCACCTGCGCCAGCGGCGCGGCGGCGGGCGACACGTGCATGGGGGTGCGGTGCGCGTGCGCGTCCAGCTTCTGCAGCGCCCCGGCCAGGGCCAGCGGGCGGCCGCAGATCTCGGCGCCCACGGCATCGGCCTTGAACTCGCGCTGCCGCGAGATGGCCATCTGCACCAGCGAGGCGGCGATGGGCGCGAAGATCATCATCATCAGGCCGCCGCCCTCGTCCTCGTCGCTGCCGCCGAAGATGGCGCCCCACAGGGCCATCTGCCCCAGGTACGAGATGGCGCCGGCCAGCGTGGCGGTGACCGTCTGCAGCAGCATGTCGCGGTTCTTGATGTGCGCCAGCTCGTGCGCGATCACGCCCTCCAGCTCCTCCCGGTTGACGACGCGCAGGAGACCCTCGGTCACGCACACCACCGCGTGCTCCGGGTTGCGGCCGGTGGCGAAGGCGTTCGGCTGCTCGTGCGGGGCGATCGCCACCGTCGGCATGGGCAGCCCCGCGCGCTGGCGCAGCCGGTCCACCATCTCGTACAGCTCCGGGGCCTGCTCCCGGTCCACCACCTGCGCGCGGTACATGCGCATGACCATGGACGACGAGCCCCAGTACATGAAGAAGTTCATCCCCCCCGCGAACAGGAAGGCGATGACGATGCCCCCCTGCCCGCCCAGCGCGCCGCCCAGGGCGACCGCCAGGCCGGTGAGAAGGGCCATCAGCCCGAAGACCTTGACGTTGTTCATCTTCCGCGTGCTCCCTCGTGTGGCCAGGCCGCGCGGCCGGACGGCTGAGCGGCGGCGTCCTTCCCACCCCGGTGATACCCCGGGGGGTGTCGAACGCTCCCTCGATCGACCCACGGTCGAGGCGGCGGGGCACGGGCGGGGGCCGCGCGGACGGCGGACGGGCGTGGCGAGGTGGACGGAGGCGCGGGGGCGTCCGTGGGGGCCCCGGCGACGACGAGGACGGGCGCGTCCGCCACCGGCGCCGGCAGGGCGAACGGGCCCACCGCGTCCGGCAGGGGACGCGCAGCCGCCACGCGTGCGAGGTACGCACGCGCGGCGGCCGGAACACGCTTCCCCTCGCGCCCCGCCCCACGGGCGAGCGCCAGCGCAGGGCCCGCCAGCAGGCAGGCCAGGCACAGCCACGGCAACAGCCGCGGAACCAGGGTGTGGCGAGAGGACTTCATCGGTGGTTCGGATCTATCCCGCAGGGCCGGGCGCGCGGAGGCGCTTTCCCGGGATCGCCCGCCGCGAATGGCGTCCGGCCCGTCTCGCTCCACCGTACGGGACCGCCCGCCGCCGGGTTTCACCCGCGTGCACGAGCCGCGCCCGCGCCGGCTCTCCCGTGCCGGCGGCGGCCATCCGTTCGAGGCGGGACCGACGTCCTGACCGCGGCGGGAGCTCGATCGGGGGGGAAGGCCGGCGCGTGCCGACCTCCCCTCCGTCGCCGGACGGCCATCTCCGTAGACCGGGCGCCGAGCATCGCGAACCTGGCCTCCGCGCCCGCGGACGAATACCTTCGCGGGAGGCCCTCCATCCGTTCCCCCGCTTCCCCCCCGCCATGCGTCCTCTCCTCCTCCCGCTCCTCCTCGTCCTCTGCTCCGCGGTCCCGCTGGCGGCGCAGAAGCCCGCGACGCTGGTCGTGGAGGTGGTGGACAGCGCGGGCCGCCCGCTCCCCGGCACCCGCCTGGAGGTGAGCGGGGTGCGCGAGGTCTCGCGCGCCGGGGCGGACGGCGTGGCGCGCGTGGAGGGGATCGCGCCCGGCTCGCGGATGCTCGTGATCGCGCGTCCCGGCTTCCGGCTGGAGCGGGGCCTGGTCGCCTTCGAGGCCGGTGCCGAGGTGCGCCTGCGGGCGCTGATGACGCCGTGGACGGTGGCGCTGGACACGCTCACGGCCACGGTCGAGCGGCGGTCCGCGGTGCTGAGCCGCGCGGGCTTCTACGAGCGCAGCCGCCGCGCCACGGGCACCTTCCTGGACTGGGAGCGCATCTACGCGCTGGCGGGCGGAAGCATGGACCTGGCGCCGGCGCTGCGCACGCTGCGGGGCTTCACCGTGCTGGAGGAGGGGGGGCGGATGCGCATCGGCTCGTCCCGCGGCGACTCGTCGCTCCAGGGCGGCTGCCTGCCCGCCATCTTCGTGGACGACTTCCCCTCGGACCAGGAGACGCTGGACACGCTGCTGCCGCAGGACGTGGCGGGGGTGGAGGCCTATCCCGGCGACGGCAGCGCCCCGGCGCAGTACGGCGGCGCGAGCGCCGGGTGCGGGGTGATCCTCGTCTGGCTGAGGAAATAGCGATCATGCGCCTCACCGCCGTTCTCCTCGTCCCTCTGCTGCTCACCGGCATCTCCCCGACGTGGGCATCGGCGCAGGACGGCCGCATCGTGGCCCAGGCGCCGTGCGCGTTCCCACCGGTGGACTCGCTGCCGGACGGGATGCGGCAGCGCGTGGATCCGCGGGTGTGGGCGCGCATCCGCGAGAACCGCGATCCCGTCTGCACGCGCGTCACCTACCTGAGCGGCGGCCTGCGCGTGACCGGCTTCGTCTACCGCCCGGCGGAGGCCGGCGCCGGGCGCCCGGCGCTGGTCTTCAACCGCGGCGGCAACCTGGAGTTCGGGCGCATCGGGCTCTCCGAGCTGCTCTTCATGCGCCGCTTCGCCCGCGAGGGCTTCGTGGTCGCGGCGTCGCAGTACCGCGGCAACGACGGCGGCGAGGGGCGCGAGGAGTTCGGCGGGGCGGACGTCGACGACGTGCTCGCGCTCTTCCCGCTGCTGCGCGCCCAGCCGGGGGTGGACTCCGAGCGGCTGTACGTGGTGGGCCATTCGCGCGGGGGGATGATGACGTACCTGGCGCTCGCCCGCGGCGCGCCGGTGAAGGCCGCCGTGGCGTGGGCCGGGCCGGCGGACCTGGAGGGGTGGGCGCGCTTCCGGCCGGAGGTGGAGGCGAACGTCCTGGCGCCGCTGATCCCGGGCTTCCGCGAGGGGCGGGCGGAGGCGCTGCGGGAGCGGTCGGCCATCCACTGGCCGGAGCGGCTGCGCGCGCCGCTGATGATCGTGCACGGCACGGCCGACCGCGCGGTTCCGGCGGAGCAGTCCGTCGCGCTGGCGGAGCGGCTGAAGGCGCTGGGCGCGGAGGTGGAGCTCGTCCTCTATCCGGACGACGACCACGCGCTCTCGAGGTCGCTGGACGCGGCGGTGGCGCGGATGCTCGGCTGGTTCCGCGCGCACGGGGCGCCGTCGCCCTGACGCGCGCTCTCCGGAGGCGTCCGCACGCCGTTTCGACGGCTGCGGGCACCTCCGCAGCGAGACCCGCGCCCCTGCCGCCTTGACCCCGCGTGCCGCGCGAGAGACCTTGCCGGCGTGGGCCGCCGCCCGGCGGCCGCGGGGGACGCGAGCGGGAGGGGAAGATGGCGGGACGTCCATGGGTGCTGGCCGAGACGCCGTGGAGCACGGTGCGCGAGACGACGTACCAGGTCGCCGTCCTGCCCTGGGGCGCCACCGAGGCGCACAACCTCCACCTTCCGTACGCCACCGACAACCTGCAGTGCGACGCCGTCGCGGCGGAGTCCGCCCGGCGGGCGTGGGAGGCGGGCGCCCGGGTGGTAGTGCTCCCCACCGTTCCGTTCGGCGTCAACACCGGCCAGCTCGACATCCCGCTGACGCTCAACATGAACCCGTCCACCCAGGCGGCGGTGCTCTCCGACGTCGTCCACGCGCTGGACGGGCAGGGCATCCGCCGCCTCGTCATCCTCAACGGCCACGGGGGGAACGACTTCCGGCAGATGATCCGCGAGCTGCAGCCGCGGACGCGCGTCTTCCTCTCCGCCGTGAGCTGGTACCGGGTCGTGGACCCCACGGGGTGGTTCGACGACCTGGGCGACCACGCGGGCGAGCTGGAGACCAGCGTGATGATGCACATCCACCCCGGCCTGGTGCTCCCCCTGTCCGACGCGGGGGACGGCGCCGAGCGGCGCTCGCGCATCGCCGCCGTGCGCGAGGGATGGGGGTGGGCGCCGCGGCGGTGGACGCAGGTGACGGCGGACACCGGCATCGGCGACCCCCGCGCCGCCACCGCCGAGAAGGGCCGTGCCTACTTCGACGAGGTGACGCGCCGCATCGGCGCGTTCCTGGTCGATCTCGCGCGAACGGACCTCGACAACATATACGAATGAGCGGTTACTCCATCGCCGACTCTCGAGGATGAAGAGAACGTCTGTCCTAGCGCCGCTGCTGATCCTGCTCGTCGGCTTCCTGGGGTATGCGCACGCGCCGGGCAAGCCGCTGCCGGAGGATGCCAAGGCCGACCGCGTGCTGGTGGAGAAGTCCGCGCGCCGCCTGACGCTGTTGCGGGAGGGACGGCCGCTGAAGACGTACGCCGTCTCGCTCGGCGGCGCGCCCGTGGGCCCCAAGCGAAGGGAGGGCGACGAGCGCACGCCGGAGGGCGTCTACACGCTGGACGCTAGGAAGGACGACTCCCGCTTCCACCTGGCCTTCCACGTCTCCTACCCCGATCCCGCCGCGGTCGCGCGGGCGCGCGCGGGCGGCTTCTCGCCGGGCGGCGCCATCATGATCCACGGGATGCGGAACGGCTTCGGCTGGGTGGGCCGCTGGCACCGGCTGGTGGACTGGACCGACGGCTGCATCGCCCTGACCGACCGGGAGATCGACGAGCTCAAGCGCGCCGTGCGCGTGGGTACGCCGATCGAGATCCGGCCCTGATCCCGACCCTCTGCGAGGGAGGCCGAAGGGCTCTCGTCGCGCGGGGTGCCCTCGCCATCGCAGTCGCGTGTCCCTGCGCCGCCCTCGGCCAGACTCCATCCGACAGCACCCCGATTGCGGAGCGGGGGGAGGCGGTGAACGCCTCGTGGCGAAGCGCATGGACGTGACGCGCGGCTCGGCGCCTACCGACGCATGCGCGCTCGTGTCGGTGCTCTCCGGTGATGATGGCGCCGTTGCCTGCCTCCGGCCGTGAGCGACCACTCGAGATCGCTCTTCACGAAGCGGCGCACTGGGCGAAGAAGTATGGGGATCACGGCGACGACGAAAGCTGGGGAACGTTCCGAACGTTCCCCTACAACTACGCGACCAAGGGGCCTGGAGTCGAATCGTGCGTTCCATGATCATCGTCGCGGCTGCCCTGCTGGCCCCGCTCACCGCCGCCGCACAGACGCCCTCGGACTCGATCCCGCTGGAAGAGCGTATCGAGGCCGTCAACACGGTCCTGGCGAACCGTTCCGGGATCCTGCGAGACTCCACGCGGATCGACACGTGTGCGCTGCTCTCGGTGCTTTCGAACGATCCGGCGGCCCTGCGGGAGCTGTATCCCATCGTCCGGGCGGGGATCTCGCCCGAGCCGACGGCCTGCACCCGGACTGGCGGACCCGAGAACCCGTCGGGCGTCTGGTGGAGCGTGTGGAGGATCGAACGGGAGGGACCCGCCAAGATGATCGTGCGCGCGCGCCGGTGGAGCGGGGCATTGTCGCATTTCGAGGAGCACCGGCTGCGGCGAAGGATGGATGCCGTGGGATGGGGGCCCTGGTTCGCCGACGAGATCCGGCTTCACGACTTCGTCCGCTACTAAGGCGGTCTCCGGCCGCGCGCCACACACCCGCCTGCACCTGATGGAGATCGCGACCCGGCTGGTGCCCCGCCCGGGTCCACAACGGAGGGACGGACTTCCTGCGCTTCAGGATGGAGCCCACACGCCCGTACGCGCCATCGCACGGGGCCGACGGCGGCGCGGGCGCTCCGGAGGTGGTGCCGACGGACCGCTGTGCGAGCCCCCTTCCGCTCCGTCCCGCCGTCGCGCGTCCCGTCCCCCCGTCGTTGTCCTCTCCCGCGGTGCCGGCGCATCGTGCAACCGTACGCTCGCGGACCCGCCGCCGGCGACGCGCTCACGGGCGGAGGGCAACGGCATGAGACGCAGGGGGAGATGGGCCGCGGCGCTGGGCGCAGCGGCGGCGCTCGCCGCGGGGGCGGCGTGCTCCGGCGGCGGCCCCACGCAGAGCCAGCAGCCCGCCGGGATGCGGGTGCTGTTCGTGGGGAACTCGCTCACGGCGGCGCACGCGCTTCCGGAGATCGTGGAGGCGTTCGCGGCCGCGGCCGGCGAGGGGCGGCTGGAGACGCGCACCATCGCGCCCGGGGGATGGTCGCTGGAGGACCACTGGAACGGCGGCTCGGCGCGCGCGGCGGTCGGGGAGGGCGGGTGGGACGTGGTGGTGCTGCAGCAGGGCCCTTCGGCCCTTCCGGAGAGCCGGGCGCTGCTGGTGGAGTACGCCGGCCGCTTCGCCGGCGAGATCCGCGCGGCGGGCGGAAAGCCCGCGCTCTACGCCGTCTGGCCCTCCATCGACCGCGCGTTCGACCGCGACGCCGTGCGCGACTCGTACGCCGCGGCGGCGATCAGGGCGGACGCGATGCTCTTTCCCGCGGGCGAGGCGTGGCGCGCCGCGTGGGCCCGCGACGCCGGCATCCCCCTCTACGGCGCGGACGGGCTGCACCCCACGCCGGCGGGGAGCTACCTGGCGGCGCTGGTCGTCTTCCGCGGCCTGTACGGCCGCACCCCGGTGGGGCTGCCGTCCACGCTGGACCTGCCCTCCGGCTCGCGCCTCATCGTGGACCCGGCGGACGCCGCCGTCCTGCAGGCCGCCGCGGAGGAAGCCGGCGCGGCGCACGGGCGCTGAGGGCCTTTCCCGGGCGCACGCGCGCTCCGATCTTCTCCGGCGGACCTTCCACCCGGGAGAGGCGGATGGCGCGGCTGCACCTGATGGAGATCGAGGACCAGGGCTGGTGCCCCGCCCCGGTCCGCGACGGCGGGACGGACTTCCTGCGCTTCATGCTGGAGCGCACCCGGCCCTACGCGGCCATCGCCCCGCGGCTGCGGGCGGCGCTGGACCGCACGGGGGACGGGCGCATCGTCGACCTCTGCTCGGGGGCGGGCGGGCCGTGGGCGTCCCTCCTCCCGCTGCTGGAGGGCGGCGCGCGGGCCCCGGAGGTGGTGCTGACGGACCGCTACCCGAACCTGGAGGCGTTCCGGCGGATGGAGGCGGGGAGCGGCGGCCGGATCCGCCACGCGGACGAGCCGGTGGACGCCACCGCCGTACCGGCGGAGCTGGAGGGCTTCCGCACCCTCTTCACCGGCTTCCACCACTTCGCGCCCGACCTGGCCCGCGGCATCCTGGCCGACGCCGTGCGCGCCCGCCGCGGCATCGGGATCTTCGAGGTCACGGAGCGCAGCGTGCCCGCCGTGCTGGCCACCCTCCCCGCGCCCCTCTTCGCCCTGCTGGCCACGCCCGCCATCCGCCCCTTCCGCTGGTCCCGCCTGCTGCTCACCTACGTTCTCCCCGCGATCCCGCTGATGGTGGGGTGGGACGGCGTGGTGTCGTGCCTGCGCTCCTACACGCCGGCGGAGATGCTGGAGATGGCCGCGGCCGCGGGTGGGGACTACGACTGGCAGGCGGGACGCGAGCGGGTGCCCCGCGCGCCGGCCCACGTGACGTACCTGATCGGCACCCCGCGGCAGGGAACGACGCACGCGACGCGCGGAGGGCGCCCGGCCGATGCCGGGCGCCCTCCCATCCTCCTCCCCGGCGCGCGCCGCCCCTACGGCCTGTCCGCCGGGCGGGTGCGGTAGACGCGGCCCCCGTGCACCACCTCCACCCGGTCGCCCAGGGCGAAGTACCGGCCCAGCTCGGGGATGCGGCGCACCAGGTCGAAGTACGCCTCGCTCCCCACCGTCACCTCCGTCACCGGCAGCCCCGAGTCCGGCTTCACCAGCGCGTCGGTCCAGACGCCCCCGCGCAGGTAGAAGGCGCGCTCCCCGGCGCGGCGGACGGTCTCCTGCCCCACGCCCACGACCTCCAGGGCCTCCAGCGCCAGCGTCTCCTGCCGCGCCCGCGCCGTGC
>JASLAX010000108.1 GCA_030146875.1 Longimicrobiaceae bacterium
CCGCCGCCGGCGCGCCCGCGGCGGGGCTCGGGGCGTCCGGGGCCCCCGCCACCGCACCGCCCTCCGCCGCGACCGCGGGCAAGGCCTCCGGAGACGCCGCGGTGTCCGCGACGACGGGCTGCACGCCCGCCACGGCGTCCACCGCTCCACCCTCCGCGGGAGACGGGCCCTCCTCGGCAGACGGCGCGCCCTCGGCGGAAGCGCGGCGGGGCGGGAACGGCGTCTCCGGCAGGTTGGGCGCGAAGGAGACGGGCGGCGTGAAGCGCGACAGGAGCTGGTAGAGCGGCGGCCGCATGCGGGGGTTCAGGAACCCCAGGTCGACGGGGATCACGCGCTTGCCGGACGGCGCGTGGCGCAGGACGAGGGCGTTCGCGTCGAGCGGGTCGGGGCCCACGAGCAGCGCGGCGGAGGGGAGCTGGTCGCCGGCCTCGCCCCCCTCGCCGGTGGGGTAGGAGATCTCCCAGCGGAGCAGGGGCGGGTGCAGGTTGGCGTTGAACTGCGCGTCGCCGCAGATCTCCGCCAGCAGCTCCCCGGTCAGCCCGCCGTTGTCGCGGCGCACGTCCTCCACGAACTCCTCCGGGAACATGTAGAGGAAGCGCGAGAAGTACTTTCCGTATCCCGCCGTGTAGGAGGAGCCCTGCAGCACGAGCGTCGGATCGCCGTCCGGCGTCCCCTCCGGGACGAGGAGGGCGAAGGCGCTCACCGAGCGGCAGGGCAGGGGCTGCGCCTCCACCGCCCCGGCCGTCTCCGCCAGCTCGGCCAGGGTGAGGTCGAGCACCTCCGCGTCCACGTCCTGCCGCCAGCGCTCCGCGATGCGCTCGCCCATGCGCGTGCGGGCGGTCTGCACGTCGCGCACGAACTCCTGCCCGAACGGGTTCTGCAGGTCGTAGCCCGAGAGCGCCTCGCGGTCCATCCCGCCGCGCGCCTTCTGCTCCTTCTCCACGTGCGCCTTGAAGTGCTCGCGGTAGAAGTCCTCATAGAACTGCAGCAGCGGAACGCCCGGCGAGTCCTTGTAGAAGTCGTCGTAGAAGTGCCGCATGGTGGCCTGCTCGCTGCGCGGCCAGGCCAGGCGCGAGGTCAGGCGCACGTAGTCGGTGAACACCTCCGCCGCGCGGGCCACCCCGGCGGTCAGCGGGATCTCCGCGCTCGCGGCCGCGGTGGCGTCCTCGTAGAACGGCATGTCGCGGCGCAGGCGGCCGGTGACCTCCATGGCCTCGAACGCCTCCGCGATCAGCGCGTGGATGGCGGCCACGATCGCGTCGCGCGCCTCCACCGGCGCGTCCGCATACTCGTCGGTGCGGGCGCGCACGGCGGCCAGCAGCTCGGAAGCCTGGCGCGCGTGGTCGTCGTCGATGGCGTCCAGCAGGGCCCGAAAGGGGATGTCCCAGTCCGCGTCCTGCTCGCGGATGCCGGTGTGGAAGCGGATGAAGCCGATCTCCAGCAGCTTCTCCAGGTACGCCTCGGCCTCCTCGGGGGTGGCCTCGATCTGCGGATCCGCGGAGAGGGCGGCGATCATGTCCCCCAGCGTGGGGGACGCCTTGCCGCGGAAGACCTGCAGGATGAGCTGCAGCACCTCGTTCGCCGGCACGCGCTGGAACACCTCGCGCGCCTGGATGGCGGTGAGGAAGACGAGCCGCTGCCCCTCGCCGCGCAGGGTGGGGTTGGGCTCCACCACCAGGCGGTGGCGCACGCCGGGGCGGGCCTTCAGGTGCTCCAGCAGGATCCCGTAGAGCAGCTTGTTGATGCGCACGAAGGAGCGCTTCGCGCGCGGGTCGCCGTGGAAGCGGAAGACCTCGTCCTCCCCCTCTGCGGCTGCGGTGAACTGGCCGGGGATGATGGCGCAGAACGAGGCGAACGGGGTGGCCTTCATGGCCGTGCGGGTGTAGTAGCGCAGCAGCCCGCGCTCCGTCTTCTCGTCGCGCCCGCCGGGCGTGCCGCCGGACGCGGCGTAACGGTCCAGCGCGGAGTAGAGGGAGCGCGAGGAGACCATCAGCCCCTTCCGGAACTCCGGGTCGCGCAGCAGCTCGCGGAAGCGCGAGCGCAGCGGCGGCGTCTCCTCCGCCAGGGCCGCCTCCACCTCGCGGCGGATGGCGTCGCGCTCCTCCAGCTCCGCCGCGAAGGCCCGCACCCGCCCGGCCGCGGCGGCCTCGAGCTGCTGCAGCGCGCCCTCCAGCGCATCGGCGGGCAGGCCGCGCAGGTTGTACAGGTCGCGCTTGGCGCGCAGGATCCGGTTGCGCGCGGGGCGGTCGGCGGCGGCGCCCACGGCCGCGAAGAGCAGGGCGGAGACCTCCTCGCGTCCGGCCTCCAGGTGCGCTTCGGCGTCCAGGAGGGCGTGGAGGCGCTCCATCGCGCGCTCGGCGCGCATCCCGTCCACGCCCCCGGTGGGGGCGCCCGAGACGCGGCAGACGAAGCGGCGGGCCCCCGGTGGGGGCGCCCGAGACGCGGCAGACGAAGCGGCGGGCCAGGCGGTCCGCGGCGGGGGTGGTGGTCTCGGGGTCCGGCGTGGGGGTCATGCGGGGAACGCTCCGGAGCGGGTGCGGCCAGATACTGGCGGAAACGGACGGGACGCGTGGACGCGCCCGCGCTCCCGGCGGCCGCCGCGGGCGAAGAGGAGAAGTCGCGCGCGGGCCGTCGGGGGGTGGGAAGCTAACCGGCGGGGGCGGGGGCGGGCAAGGCGCGGGGGCGCACCGGAAGGGACTTCGCGGCGGCGCCGGTCAGCGCTCCACCGCGACGCCCTTCCAGAACGCCACGTGGCCGCGGATGTCGGCCGCCGCGTCCGTCGGTGCGGGATAGTACCACGCCGCGTCCTCGTTCACCTGCTCCCCCACCACCACGTGGTGGTAGCTCGCCTCGCCCTTCCAGGGGCAGACGGTGCGCGTGTCGCTGGGGCGCAGGTGCTCGGACCGCACGGCGTCCGGCGGGAAGTACACGTTCCCCTCCACCTCCTGGACACGGTCGCTCTCCGCGATCACGGCGCCCTTCCACGTCGCCCTCGCCATTCGAGCCCGCCCTCCCTCAGAGTCCCGTGGGGTGGTCGATGAAGGTCCACTCCAGGCCGAAGCGCTCCTCCAGGTGGCGCGCCAGCGCCTTCACCCCCCACGTCTCCGTGGCGTAGTGCCCGCCGAGGAGGAGGTTGATGCCGCCCTCCGCCGCGTCGAAGTAGCTGTGGTGCGCCCCCTCCCCGGTGACGAACGCGTCCAGCCCGGCCTCGATCGCGTCCGCGATCTTGCTCGCCGCGCCCCCGGTGATCACGCCCACGCGCCGCACCGTCTCGGGCCCGCCGGCCACCAGGCGCACGCGGACACCCAGCGTGGCGTCCAGCCGCGCCGCCAGCGTCTCCCGCCGCAGCGGCGGCTCCGCCTGGCCCCATACGCCGAGCGGCCATCCCTGGTGGTCGCCGAAGGTGCCCCGCGGCTCCAGGCCCAGCTCGCGGAGGAGCACGGCGTTGTTCCCCACCTCGGGGTGCACGTCCAGCGGCAGGTGCGCGGAGTAGAGGGCGACGCCGGACTCGATCAGCGGGCGCAGCTTCCGCATGCGCCGTCCCGTGACGGCCACGTTGCCGTCCCAGAAGAGCCCGTGGTGCACCAGCAGCAGGTCGGCCCCGTCGGCGACCGCCCGCTCCACCGTGGCGATGGAGGCGTCGACGGCCACGGCGAGCTTCCGCACGTCGCGCGTTCCCTCCACCTGCAGGCCGTTCAGCGCCCCCGGGTAGTCGGGCACCTGCGCGATGCGCAGGTAGTCGTCCAGGTACTCCCGGATCTCCGCAAGCTGCACCGGCGGAACCCCATGGCGATGGTTTCCACGACCGTGGAGAACCGGGGTGGAAAAAGGGGGTCCGGCGCTGTGGATAACCTGCAACCCCGGACCGGATCGAGAGATGGGGGACACGCCCCCTGCTGTGGAAAACCCCGCCTACTCCGTGGACATCTGGCGCGCGTCTTGGCGGACCTCGGGCCGTGCCTCGGCCGGGGGAAGCGCCCGCTGGGTGGCGTCGTCGACCATCTGGATGCGGCCTTCGAAGCGCGCGCCCTCCTCCAGCATCATGTGCTGGGGACGGCAGCGGATCTCGCCCTCGATGTCCGAGGTGGCCTGCACCTCCAGCCGCCCCTCGGTGGTCACCGTGCCGCGAATCCGGCCGCCGATCACCGCGTCCTGGGTGATCACGTCGCCCACCACCTCGCCCTCCTTGCCGATCACCACCGCCTTGGAGGCGCGCAGGGTGCCGTGCACCGCGCCCTCCACTCGCACGGTGCCGTCGGTGACCACGTCGCCCACGATCTTCATCCCCGGCCCGATGATGGAGATCGACCCCTCGTTGGCCGCGTTGCGCAGCGCCGACGTCACCTTGTCGCGGGCGCCCGAGCCCCCGTTGCCGGCCGCGCCGGATCCCTTTCCGAACATCGCCATGCTCTACCCCCTACCGCGGTGGATGGACCAGCGTGCGCGGATCCACCGCGACGCCGTCCTTGCGCAGCTCGAAGTGCAGGTGCGGGGCGGTGGATACGCCCGTGCTGCCGCTCAGGGCGATCACCTGCCCGGGCCGCACCCGCTCGCGCGCGCCCACCAGCAGGCGCGACGCGTGTCCGTATACCGTCTCGTACCCGTCCGCGTGCGCGATGCGCACGTAGCGGCCGTACACCCGGTCCTCCCCGGCCGCGGCCACCGTCCCCGCGCCGGAGGCCAGCACCCGCGAGCCCGTGGCCACGGCGATGTCGATCCCCGGGTGCGGCGCCCCGCCGGTGGTCACCCCGCGGGTCACGTACCCCGCGGCGGCGAGCGGCCAGTCGCGGGGGAGCAGCGCCTGGGCGGAGTCGCGCGGGGCGGCGCTGTCCGCCGGGACCGGGGTGGGCGCCGGGGCCGGACGCGCGGGAGCCCGGCGCCTCCCGGCCGGCTGCTCCGCCAGCGGCACCTGCGAGCCCAGCATGGCGCGCACCTGGTCGTACTGCGCCTCCATCCGCGCGATGATGCGCGCCAGCTCCTGCACGCGCGCGCGGTCCTTCCGCAGCTCCGTCACCTCGGCCGTCAGCCCCGGCACGCGGGCGGCCTGCGCGGCCATCCACCACCACGACAGGAACATGGCCAGCAGGAGGAGCGCCGCCCCCACCGCCACGCCGAAGGCGATGCGCAGGCGGCGGTACGAAAGCTCGTACGACCGGGTGCTCAGGTCCCCCTCGCCATGGGGAACCACGATGAAGGTCATGCGACGTTCGTCACGCGGCATGGCGCCCTCAGTCCCGGTCGGCCTCGGCGCCCAGGATCAGCTCCAGGACCCGGTCGAAGTCGTCGGCGTCGAAGAAGGGGATCTCGATGCGCCCGCTGCGCGCGCCCTGCAGCCGGATGCGCGCCTGCGTGCCCAGCGCCCGCTGCAGCTCCGCCTCCAGGTGGCGCAGGTGCGGGTCGTCCAGCCCCCGCGGCTCGCGCGCGGCGGTGGAGGAGGCGCCCCCCTCGCCCTGGGCCCCGGCCTCGGGCCCGCGGCGGCGGCGCACCCGCTCCTCCACCGCGCGCACGGAGAGCCCGGCCTGCGCGGCCTCGCGCGCCACGTCGGCCATGGCGCGCTCGTCCTCCAGCCCCAGGATGGCGCGGGCGTGCCCCATGGAGAGGTCGCCGTTCTCCACCAGCTTCTGGACCGAGGCGGGAAGGTGGAGGAGGCGGAGGAGGTTCGCCACGGTGGAGCGGTCGCGCCCCACGCCCTCGGCCACCTCGGCCTGCGTAAAGCCGAACTCGTCGATCAGCTTGCGGTAGCCGGCGGCCTCCTCCAGGGGGGAGAGCCCGGCGCGCTGCACGTTCTCGACGATCGCCAGCACCAGCATGGCGCGGTCGTCCAGCTCCTTCACGATCGCCGGGACCTCCGTCCACCCCAGCCCGCGCACCGCGCGCCAGCGGCGCTCGCCGGCCACCAGCTCCCACTCGGCGCCCTCCGCCGCTCCCTTGGGGGCGGGACGTACCACAATGGGCTGGAGCAGCCCGTTCTGGCGGATGGAGTCCTGCAGCTCGGCGAGCTGCTCCGGGGCGAACTCGTGCCGCGGCTGGAACGGGTTGGGGGCGATGCGCGAGGTGAGCAGGGCGCGAACGCCCTCGGGCGGCATGGAGGGCTGGCCTCCCTCGCCGGGGGCGTAGTCACCCAGCAGCGCGGAGAGCCCCTTGCCGAGGCGCGGCTTCTTGGCGGTCGACATCTACGTCACTCCCCCGCGGCGGCGGCGGTGGCGGTCGGGGCGGGGAGGGAGTCCGAGGCGCGCGACGTCTTCCGCGCGATCACCTCCCGCGCGAGCGACAGGTAGCTCTTGGCCCCCACGGAGAGCACGTCGTACAGCACGATCGGCTTGCCGAACGAGGGAGCCTCGGCGATCCGGACGTTGCGGGGGATGGTCGTACGGTAAACCTTCGGGCCGAAATACTCCTTCGCCTCATCGGCAACCTGGCGCGAGAGGTTGAGGCGCCCGTCGTACATGGTGAGGAGCACCCCCTCGATCTGGAGGCGGGGGTTCAGGTTCTTCTGCACCAGGGTGACGGTGTTCAGGAGCTGCGACAGTCCCTCCAGCGCGTAGAACTCGCACTGGATCGGGATCAGAACCGAGTCGGCTGCGGCGAGGGTGTTCAGGGTCAGCAGGCCGAGGGAAGGGGGGCAGTCGATCAGGATGTACTCGTACTCCTCCCGGATCCCCTCCATCGCCGCCTTCAGGATCCCCTCGCGTCCCCGCCGGTTCACCAGCTCCACCTCCGCGCCCACCAGGTCGCGCGTAGCCGGGGCCAGGTCCAGATAGGGGAAGTGGACCTCGGGGATGATGATGTCGGAGAGGGGCGCACCGTCGGTCAGCACGTCGTACATCGACTTCTGCACCTCTTCCTTGTCGATCCCCAACCCGCTCGTCGCGTTCCCCTGCGGGTCCGTGTCGATGACCAGGGTCTTCTTCTCTGCCACCGCCAGGCAGGCTCCCAGGTTGATGGCGGTGGTTGTCTTTCCAACCCCGCCCTTCTGGTTCGCGATCGCGATGATGCGGGACACGTGCCTCCTGGGGTACGCGCTGTGGTAAGGTTGGACGTTCAATATACGCGGCCGCGCGAGGGACGTCCAGCAACGCAGCCACTGTTCCACGTGGAACAGTCCGGCAGCCCGCGCGGCTCCGCCAACTCCGTGTTCCACGTGAAACGCTGAACAATCCTTGCAGCCGAATACGTGCCGAACATAGGGTTGACGAAGCAACATCAGGTCTCACGCGGAGGCGCGGAGAACGCGGAGGTGGGTGTCGGCGGCCTTCCTGCCACACATCCGGCTCCTATCGGAGGGCGGCCTCGCATCTTGTAGACGGGTGGCGCCTCCACAGACGTCACATCGCCGACGAGCTCGCCCGCCGCTACTCCGCGGCCTCCGCGCCTCCGCGTGAGGCAAAGCCGCAGGAGCGGGACGCGTCGAAGCTCGGCTCAGACGAGGGAGGCAGCGGCCCGTCGCTTCCGCACCTCCATCACCAGGTTCTGCAGGTCGCTCGGCGAGACGCCCGGGATGCGGGATGCCTGCGCGAGCGTGGCGGGACGGATGCGATCGAGCTTCTGGCGCGCCTCGAACGAGAGCGAGAGCAGGTCGGCGTACGGGAGCCCGGCCGGGATGGGGAAGTCGGACTGGCGCTGGAGCGCCTCGGCGCGGGTGCGCTCGCGGCCCATGTAGCCCTCGTAGCGCAACTCCATCTCCGCCCCGGCCAGCACCTCTCGCAGGATCTGCGGCTCCGCTTCGGGCGCGCCGTCGACGGAAGCGAGAAGTGCGTCGATGGAGACGTTCGGGCGGCGGAGGAGCTGCGCGATGCGGACGGGCTGGGTGAGCGGGGCGGACCCGGCGGCCGCGAGGACGGGGTTCACCCGCTCCGGCGCGGCGTTGGTACCAGCCAGCCAGGCGTCCACGCGGTCGACCAGGACGAGGCGCGCGTCCAGGGCGCGGCGCTGGTCGTCCGACAGGAGCCCGCGCTCGGCGGCGATCGGGCCCAGGCGCTGGAGGACGTTGTCCTGGCGCAGGGTGAGGCGGAACTCCGCGCGCGAGGTGAAGAGACGGTAGGGCTCGTCGGTGCCGCGGGTGACCAGGTCGTCCACCAGCACGCCGATGAAGGCCTGGTCGCGCTCCAGCCGCAGCGGCTCGCGATCCAGCGCGGCGAACGCGGCGTTGGCGCCGGCCAGCACGCCCTGCCCGGCGGCTTCCTCGTACCCCGTGGTGCCGTTCACCTGGCCGGCCAGGAAGAGCCCGGCGAGCGCCTTGCTCTCGAGCGTGGGGAGGAGCTGGTGGGGCGGATAGTAGTCGTACTCGATCGCGTAGCCCACCTTGGTCATCCGCACCCGTTCCATCCCGGGGATGGCGCGCAGCATCCGGAGCTGCACCTCGGCGGGCAGCGAGGTGGAGACGCCGTTCACGTACAGCTCGTGCGTCTCCAGCCCCTCGGGCTCCAGGAAGACCTGGTGCCGGACGGCCTCCGGGAACTTCACGATCTTGTCCTCGATGGACGGGCAGTAGCGCGGCCCCCGGCCCGAGATCTCGCCGCCGTACAGGGCGGAGTCGCCCAGGTGCGAACGGACCACGTCCTTCAGCGGCTCCCCCGTCCACGTGATCCAGCACGGCCGCTGCGGCAGGAGGGGGGCGCGCTCCCACAAGGAGAGCCGGTACTCGGGAGACTCGCCGGGCTGCTCCTCGAGCCGGGCGAGGTCGACCGTGCGCCCGTCCACCCGCGGCGGCGTGCCGGTCTTGAAGCGGGCGACCTCCAGCCCCAGCGCCTCCATCTGCTCGGCCAGTCGCACGGACGGAGCGTCCCCCGCGCGGCCGGCGGGGATCCCCTCCGCCCGCCCGACGTGGATGCGGCCGCGGAGGAAGGTGCCGGCGGTCAGGACCACCGCCCGGGCGTGGAACTCCAGCCCGCTCTCGCAGCGCACGCCGGTGACGCGGTCTCCGTCCAGGAGAAGGGAGCCCACCATTCCCTGGAAGAGGTCCAGCCCCGCCAGGCGCTCCAGCAGGGCGCGCGCGGCGCGGGGATACAGGCCGCGGTCGCACTGCGCGCGGGGCGCCCAGACGGCGGGGCCCTTGGAGCGGTTGAGCATGCGGAACTGGATCCGGGAGCGGTCGGTGGCCATCCCCATGATCCCGCCCAGGGCGTCCACCTCGCGCACCACGGTACCCTTGGCCACCCCGCCGATGGCGGGATTGCAGCTCATCTGGCCGATCCCCTCCAGGTTCGGCGTGACCATGAGCGTGCGCGCCCCCGCGCGCGCGGCGGCCGCGGATGCCTCCACGCCCGCGTGCCCGCCGCCTACCACGATCACGTCGTAACGGTGCTCCATCTGCCGCTTTCGCTGGGGTTTGGGGTGTGACTCTGGTACCGCGGCGAAGGAGCCCTGTTCCACGTGGAACACTCATCCCTCTACAAAACATTCGGCATACCTGTTGCAATGGTCGGCCAACCCTGGGCTTCGGAAACTCTGGACAGCACGGAGGCAGCATGGACCAGCGCGACAACACCGGCGACAAGAGCGGCACCGGAGACGGGAGTCCCGGTCTGCACGGATCCGCGAGCGACCGCGAGAACGGGAGCCTCGGCGGCGGGAGCACCGGTGGGCTGGGAAGCCCCGGGAGCTCGACCGGCGGCCTGGGCGCGAGCGGCCGCGAGACGGCCGGCACGGGCAGCGGCCTGACGGGCGCCGGGACCGGCCGCACCACCGGCAGCGGGATGGGGACGGGGACGGGATCGTCCTTCGGCTCCGGGGACCTGACCTCGGGCGGCATGTCCGCAGCGGGGAGCGGGTCCTCGGGGAGCGGGTCGACGGGCGGCGGGCTGGGCGCGAGCGGCGCCGGCGGCACGGGGAGCGGCCTGGGGTCCTCCGGCGCGGGCAGCACGGGCGCGGGCAGCACCAGCAGCGGGCTGGGCTCCAGCTCGTCCGGCGGCCTGGGGAGCACCGGCGGCAGCGGGCTGGGCTCCGGCGGACTCGGATCGAGCGGCGCGGGCTCCAGCGGCCCGGGCAGCACGGGCGGCAGCACCGGCGGCTCCACGGGGAGCGCGTTCGGCAGCGGCTCCACCGGCGCGAGCGGGTCCGCGGGCGTGGGCGGCTCCAGCGGCGTCGGCAGCGGAAGCTGGCAGCCGGCCGACGGGGGCTCCACCGGCGGCGCTTCGTCGGGCGGCGGCGCGGCGTCGGGCGTGAAGGAGCAGGTCGCGGAGAAGGCCAACGAGTTCATGAACCGCGCGGCGGGCGGGCTGGAGTCGGCCGCCGAGCGCCTGGGCAACCTGGCCGACCAGCAGGGCGACAGCGGCGTGCGCGGCAAGGCGGGCGAGATGGCGACCGGCGCCGCCGACGGGCTGGACTCCGCCGCACGCTACCTGCGCGACAGCGACCTCAACACGCTCCAGGAGGACCTTCAGCGGATGGTCCGGGAGCGCCCGCTGCAGACCCTGCTGATGGCGGTCGCCACCGGCTGGGTGGTGGGCAAGATCCTGCGCTAAGAGAGGAGGCACCGATGCCGGAGGAGATCCACGTCGTGAGGACCCCGCACGAGGGCAACGGCCCCGCGACGGGTGGTCCAGAGCCGGCGCTCGGTGACCTCCTGAAGCAGCTCGCCACGGACAGCGCGACCCTGGTTCGCCAGGAGGTCGCGCTGGCCAAGGCCGAGATGCGGGAGAACCTGAAGAGCGCCGCCCGCGACGCGACGATGGTCGGGGTGGGTGGTGTGGTGGCTCTGGTCGGTGCCCTGGTCCTGGTCGCGTTCCTGGTGATTCTGGTGGGCGACGCGCTGGGCGAGTACTGGCTGGGTGCGCTGATCGTGGGCGTGCTCTTCGTGGGGGTGGGGGCGTTCCTGGCGAAGAAGGCCATGAACCGCCTGCAGCACGACTCGCTGGCCCCCGACGAGACGATCCGAACCCTGAAGGAGGACAAGCAATGGGTGCAGAGCGAGATCCACTCGGCCCGGGAGCGGGTGTGAGCGGCTCCGGGCTGGGCGGCACCGGCGACGCCGGCCGCGACACCGCCGGGCTCGAGGCGGGGACCACCGGCTCCGCGGCGCTGGGTGACCGCGGGGTGGGTGAGGTCCACAGCGGGCTCCACGCCGGGGCCACGGGCGGCACGACCGACTCGTACGGCGCGATCGCGTACGGCGGCACGGCCACCGAGCAGCAGGGGATGAAGGAGAAGGTCGCCGGCCGGCTCCAGGACCTGGGCTCCACGGTGCGCGACCGCGCCGCGGGGATGATGGAGAACCGGCAGGAGCTGGCGGGCCAGGCCCGGGAGCGCGCGGGGCAGGTGGCCTCGCAGGCGCGGGAGAAGATGGGCGACGCCCTGGGCCGCGCCGAGTCGCTGCTGGAGGAGCGGGGGATGCTGGAGCAGGTGCGCGGCAACGCGCTTCCCGCCCTGGGGATCGCCTTCGCGGTGGGCTACCTGCTGGCCGGGAGCGACAACGCGCCCAAGCGCGGCCCGCTGTACAAGGCGAAGAACCAGCTCAAGGGCGCGGTGGTCGGCGGCCTGAGCGCGGCCGTCGCCCAGGAGGCCCGCAAGCTCATCGGCTTCGGCCAGCAGATGGCGGAGCAGGCGCAGCAGGGCGGCTCGCAGTCGAGCGGCCCGGTGCACCGGGAGCCGAGCCATCGCGAGTTCGCCTGACACAGGCGCCGGTGGCCGCGAGGGGCGCGGGGGAGACCCCGCGCCCCTTCGCGTTCCGCCCCCGGCCACGGGACCCGACCCGGGATAGACCAGGAGAAGCGGAGATGCCGGACGCGGCGTGGCGGGTGACGGGACGGGTGCAGGGGGTGGGGTTCCGCTGGTGGACGCGAACGCAGGCGCTGCGCATGGGCGTCAGCGGCACGGTACGCAACACGCCCCAGGGCGCGGTCGAGGTGCAGGCGCGCGGGTCCGCCGAGGCGCTGGACGCCTTCCGCGAGCGCCTCCACTCCGGCCCGCCCGGCGCACAGGTGGAGCGCGTGGAGGACATCCCCATCATCCCCGGGAACCAGGAAGGCTTCCGCATCATCCGCTGAACCAAAGGCCGTGGCTCCGTCGGCGGCCCCGCCGCCGTCCGTCACCTCGACCCCGGGGAGGCGGAGCGCGCCGTCCCCGGACGTCCGCCCGCCGACGCCGCACGCTCGCCCGACCGCCTCCGCAGTCTGCCCCGCCGACGCTTCCCCCGAGCCCCGCCGGTTGTCCCGCCGAATCTCCTGCTGGCGGAGGCGAGCGCGTCGGCCGACCCCGCTCCGGCGTCCCCACCCTGATGGACCTCTCCGGCGTCGATGGGGTGGAACAGGAGGTGGCCTCCGACGGGTCCCGTCGAGACCCCCACCCGTTCCGCTGCTGACGCGCGCGCGCCCTGGGCGCGGCGCACGGGTCCAGCGTAACGGAGGCGGAGGCGGCGCTGTCTCGCGCCGGAGGAAGAGGGGGACTCCCGGGCTTTCCTGTTCCCCCTCTCGTGCGGACGTGGAGAGGGCGTAAAGCCGAATACATCCCGAAGAAATCGACTTTCATAGTTCGCGCAGGACGCACGATCTACCCCGGGGCACACCTCCGGCTCGTCGGAGAGTGCGACGTGGCTCCTGGGCCCTGCTGGGGGGGTTCCCGACGGTGCCTCCCCGGCGGACCCTCGGGAGGAGGTCCTCCGTGAGGTGGAGGCGCCCTGGCGGGGGTTGGCGCCATCTTTCGGCGCGTTCGTGCCTCCCCCCTTCACATCAAGCAACCGTATCTATACCTTTCCCGCCTCAAACAACAGAGACCCGTACGGGGTGTCCTCCACCCCCGCGTGACTCCACCGACAGATGGCCCGGCGCCTCCGCACGCGGCGCACGGCTCCCCGACGGACCCGGCGGCTCACCCTTCCGGAAGATCTTCGCACCCGACTCCCCGCCGTGACGATCCCTTCCTCCGTCCAGCGCCTCCTCCGCCGCCGCCAGCCGGTCGTGAGGCAGTACGACCAGGCCGACTGCGGCCCGGCCGCGCTGCTCTCGGTGCTGCGCCACCACGGGGGCGACGCGTCGCTGGTGCAGGTGCGGGAGATGACGCGCACCGACGCGAAGGGCAGCACGCTGCTGGCGCTGGTGCAGGCCGCGCAGGGGATGGGCTTCCGCGCGCGGGGCGTGACCGGGGAGTACGACGAGCTGATGCGGGAGAGCATGCCCTGCATCGCGCACGTGCTGATCGACGGGCGGCTGCAGCACTTCGTGGTGGTGTACCGCATCGACGAGCGCGGCGTGCTGCTGGGCGACCCGGCGAAGGGCCGGGTGCGCATGGGCCGCGCGGAGTTCGAGGAGATCTGGAAGAGCCGGGCGGTGGTGCTGCTGGAGCCCGCGGGGCCGCTGCTCTGCGCGCGCACGCCGCACTGGGGCGAGTGGATCCTGGGCTACTTCCGCCGCGAGGAGACCTGGCTGTACCAGTCGGTGTTCCTGGGGCTCGTC
Source organism: Longimicrobiaceae bacterium (assembly GCA_030146875.1). Taxonomy (GTDB): domain Bacteria; phylum Gemmatimonadota; class Gemmatimonadetes; order Longimicrobiales; family Longimicrobiaceae; genus JASLAX01. Next base: position 13,389 of record JASLAX010000108.1, read on the forward strand.
TACACGGTCCTGGGGCTGCTCACGTCGGTGTTCGTGCAGTGGCTGATCGACCGCTTCATCCCCGAGGGCGACCTGGGGAAGATCGCCTTCACCGGCGGGGCGCTGATGGCGCTGCAGCTCCTGCGGGCCGGCGCCGGGTACCTGCGCCAGCGCTTCCTGGTGGAGCTGAACCGCCGGGTGAGCGGCGCCGTGGCCGAGGACTTCCTGGGCCACATCTTCCGGCTCCCCTCGCGCTTCTTCGACTCCCGCAAGACGGGCGACATCACCGCCCGCATCCACGACAGCGTCAAGATCCAGAACGCGGTGCTCCGCATCCTGGGATCGGCCATCATCGACGTGCTGATCGTGGTGGGTTCGCTGGCCTTCCTCTTCAAGCTGGCCCCCCCGCTGGCGTGGCTGGGGCTGGGCGCGGTGCCCGTCTACGGCGCCATGCTCATCCTCTCCACGCGCCGCATCAAGACGGACCAGCGCCAGGTGGCGGCCTCGTACGGGGCGGTGGAGGCGTCGTACATCGACTCGCTGGGCGGGATCGAGGAGGTGCGCTCGTACGACGCCTCGGGCGCCTTCGCCACGCTGACCACGCGGCTCTACGGCGCCTACCAGGACGCGGTGGAGCGCCTGGGGAAGACGCAGGCCCGCGTCTCCCTGCACGCCGAGCTGGCCGGCGGGGTGCTGGTGATGGGCGCGCTGATCCTGGGCGCGGTGCTGGTGGTGCGCGACGGGCTGAAGCTGGGCCAGATGATGGCGGCGTACTCGCTGCTGGCGGGGATGCTCCCGTCCACCCTGCGCCTGGTGGAGGCCAACGTGGCCCTGCAGGGCGCCTCGGTGGCGGCCACGCGGCTGATGGACCTGCTGCTGGTGCGCCGCGAGGCGGGCACGGGCGAGCGCCCCTTCCGGCTGGGGAGCGGCCTAGAGGTGCGGGGCGGGGTCTTCTCGTGGAAGCGCGCCAGGCCGCTGCTGAACCGGGTGGACCTGTCGCTGGAGCGCGGCCGCGTCACCGGCCTGTGGGGGGTGAGCGGGGCGGGGAAGAGCACGCTGGTGCGCATCCTGGAGCGGAAGTACCCCCTCTCCGCCGGCGCGCTCCTGCTGGACGGGGTGCCGGCGGAGGAGTTCGACCTGGCCGACTGGCGCCGCAAGGTGGCCGTGGTGCCCGAGACGGTGAAGATCTTCAACGCCACGCTGGCCGACAACGTGGCCATGGGGCGCGCCGCGGAGCCGGACGCGCTCGCGGCGCGCGTGCGGGAGCTGGGCTTCGGCCCCTTCCTGGAGCGCTTCGAGGGCGGGCTGGCGACGATGGTGGGCGAGGAGGGGCGCCAGCTCTCCTCGGGCGAGCGCCAGGTGGTGGGGCTGCTCCGCGCCCTGCTGGACGACCCCGAGGTGCTGGTGGTGGACGAGGGGATCAACGCGGTGGACGTGCACGTTGCCGGGCTGGTCTTCGGGACCCTGACGGCCTATGCCCGCGAGCACTCGGTGCTGCTGATCTCGCACAACCTGCGCACCCTGCTGCGCGCCGACCACCTGTCGCTGCTGGAGGACGGGGCGGTCACCGAGTCCGGCGCCCCCGCCGAGCTGCTGGCGTCCGACGGGCGCTTCCGCGAGCTCTGGACGCTCCAGGAGGAGCCCGCCGCCGCGCACGCGCTGCAACCCTGAACGACCGCTGGAGCACGAACGACCCATGGAGCACGCGATGAACGACGTCCTGGTCACCGCCCCCGCCGCGGCCACGCCCGCCCGCCCCCGCATCCGGACCTGGCACCTCTTCGCCGTGATGGTGGCGGCCAGCCTGGTGATGGCCTGGGTCAACAAGGAGCTGGTGATGACCCGCGAGGTCTACCACGCGCTGCTGGGGACCGAGCTCGAGGGCGACCGCATCGACCGGCAGTTCGACATGGTGCAGCAGACCGCGAAGTGGGGGTACGTGGCGATCCCCGCGGTGGTGTGGCTCCGCATCGCCCTGGTGGCCATGCTCGCGCAGCTCTTCCTGCTGCTGGCCGCGGTGGAGGTGCCCATCCGCCAGGTCTTCCGCGCCGCGTGCTGGGCGTATCCGGCGCTGCTCTACGGGGCCGCCGTGCGCATGTTCCTGCTGGCCCGCGCCGAGCCGTCGTCGCTCACCCGGGAGAGCCTGTCGTTCGTCCCCGGGTCGCTGACGGCGTTCTTCCCCACGCTGGCCGAGCCGGGCACGGCCACGCACCTGCTGCTGACGCAGGTGTCGCTGTGGGAGGGCCTGTGGTGCGTGCTGCTGTACTTCGCGCTGCGCAGGGTGGCGCCCAGGCTGGGCGCGGGCGGGGCGCTGATGACGGTGGCGGCGGTGTGGACGCTGATCGCCGCCTTCCTGTGGGGAATCACGCTGTACGTCCTGGGCGTGCAGTGATCCCGGCGCCCCGCCCCGGCGGGGAGCCGTTCGCCGCCCGGCCCACGAGGGGCCGGCGACACACGATGCGAGCTGGAGAGAGCACGATGAACGAGATGTCCCTGGACCGCATGGACGAGATCGCCGGCGGGCAGACCACCGGCAGCACGCTGTGCGGCGCGGCGTTCGCCACGGCGGCGGTCGGCGCCCTGGTCTTCGGGCCCCTGGCCTCCATCGGCACCCTGGCGCTGGGCTACGCCGTCTGCCGCGAGGCCGAGTAGGCGCACCAGATCACGGCGGCGCCCCACCGGCGCCACCGCACCGCGGCCCCACCGGGCCGCACTACACACTCCGGGAGAGCACCATGACCGAGATGAACGAGACCCAGATGGACGCCGTGGTCGGCGGCGAGGACTGCCTCACGGTGCTCGTCGCGACCACCACCATCGGCTTCTTCGGCGGCCCGCTGGGCCTGCTGGCGGGTGCGATCGTGGGGATCTCGTACTGCAAGGCCGTCGGCGAGATCTAGAGCCGGCCGCGTACCTGCTTTCCCGAGGAAACTCGCGAGTCCGCGAGCGTTCCTCGCCGGCGCCCCTTCCCGGGCGCCTGTACGAAGCCGCAGGCGGCCCCAACGGGGCGCCGACTCGGCCCCTCCGCGGCGGAGAGGCCACCTTTTCCGCACCACGAACCCCCTTTCAGGAGACACGACGATGCAGAGCATGAACGAGACGCAGATGGACGCGGTGGTCGGCGGCGAGATCGATCCGGACTGCCTGAGCTGGGCCGCGGGCGGGATGATCATCGGCTCCCTGGGCGGCTTCGCCGGCGCCCTGGGCGGCGCGATCATCGGCTACAGCGCCTGCTCGACCTACAAGGCCCTCACCGAGTAGCGGTCGCTCGGCCCCTCGCGCCAGCCGACCCCGGCGCGAGGGGCACCCCCGGGCCCGGCCACGCCGCGCCCGCCCGGCTCGTCTTCCTCTTCCCCCTACTTGCCCACGCAGAAGTCCCCGAACACGCGGTCCAGCACGTCGTCCGCGCTCACGGCGCCCACCAGCTCCTCCAGCGCCCCCGCGGCCGCGCGCAGGTGGGTGGCCGCCAGCTCCATCGGCAGCCCGTCGTCCATCCCCGCGACGAAGAGCGCGACCTCCGCCCGCGCGGCGCGCAGCGCCCGCGCCTGCCGCGCCCCCGTCACCAGCGGCGCCTCCCCCGGCTCGCCCAGGATGCCGCCGAACGCCCGCCGCAGCAGCGCCGCGCGGAGCTCGGGAATCCCCGTCCCCTCCACGGCGGAGACGACCACCGCCTCCCGCCCGCCCTCCGCCGTCCCGCCATCCGCCGGCGTGGGGGACGGCGCCAGGTCCGCCCGGGTGCGCACCAGGACGGTGCGGGCGGGGTCGCGCTCCGCCAGGAAGGCGCGCTCGTCGTCCTCCAGCGCCCGGCCCGCGGGGGCGCAGAACAGGACCAGATCGGCCGCGGCCAGCCAGCGGCGCGCCACCTCGATCCCCATCCCCTCCACCCGGTCCGCCGTCTCGCGCAGCCCCGCGGTGTCCACCAGCCGGAAGGGGTAGCCGTCAACGGTGACGGAGGCCTCCAGCGCGTCGCGCGTGGTCCCCGGCACCTCGGTGACGATGGCGCGCTCCGTCCCCAGCAGCGCGTTGAAGAGCGAGGACTTGCCCGAGTTCGGCCGCCCCGCCAGGACGGTGACGGCGCCCTCGCGCAGCATCTCGCCCTCGGGGGCGGTGGCGAGCAGCGCGTCCAGGCGGCGGACGACGTCCTCCCCCGCCGCGCGCATCCGCGCCGGGGGGACGGGGGGCTCGTCCTCCTCCGGGAAGTCGATGGAGTACACCACCAGCGCCTCGGCGCGGACGACGGCCTCGCGCAGCTCCCCCACGCGGCGGGAGAGGCCGCGCTCCATCTGGTTCACCGCGGCCCGGTGCAGGGCGCGCGAGCGGCCGTCGATCAGGTCCAGCACGGCCTCCGCCTGCAGCAGGTCCAGCTTGCCGTTCAGGTACGCGCGCCGGGTCAGCTCCCCCGGCTCGGCCGCGCGCGCCCCGGCGGCGAGCAGGGCGTCCAGCACGAGCTGCGGGCCCAGCAGGCCGCCATGGACGGAGAGCTCCACCAGGTCCTCGCCCGTGTACGACGCCGGGCCGGGGAAGACGGCGACCAAGCCCCGGTCCAGCAGCTCCCCGCTCTCGGGGTGGCGCAGCGCGGCCAGGCGGGAGACGCGGGGCGGCGCGGGCTCCGCCAGCCCGGGGGCGACGGCGCGCAGCACGCCCAGCGCCCCCGGCCCGGAGACGCGCAGCAGGGCGATGGCGCCCCGGCCCGGCGGGGTGGCCACCGCGGCGACGGTGTCGGAGAAGAGGTCCATCCCCGGAGAATGGCCGGGCGGCTCCCCGGCGGCAAGCGGCGGCCCTCTGGCGCCGTGACTTGACACGGCCGGGGCCGGGGCCGACCTTGCGGGGGAGCGCCCTCCGTTCCCTCCGCGCCACCCTTCGGCGAGATGCTCCCTGCCCCCCGTACCGCTCCGCGACGCGCTGGAGGACCCGCGTGAGCCCCCTGGCGGGGGCCGTGGGCATCGGGCTGGCGTGGGGCTGGCTCGCCGCGCTGGCCGTGGGCCGTTCGCCGCGGCGCGGAAGGGCCGTCGTGGCCCTCGCGTTCTCGTCGGCTCTCGTCGCGGCCTCGGCCTGGTGGCTGGCGGGCGACCCGCGCGCCGCGGCCGCGCTCTCCGCCGCCTCGCTCCTCTCGGCCTGGGCGCACCTCACCTGGCTCCGCTCCCTCGCCCGTCCCGCTCATCCCGGAGAGATCCCATGATCCAAGCGACCACCGCGGCCGTGGCCACGTCCGACCTGCAGCTCGGGGGCGCCTTCGCGTTCGGCTACTTGATCGGGTGGTACGTCTACTACGTGAACCGCTACCGCACGGGCGACGTGCAGATCTCCGACATCACCACCGTGCTGGGGGTGATCGGCGGGGGCGCGGTGCTGGCGCTGTTCGACGCCAAGACGGACCTGTTCGGCGCCTACGGGATCGGCCTGGCGACCGGGTTCTTCTCGTACTTCCTGGTGCTCATCGTGCTGGTGGGCGTGTCGAAGAACTTCGACGCCGACTGGTTCCTGGACGGGCGCCGCGTCCGACCGCTGGAGCCATACTACATCCCCGAGGGGACCCGTCCCACCATCACGCCCATGAGCCACGGCGAGGACGCCCGCGGGTACGGCGGCACCGGCGGATCGCACCGGGGCCCCGGTGGCGGAGACGACGGCGGAGCGGGCGGGGGAGGGAGGACGCCGGTCCGTGGCTGACCAGGAGCGGGTGTTCGAGAGGCTCGACGAGATCCTGCGCGGGCTGGAGAGGGCGCCGGGGCGGGAGTGGCTGGCGGTGGCGGCCTCGCTCCTCGAGCTGCTGCCCGAGGCACTGTGGGACGACGCGGTCGCGCTCGCGCAGCGGGCCGCGGGCCGCGCGCGGGAGGAGGAGGACGCGCGGGCGGTCGCGGCGTTCCTCGCCGCCCTGCTCCCGTGCCTGCCCCGGAACCGCATGCTCGACCTGATGGACGCGCTGGTCGAGCGCGCCCCCGCGGTGGACGCCCACCTCTGCGCGACGGACGACCGGTACGTGGAGACGGGCCTCCCCACGCCCGCCCGCCCCGAGACGCGGGAGGGGAACGAGATCGAGGCGCTGCTCGGCCGGCTGGACGCGCTGGCGGCCACGCGCTTCCTGGAGCACTTCCTGGCCGCCACCACGGGGCGCTTCGCCACCGTGGGCGCGAGCCGCCCGCCGCCGAAGACGGAGGCGCCCCGCCCCTCCGACGTGTCGCGGATGTCCTCCCCGGGCCCGATGCCGCTCCCGATGCCCGCTCCCGAGCCCGACCCGATCCCGCCGCCCAGCCCCTTCCCCACGTCGAACGGCGCGGAGGGAGGCTACGGCCGCGGGCAGGGGCTCGGCTCTTCCCCCGGTGGGGGCGGAGGAGGAGGCGCGACCGGCTCCGCGTCCGGAGGAGGAGGAGGTGGCGGTGGATATGGCACCGGAGGCGCCTCGTCCGATGGCGGCGGCGGGTCCGGCGCCGAAGCGCCGGCGCCCACGCCCCCTCCGCCCGCCCCCCCGGAGCCGCCGCGGCGCCGCGAGCGCGTCACCATCGACCTGGGGAACGTAGAGTACGAGTCGCCCGGCTGGACGACGCACGCGCGCCGCCCCGATGCGTTCGACGTCCAGGACGGCGCGCCGCCGGAGACGGGGGAGGTGGCGATGGAGGACGACGGCCGCCCCGAGCGGCTCCCGGTGCATCAGCGCGAGGTGGGCACCGGCTTCTCCCGCGCCGACCGGCCGGCCGAGGACCTGGACCCGCACCTCCCGCTGGAGCCGGGGATCGCCCACCTCTTCTGGATCCAGGTGGGGCGGCGGGCGGAGCGCTCGATCGAGGCGACGCACGCCCCGCTGCCGGTGGAGCACCTTCCCCGCTTCGCGCGCCTCACCGTGGCCCTCTTCCCGCTGGGCACGGGCGGCCCGCGACCGCGCCCCGGATGCGAGACGGGGGAGTGGACGCTGCGCGACGACGGCACGGTCGACGTCGTGCGCCAGCCGGGGCGGGCGGAGGGCGACTCGGCGGGCGGGATCCGCCTGCGCTTTCCGCTGGAGGGCGTGGCGGAGGGGCGGCACCGCCTGCGCTGCTCCATCTACCACGGCAACACGCTGGTCCAGTCGCGGATGGTGGAGGTGGAGGTGGACGGGGCGGCCGCGCCGGAGCGGCGTGAAGAGCCGGCGCTGCGCTCCACGATCGACTACAACCTCTCCGCCTCGCTCGGGGTGGGGATGCTGGAGCGGATGGAGCACCGCCTGAGCGTGATGCTGAACCAGTCGGCGGAGGGGACGCACGGCTTCACCTTCAAGGGCGACTCCGACTTCGTCTCCCAGGCGGAGCTGGACGGCCAGCAGCTCCAGGACGCGATCGGCCGCGCGCGCGGGGCCATGCGGCAGGTGGCGTGGGGCGCGCGCGATCCCTGGCAGTCGGGCCAGCACCACTACCGCTACGCCGACGGCGCGCTGGACCTGGAGCGCCTGACCGGCGACCTGGCGCAGCTCGCGTTCGCGGGCTTCTCGCTCTGGGACGCCATCGTCAACGGCCTCGCCGGCGGGAGCGCCCGGGCCGACGAGCTGCTGGGGCTGATGCGGAAGCCGGGGACGGTGCAGGTCGCCACCAAGCGCGGCGCCCGCCACCTGGTGCCCGCCGCCCTGTTCTACGACCGGCCGGCGCTGGAGATCGGCGCGCCGGCGAGCGCTCGCTTCACCCTCTGCCCGGAGCTGCGGAGCGCGCTGGAGAACGGGACGCCGCTCGCGGGCATCCGCTGCTTCGCGGGCGACTGCCCCAGCGCCGAGGAGCCGCGCGTGGTCTGCGCCAGCGGCTTCTGGGGCTTCCGCCACGCGCTGGGCATGCCCGTCTCGGTGGGGGACGGCGACGACGCCGCCGCGGAGACGGGGCTGGTGGGGAACCCCAGCGTGGCGATGGCCGTGTACCGCGACTTCGCCGAGCGCGCGGGCCACGAGAAGCGGCTGAAGGCGCTGCGCGCCGGACTGGACTGGGAGTACGCCGACACCTACGACGACACGCTGGGCCTGCTGCGCGGCACCCGGGCGGAGGTCGTCTACTTCTACTGCCACGGCGGGCTGCAGGGCGGCGTACCCTACCTGGCCGTGGGCGGCGAGGGGGAGGGCATCCTGCGGCGCGAGGCGTTCCGCCGCGGCATCCGCTGGAGCGACCCCCGCCCGCTGGTCTTCGTGAACGGCTGCCACACCGTGGCGGTGGAGCCGGAGAACGCCTTCGAGCTGGTGAGCGGGATGGTGGAGAACGCCCGCGCCGCCGGGGTGATGGGCACCGAGATCACCGTCTTCGAGCCGCTGGCCTGCGCGTTCGGCGAGGCCTTCCTGGCCCGCTTCCTGGCCGGTGACCCGCTGGGCGAGGCGACCCGCGCCGCCCGGCTCTCGCTGCTCGCCCAGGGCAACCCGCTGGGGCTCGTCTACGTGCCCTTCGGCCTGGCCGCCCTGCGCCTGGCCGCCACCGGCAGTTGACCGCGCAGGCGGTGGGCGACGCCTGAGGACGGGCAGCGATCCACCTCCGCCCCCGGCGCCTTTCCGGCTCCGGGGTCCACCGGCGCGCGGACCCGCGCGCCGTTCCTTCCCACACACCCGAGGGGGACCCGTGAAGGACTTGACGCAGGCGCAGCAGGACTCGTTGCAGGGCGGGCTGACGGCGGAGTGCAGCACCGCCATCGGCTCGGCGGTGCAGTGGGCTTCGCTCGGGCCGATCGGCGGCGTGGTCGGCATCTACCTGGTGGTCACCTCCTGCTGAGGCGGCCCTGACGGAACGACGGAGGGCCCGCCCCCACGCCGGGGACGGGCCCTCTGTCGTTCCGCCGCGGGGGGCGTCAGCCGCGCTTGCGCGGGCCCGTGCGGCGGGTGCCGCCCACGGAGCCGCGGCGCTCGCGCTGCGCGGCCTTCCTGGCCGCCGCGTCCTCGGCCTTCTTGGCCTCGGCGGCGCGGCGCCGCTCGCGCGCGATCAGGATCTGCTGTGGGAGCGACGCCACGTTGGTCATGGCGTAGTACAGGTTCAGCCCGGACGAGAAGGCGAAGAAGAGCACGCCCATGAACAGGGGCATGAACCACATCATCATCTTGGTCTGCGGCGTCTCCTCCATCCCGCTCATCTTGGTGCTCACCCACTGCAGGGCGAACATGGACACCATCAGGAAGACGGGCAGGATGTAGAACGGGTCCTTGAGCGACAGGTCGGGAAGCCACAGGAAGCGCTCCCCCCGGAACTCGATCGCGCTCTGGAACACGAAGAAGAGCGTGATCAGCACCGGCATGGGGATCAGCATGGGAACGCAGCCCGAGAACATCGAGAGCGGCGACATCCCCAGGTCCTTGTACATCGCCATCAGCTCCTGCTGCTGGCGCTGCGGGTCGTCGGCGTAGCGCGCCTGGATCTCCTTCATGCGCTCCTGCATGACGGGCTGCTTCTCCATGTTCTTCATCTGCGCGCGCATGGCCTTGGCGTTCAGCGGCCAGGTCACCACGCGCATCAGCACCCCGAACACGATCAGCACCATCCCGTACGAGAGCCCCATGTGGCCGTGGAGCTGGTTGAACGCCCACAGCACCACCGCCGCGATGGGGCGGATCACCGGGCGCAGCCACCGGTAGCCGTAGGGGTTCACCTCCTCCAGCTCGTGCCCCGCCGCCACCAGCCGGCGGTTCTCCTGCGGCCCCACGTACGCCTGGAACGCGAAGGCCCCGTCGGCGGGGAGCGGCTGCTGCACGACCGTGTGGGCGCGCGGGACCTCCACCACCTCGGTGTCGCCGCCGTCGCGGAAGGCGGCCTTCACCGCGGGCACGTGGCTGGCGGCGGCGCCCGTGAAGGTGCGGCCCTCGGCGGCCAGCAGCGCCATCAGGAAGTAGCGGTCCTTGAGCGCCACCCACCCCAGCGGCCCCGCGATCGTCTCCGTGCCCTCGACCTTGGCCAGGTTCAGCGACTCGATCTGGTCCGAGTTCCACCCCACCACCGCCATCTCGCGCGTGGAGCCGTGCTCCGGCGCGTCGTGCATCTCCAGCCCCGTGCCCATGCTGGTGAGCAGCGTGGCCGGCCCCCGCACGCCCGTCACCCGGCCGCGCACGTCGATCACGTAGTCGTCGGGGCGGAAGGTGTAGACGATCTCGGCGCCGACGGTGCCCGGCGCGCCGTAGGTCAGGCGCAGCTCGCGCGGGCCCGAGCCGCGGGCCAGATCCAGGCGCGGGGCGCTGGCGGTGAAGGGAACGTTGGAGAGGTCGATGGTGTCGCGGCCCACGGCCACGCGGTGCGTCAGCACGTCGGCGGAGCGCGCGGGGACGAGCTGCACGGCCTTGCCCCGCTCGATGTACGAGGTGTAGTCCCGCAGCCGCGCGGAGCGCAGCGCCCCACCGCGGGTGGAGATCTCGTACTCGTAGAGCGGCGAGCGGACGGCCACGCGCTGCGGCGGGCGTGGCGCCGGCGCAG
>JASLAX010000125.1 GCA_030146875.1 Longimicrobiaceae bacterium
GGCCGGGACCGCGGACGCCCCCCCACCCCCGGCCCTCCCCCACGAGGGGAGAGGGATGACGGTAGTCGGCGAGCCCTCGCCGCATTCGCGATCGGGCCCCCTGCGGATCCGACACAGAAGAGGAGCGGGCCCGGGGAGAACCCCGGGCCCGCTCCTCTTCTGTGTCGGATCCGCAGGGGGCCCGATCGCGAATGCGGCGAGGGCTCGCCGACTACCGTCATCCCTCTCCCCTCGTGGGGGAGGGCCGGGGGTGGGGGGGCGTCCGCGGTCCCGGCCGGCACCGCACCCATCGGGCGAAGCCCCTCGGAGCATGCCCCGGCTCGCCTGCGAATGGATTCGCGGCTCGGAGGGGCACGAAGTCCGCCTCCGCGGACTGGGCTGCCGGCGCGCGCCGAGATCCCGTCCGTCAGGACGGTCGTGGCAGCCAGCCGGGGGCTTTACGCCCCCGGAACGCCCCCGCCCTCCACGATCCTCACCCCGCCGCGACCGCCCGCTCCTCGATCCCCTCCAGGTCTCCCATCACCCGCTCCAGCTCCCGCCCGAACCCCAGCTCCTCGTAGATCCCCCGCGCGTGGTCCAGGTACGCGCGCCCCTCGGCGGGGCGCCCGCAGGCCAGGTGCAGCCGGCCGTAGCCGGCGTAGACCGCCGCCTCGAACTTGGCGGGAAGGCCGCGCTCGTGGCAGACGCGCAGCGCCTCCTCGTAGAAGACGAACCCCTCCTCGTCGCAGCGGGCGCGGGCGATGGTGCCCAGCAGGTCGTACACGTCCACCAGGTCGGGGATGAAGCGGTTCACCACCGCGATCTCCTCGGCGCGCCGCGCCTCCTCCTCCGCCTCGAAGTGCCGGCCCTGGCGGACGAGCGCCTGTCCCAGGTTCACCCGGATGGTCATCTCCCAGAAGCCGTCCGGCCCGCGGTCCAGCCCCTCGCGGAACGCCTTCTCGGCCCCCACCGCGTCGCCGTGCTCCAGGCGCAGCAGGCCGCGGTTGTTGTCCAGGTACGGCACGGCGCCCTCGTCGCCGGCGGCCTCCACGCGGGCCTGGGCGCGGTCCAGCAGCGCCTCGGCCTCGGCCAGCTCGCCGTCCAGGATCGCCAGCACGGAGAGGTTCGCGTAGAAGGGCCACTCCAGCGCCGGGTCGTCCAGCCCGCGGGCCAGCGCGAGCCCCCGCTCGTACCACGCGCGCGCCCGCTCGCGCTCGCCGCGGCCGTCGCACACGTTGCCCAGCCCCTGGCAGGCGATGGCCTGCCCCGTCACGTCGAGCTGATCGAACGAGAGCTGGTGGCTCTGCTCGTACCACGACCACGCCTCCTCCAGCCGCCCCGCAGCCCGGGTCGCCCGGCCCAGGCGGCGGAGAGCCAGGACCTGCGGCCCCTTGTCGCGCAGGTCGCGGGAGATCTCCAGCGCCATGGCGTAGATGCGCTCCGCGTGGTCCAGGCGGCGGTCCGCCTCCTCGCGCTCGCCGGCCTGGATCAGCGTGGCGGCCGCGGCCGCGGGGTGCCCCTCCTCCTGCTCCTGCACCGCCTGCAGCACCAGCCCGAACAGCTCGCTCAGGCGGCGCTGCTCGCGCTCCAGCACGCGCGGGATCACCTCCGCCAGGCGCGACGAGTCCACCACCCGCTTTCCCACGGTGGCGTAGGCGCTGGAGCGGTCCCAGCGCTTGTCGCCGTCCACGTGCGAGGTCCCGATCACCGCGTCGGTGAGCGGAAGGAACTCCTCGCATTCGGGGACGAGCGCGAGCGCGCGCTCCACCAGCAGGTGCGGCGGCATGGGGTCCGGCGGTGTCGGTGGGAGAGGGACGGCGCGGCGGCGGGGCTCAGCCGCCGGCCATCACGTACTTCCCGGCATAGACGGAGAAGTGGGGCGTCTGCCCGTGCAGCTCGGCGCCGCCGGAGGTGACGGTGCCGCCCAGCGAGGTCCAGGCGCCGTTCTCCCAGCGCGCCACCTCGACGGGGTCGCCGTTCAGCACCACGCCCGAGAGGGGGAAGACCAGCGTGACGGGGGTGTTGAACTGGATGTCGTGCGGGCCGAACTCGGCCACCAGCCGCTTGCCGAGCGGCAGGTCGGTGGGCAGGTCGATGGTGACCGTGGTGTCGGCGGGAAGGGCCCCGGCGGGGATGATCACCTTGAAGCCGTTCAGCTCCACGGTGCCGCCCTCGCTGGCGATGATCCGCTTCTCGGCGTGGCGCACGCCGCCCAGGTCGGGCACCGCCGCGAACTTCAGCACGCCCGCGAGCGTCGGGGAGCCGGACAGGAGGGCGCGGGGCGCCGCCTCCGGATGGAGGGGGGCCGCCCCGCGCTCGGTGCAGCCGGCGAGCGCGGCGAAGCAGACGGCCAGGGCAGCCAGTGCGCGTCGAGTCATTCGATGAGGCTCCGTTGTGCGTGGACGCGGATCGATCGCCGGCCACACGAAGCAGACCGCGTGCCCGGACGGGCCCGACACCGGGGGCGTTGGAGGAGGGCCACTTACGAGAATCGGGCCCTCCGGCGCCCGCCGCCGCCTTGCACGAAAAAAGTGCAGGTTCACGAATTCGGGGAGCCCCACTCGTCCAGCCCGTACTCCCGCACCTTCCTCGTCAGGGTGTTGCGGTGCACGCCCAGCACCTCGGACGCGCGCCCCATGTGCCCCCCCACGCGGCGCAGCACCTGGCGGATGTGCAGGCGCTCCACGTCGGCCAGCGACAGGTCGGCGTCGTAGCCCGGGAGCGGCCCGCCGTCCGCCGGGGCCGCCGGCTCGGGGGGGCGGAGCTGGTCCAGCGGAAGGTGCTCCGGGAGCAGCACGGAGCCGTGCGCCATCAGCACCGCCCGCTCGGTCACGTTCCGCAGCTCGCGGATGTTGCCCGGCCAGGCGTGCTTCCGCAGGATCTCCAGCACCGCGCGGGAGATGGAGCGCACGTCGCGCCCGTAGTACGCGGCGTGGCGGGCCACGAAGTGGCGGACGAGCAGGTCCAGGTCGCCCCCCCGCTCCACCAGGCGGGGGAGCTGGAGGGTGACCACGGCCAGGCGGAAGTACAGGTCCTCGCGGAAGGTGCCCTCGCCGATGGCGGCGCGGAGGTTCTGGTTGGTCGCGGCGACCACCCGCACGTCCACCGGGATGCGCCCCTCGCCGCCCACGCGCTCGATCTCCCGTTCCTGCAGCGCGCGGAGGATCTTGGCCTGCAGCGCCAGCGACATGTCGCCGATCTCGTCCAGGAGCAGCGTGCCGCCGTGCGCGCGCTCGAAGCGGCCGATCTTGCGGGTGATGGCGCCGGTGAAGGCGCCCTTCTCGTGGCCGAAGAGCTCGCTCTCGAGCAGGTTCTCGGGGATCGCCGCGCAGTTGATGGCCACGAACGGGCCCGAGGCGCGGTCGCTGTTGCGGTGGATAGCCCTCGCCACCAGCTCCTTCCCCGTACCGCTCTCCCCCAGCACCAGCACGGTGGCGCTGCTCGCGGCCACGCGGCCCACCATGCGGAACACGTCCAGCATCGCGGGCGAGGCGCCGATCGCCGCCTCGTCGCCCGGGTCGCCCAGGTCGGCGGGGGTGAGGGGGACCACCTCCTCCGCCGCGAACACCTCGCGCAGCGCCTGCCCCAGCTCCGCCGCGTCCGGAGGCGAGGCGAAGAGGCCCAGCACGCCCAGGCGGGACGCCTCCACCATGAGCTGCATGGTGGGGCGCGACGCGGTCAGCACCAGCGTCCCGGCGGGAAGGCCGCTGCCCACCAGGCGGCGGACCAGGTCCAGGTCGCACGCCGCGAAGTCCAGCGAGAGGATGGTCGCCGCCCAGCGCCCCGGCTCGCGCAGCGCCTCCAGCCCGCCCTGCAGGGTGGGCGCCTCGCGCACGTCCACGCGGCCGCCCAGCGCCTCGCGCGCCGCAGGCGCGGCGGCGGGGGCGGGCTCCACGACCAGGATCGCGGGGTTGGGCAACGGGCGGTGGGGTCGGGGGAGGGCGGCGGCGCTCGACCCGCCAATCTGGGGCGGTGCCGGCAGCGGTGCAACGCCCTGCCCTCCCCCGCTGCCCCGGAATGGTGAAACGGACGGCACTCCTCCCGCCCAGCCCCCTCTCCCACGAGGGGGCGTGCCCGGGAGGTCGGGCCTTCGTCGCGGCTCCGGCGGAAGCGGGCGGACGAGGCAGCCGCGGACCCCCCCTCTCCCCATCGAAGCGGCTCCGGCGGGAAAGTCCGCCGGAGCCGCTTCGTCCTCCACCGTCCCGCCGTCCGACCATCATCCGCCCGGCGTGACCATCCGGGTTCCCTCTCCCGCTCGCGGGAGTAGGGTGGGGGCGAGCCCGAGCGAGCCCGGGTGAGGGCCTCCGCCGTCGGGCGGCTAGAAGCGGAGCGCGCGCGCCGCCTTGATCGCCGCCATGGCGTCCACGTACCCGGCGCCGACCTCCCACTCCGCGTAGCCCATGAGCGGGCGGGCGGTGGAGCGTAGGATGGAGAGCGTCTGGTCCGGGGTGATGCGCCCGCCGGTGGCCTGCTCCATCAGCGCGGCGACGCCGGCGACGTGCGGGGCCGCCATCGAGGTGCCCGACGAGCAGGTGTAGTCCTTCAGGTTCTGCACGCCGATGTTGCAGAGGCGCGCGTCGCTGCTGGCGTCCAGCGCGTTCATCATGGTGCCCGTGTACGAGCGGGTGGCCGCGATGCGCACGCCCGGCGCGGTCACGTCCGGCGCGTAGAGCGGGTCGCCCGGGACGCCGCGCGAGGAGAAGCCGGCCAGGAAGGCGCCGCGCCCGCCGGCGTCCTGGCACTGCGAGCTGGAGTTGGTGGGATCGACCACGTACAGCTTGCACCCGGCGGCCACGCCGATCGTCCACGGCGCCACGCTGCGCGGGTTCAGCGTGTTCTCCCCCGGCCCCTCGTTGCCCGCCGCGAAGACGACCGTGATCCCCGCGTCGTGCAGGCGCTTCATGGCCTCGTTCAGCGGCTCGTTGGGGTCGAACGCGCCCGTGGTGCCCCAGGAGTTGTTCACCACCTGCACGTTGTGCTCGTCGCCGTGCTCCAGCAGCCAGTCCACCGCCTGCAGCACCGACACGTTCACCACCACGGACCCCTCGCCCACGCTCAGCCCCACCAGGTGCGCGCGGGGCGCCACGCCGCGGTAGCCGTCGGCCGAGGCGCCGCTCCCCGCCGCCGTGCCGGCCACGTGGGTGCCGTGACCGCTGGACAGGTCGGTGTTCGGCACGTCCTCGGCGTACACGTCGCCGCCCATGCGGGGCGTTCCCTCCACCACGTACAGCTCCTCCAGCGGCGCCGAGAACTTCAGGTTCGCCTTCGTCTTGGTCCCGAACTCCAGGTCGGGGTGCAGGCCGTTGACCCCGCTGTCGATGATGGCGATCCCCACGCCGGCGCCCGTCCACCCCGACGCGTACGCCTCGTCGGCCCGGATGGAGGCGCGGCTCTCCACCATCAGCAGCTCGTCCCGCCCGTTGTCGTACACGCCCTGCACGCCGGGAAGGGCCGCAATGGCGGAGACCTGGGCCGGCGTGGCCAGGGCGGCCACCATGGAGAGGTGGCGGAAGCGGAGCACGCCCGCGCCGGTGCCGGAGACCAGCCCCGCGAAGGTCGCGCTGGCGACCCGCGACTCGTCGAAGTTGACGATCACCTCGATGCGGTCGGTGGCCGCCGCGGAGGAGAGCTGGCGGGCCAGCGCCGGCTCCAGGTACGCCGCGGTGGAGGAGAGGAGCTGCCGCGGGGCGGCGGGCGCGGTGGTGGCTGCGTCGTCGCCGCAGGCGGACAGCGCCGCCGCGCAGAGCGAGAGAAGGGCGATGCGCTTCATGGTGTCGGTTCCCCGTCGTGTCGCGTGGTGCGGGCCGGCGGACCCTCCGCCGGCCCCGGTTCGTCCCGGGTGCCTACCGGCGCAGGTTGCGCGCGGCCTTGACGGCGGCGGCCGCGTCCAGGTAGCCGGCGCCCACCTCCCACTCCGCGTAGCCGGGCATGGGCCGGGCGGTGCGGGTGAGCAGCGAGTACGCCTGCGCCGGGGTCAGCCGTCCGCCCGAGGCCTCCTCCATCAGGGCGATCACGCCGGAGACGTGCGGCGCCGACATCGACGTGCCCGACGAGCAGGTGTGGTGCTGCATGTGCGTGGTGGAGACGTTGCAGTCCTGCAGGTCCGACAGCGCGTCCAGGCCGTTCATCACCGCGCCCGTGACGGCTCGCGCCGACACGATCAGCGAGCCCGGGGCGATGATGTCCGGGTGCACCAGCGGGTCGCCGGGGATGCCGCGGGAGGAGAAGTCGCTCAGCAGCCGCGAGCGGCCGTCGTTGCACTCGACCGTGGAGCCCGTCATGTCCACCGGCGTGGTCTTGCACCCGGCGCCCACCGCGATCACCCACGGGGCCACGCTCTCGATGCCCATGGTGTTCTGGTCCGGCCCCGAGTTGCCCGCGGCGAACACCACCGCGATCCCGGCCTCGTACACCTTCTTCGCCGCCACCACGTCCGGGTTGTCCGGGTCGTAGGCGCCCTCCGTCCCCCACGAGTTGTTCACCACCTGGATGTTGTACTTCGCGCGGTTCTCCAGAATCCAGTCGAAGCCCGCCAGCGTCCAGAAGACGAAGAGCACGTCGCCGGCGCCGATGCCCACCAGGTGGGCGCCCGGCGCCACGCCCTTGTAGATCCCCGCCGCCGAGCCCTCGCCGCTCCCGGCCGCGATGCCGGCCACGTGCGTGCCGTGCCCAACCGAGGTCTCGCTCACCGCCACGTCCTGCAGGAACAGGTCGGCGGCGGGGCGCGGGGTGCCCTGGTCGAAGGTCACCAGGTCCTCCAGGCGCCCCAGGTACTTCACGTTCGCCACCGTCTTGGTGGGGTACGCGAGCCCGGGGTGGGTGCCGTCGATGCCGCTGTCCAAGATGGCGATGCCCACGCCCTTGCCGGTGTAGCCGCCGGCGTGCACCTCGTCGGCGCGGATGGAGGCGACGCTCTCGCGCAGGAAGTACTTGAGCTGCCGGTTCGCGTACACGCTGCGCACGCCGGGAAGGGCGCTCACGGCGCCGATCTGCGCGGGCGTGGCGACCGCGGCGACCATGGGCAGGTGCTTGAACGGCACCACCCCCGCGCCGCTGCCCAGCAGGGCGCCGGCGACCGCGCCGCCGGTGGTGAGCGCCTCGTCGAAGGTGACGATCACCTCGATCCGGTCGGTGGGCCCGGCGAGCCGCAGGGCGTTCTGCAGGACGGGGTCGAGCTTCGCCCCGCCGCCGCCGATCAGGGACGCGCGAGAGGACTGGATCTCCGGCGCCACCGCACTCGTCTGGTCCTGGCAGGCCGCGGCAACCGCCACGGTCACGGCCAGCGTGAGCCACCGCTTCATCGAGAGCCTCCTGGGTTGGGAACCGATGCGCCTCTCGCGCACTCTGTCGGGGCTCCTCAGAGGCAAGCGTGGGTCCACGTGCCCACAAACGGTGAAATCCGTCTATTGGGCCGCTGGTCTCTGCATCAATATCAGGCGGAAAGCGGGTTGGATGCACCACACGGGCGGACCTCCACGCTTCCGCTCAAGCGGTTGCGGGGGATGCGGTTGAACCGTGCCGACGGGAACGCCTGTCCGGCGGCACCGGCCTCTGGAAGGTGTGGAACCGGGAAACGGAGGAGGGTACGGCGGTGGAGGGGCGGGGGTGCGCGAAGGTGGGGTGAGAAGCGGGCCGCGGTCTCCTCTTTCACAATTTTGGTGAAGACGCCGCGCACATTCTGGTGAAGGACTGCACCACGATGGACGGACAGGGCCGTGCCTCACTCCTCCGTCGGGGCGGGCGGCGAGAACGCGGCCGGGGCGGCGATGCCTTCGCGGTTCTCCACCTCGAAGTACGCGTTCTCGGCCAGGTGGCCCACGTAGGCCTCCAGCCACCCGCGCAGGTCGCCCCCCGACTCCGCCTCCCAGAGACAGACGGCGTGCGATCCGTCGCGGGCGGGGAAGCAGTGGTGCAGGGTCAGGTAGGCCGGCAGGCGGGGGAGCGAGGCGGCCACGTTCGCCCAGAAGGTCTCCGGCACGTGGATCCGGTGCTCTACGAGGACGTACATGGCGCTCGCTGCGGAAGGTTCGACGGACGGGCGGCGGGCGGGTGCCGGCGGCGTGCAGTCTACGCCCGCCCGGGGGAGGACGAAAGGGCGGCCGGAGGGCGTCCTCCGGACACGTCGGCTCCCGGGAGGGCGTTGGCCGCGAGGCCCGTGGAAGCTCGGCTAACCCTGCGGCTCGTCGTGCGGGATGGGCTTCACGCCCCGCCGCGGGGCCTTCCGGCGGCCCCTCACGCGCTTCTCGGCGGCGGAGACCTCCAGCGGCGGGACCCCGTGGGCGCTCGCCTCTCCCGGCAGGGGAAGGACGGGGAGCCGCACGGTGAACACGCTGCCGGCGCCGGGTTCGCTCTCCAGCGCCACCTCCCCGCCGAGCAGGTCGGCGAGCTGGCGGGTGACGGCCAGGCCCAGGCCGGTCCCGCTCTGCCGCGCGGCGGACTGGTCGACCTGCCAGAAGGGCTCGAAGACGTGCTCCGCGTGTCCCTCCGCGATCCCCATCCCGGTGTCGGTCACCCGCAGCATCACGGCGCCCTCCCCCGCCTCCAGGTCCATCCGCACCTCGCCCGTGGCGGTGAACTTCACCGCGTTGGCGGCCAGGTTCAGGATCACCTGGCGGATCTTGCCCACGTCGGTCAGGAAGCGGACGGGCTCCTCCGGCACGGTCAGCACGAAGCGCAGCTCCGCGGCGGCCGCCAGCGGCTCCACCAGCGTGGCCGTCTGGCGCACCAGCTCGGCCAGGTCCACCTCGCGCAGGTGCAGCTCGGCGCGGCCGGCCTGCTGCCGCGCGAAGGTCAGGATCTCCTCGATCAGCGTGAGCAGGTGGTCGCTGGCGGCGCGGATGCGCTGCACCGCGTGCCGCCTGGAATCGTCGGCCGGGCCGGTCATCTGCTCCGCGAGCAGGTCCGAGAAGCCCTGGATGGCGGTGAGCGGCGTGCGGAACTCGTGCGAGATGGTGCCCAGGAACGCCGTCTTGGCGCTGTCGGACTCCTGTGCCTCGTGGCGGGCCATGTTGGCCTCGCCCAGCAGCTCCTCGGCGCGGCGCGCGGTCAGCGTGGCGGCCACGCGCGCCGCCTCCGCGGCCCGTAGCGCCTCCTGCGAGGCGGCGTAGAGCCGCGCGTTGTCCACCGCCATGGCGCAGCGGCGCCCCAGGTCCTCGGCCAGCAGCAGGTCGGCGTCGTGGTAGCGGCGGCGGTCGTCGGACACGAAGGTGATGGCGCCCAGCGTCCGCCCCCGCGCCTGCATGGGCACCATCAGGAACGAGCGCGCGCCCATCTCGCTCAGCAGCCCGCGGTGCTCCTCCTCGGCGATCCCCTCCAGCACGTCGTCGTACGCCAGCACGAACTCGGACTCGTGGGTGCGGATCACCCGCGGGGCGCCCAGCGGGTCCTCGCGGCCGGGAGGGTGCTCGGCGTAGAAGGCCCGCGCGCGCGCCTGCAGCTCGGCGTCGGGGTGGATGACGGCCACGCGGCGGATGGTCTCGTCGGCCTCCACCGTGTCCACCATGCACCAGGTGCCGAAGAGCGGCAGCGCCAGCCCAGCGACGGTGGCGAGCGTGGTCTCCACGTCGAGCGACGCCGAGAGGGATCGGCTGGTCTCGGCCAGGAACGCCAGGCGGGTGCCTCCGTCGGACGGCGGCGGCTCCGGACCTTCCGCGACCGGCTCCGCGGTCCCTCCGGCCGGGATGGGCGTGCTCATGGGGGGGATCTTTCGCTCCAGGGGGCCCCGCGGTCACCGAACCGCGAGGGTCGCACTCGGTCCCGTCCGGTGATGCCGCGGCGGCCCGGCGGATGCGGACCCCGAAACACGCGGGCGCCCGCGGACCCGGCGGCGAAGGCACCTCCCGCGGCCGGCACGACGGGCATCCCGCGGGACACATGCACTTTCCCGGCCCGGCGCTCGCGCGCCCCGCCGCGGCCCCCGCCCCACCCGACGCGCAATCCCCCGAGCGGCGTACGCCGTTCGGGGCAGACGCGCATCCGCAATCCCGCGAACGGGTTACCCTTCGCCTCCCCCCCGCACGTGCGATCGCGCCGTGAACGTACGGAAGGGCATCTTTGCAAGGATCCCCGGACGCTGGCCGGGGCAAGCAGCCGGAGTGGAAGCCCGCGGGACCGGACCGCGCGGGGAGCTGGGAGCTCAGCCTGGGGGGCGGGGTGCTGTTCGTGGACCCGGCGCTGCGCGACTTCCTGGGGAGCGGGGCGCCCGAGAGCCGGTTCGCGCAGGATCCCGGCAGCGCCACGCCCACGCTCGTGGCCCGTTTGGGCTACAACCTGAGCCGCCGCGTGGGGATCAGCGTGAGCGCCGGCGGGGCCAGGTCCAGGGGGCTGACGTACCTGAACCCCGGCGCCGCGCTCACCCTGACCGGCAACCTGAACGCGCGCACCAGCCCGTTCGTGCTGGTGGGCACGGAGCTCACCCGCATCGACGGCGGGAACGACCGCACCACGCACTCCACCTGGGGCGCGCACGCGGGGCTGGGGATCCGGCAGATGATGTCCGACGACTTCGCCCTGCGGCTGGAGGGGCGGGTGCAGATCGCCGGCTTCGACGAGGTGCCCATGAGCACCCACACCACCTTCTCGCCGCTGGCGCAGCTCGGCTTCTCGTGGTTCGTGGGCGGCCGGCGCCCGGCCCCGCCCGTGCAGATGGCCATGCCGATGCCGGGGCGGGTGGACACCGTGTGGCGGGTGCGCGTGGACACGGTCCACGTGACGCGGGACAACGTGGTGCGCGTGGACACCTACCGCCCGGGCGACCAGGTCGTGCTGCGCGTGCAGTTCCGCAGCAACCGCGCGGAGCTGCTCCCCGAGTCGCGGGTGGTGCTGGACTCGGTGGCCTCGGCCATCCGGGGCACGCCCAACTCGCGCTGGCAGGTGGAGGGGCACACCGACGGCGTGGGCACCGACGCCGCGAACCGCACCCTCTCGGACGCGCGGGCGCGGAGCGTGGTGGACTACCTGGTCTCCCGCGGCGTGGACGCGAGCATCCTGACGGCGCGCGGGTTCGGCGAGGAGCGCCCGGTGACCTCCGACGCCACCGTGGAGGGGCGCGCGCAGAACCGGCGCGTGCAGCTCCTGCGGCTTCCCGACCCGGTCTGAGCCGGGCGCGGCGGACGCCATGCCGACGGGTGGGAACGCGACACGCGGGAGCCGGCGATCCCGGCTCCCGCGTGTCGGAAGGCTCCCGGCCGCCGGTGCGGAGCGGCGTCAGCCGCCGGTGCCCTTGTGCGCAAAGGCGGCGCTCTGCAGGCGCGTGTGCAGCGCGAGCTTCTCCATCACGTTGCGCACGTGGCTCTTCACGGTGTGCGCGGCGACCTCCAGGCGGGCGGTGCGGTCCAGCATGGCCGTGAGCCCCTCGCGGACCAGGCGGTTGTCTTCGATCAGTGCGACTGAGACGTTTGGTGTGAATTACCAGCCCAGCAGATCGGCCGTGGCGAGGTCAGGCCGTCCAAGCTGCCGGTTGAGCCAGATGCAGACGTTGTGGAGCGCCGCCTTGGCTGAGATCCGCACCGTGAGCCCGTCCCACGAGTGCGCACGCTCCTCCTTCAGGCGGAAGGTGTTGAGGAGCTGGTTGTGCACGGTCTCGATCATCTGGCGCAAGCTGGCCAACCAGCGTCGCCAGGTCCTGGGCCAGGGCGGACCATGCCCACGCTGTGGCGCGCACACCGCCTCCATCTCGTAGCGTTCCTTCCACTGCCGGTGGCGCCGAGGTCCGCTGAAGCCCTTGTGCAGCAGGTATGCGCGCCCCGCCGCGGGCTCCCCAACCCAGGGGTGGGTCGGGCGGGGACAGGCTCGCAACGCGAAGAAGCTCTCGGCCATCGGCTGGTCCTTGGTCGATCCTGCGGCCAGGCCGAAGCCGGTGATGACTCCTTCGCGCGTGAGCGCGCACATCAGCTGCAGGCCATGGAAGTAGCCCAGTCGCGTGCACAGGCCCTTGTTGGCGCGTCCGGGCAGCCACTCTCCCCCACGGCGGCCGCTGGCACGGGTTGCCACGCCGCAGCGGTCCACGATCTCGTACGGGCTCTGCCGTGCTCCCAGCTCACGCGCCACGTGCTGGAAGAAGGAGACGATCAGGGGAGCATAGCGTCGCTGCGCGCGGTTGAACTGGGTGCGAGCGGGAAGCCTCGGGAAGAGGGGGCGCAGCCGCTGCTCTGCGAAGCGATAGGCCTCGCGCTCGCTCTGGAAACGCCGCCACTGCCCGAAGATGGAGAGCGTCGCCGTCTCCGAGGGGCTGAGCGCCGGCTGCTCTCCGCGACGCTTCAGCAACCCGGCAACGAGGGCGGGATGATCCTTGCAGAAGTCATCGATCAGGACGTACAGTGAGATCAGGAAGGTGTCGTAGCACAGCATGGTAGGCGCTCCTTGCCAGGGGAACGTGACCAGCCATCTGCTCTACGGCACCTTCCTTCATATCTCACACCAAGCGTTGAGATCATGGCCGTGGCCGGATGAGAGGTCGAGGTCGGTGCCTCACGCGTCGGTCCTTCCCTTCCCGCCGCGGGAGCGGGCGGGGCGGGCGTCCGTGGCACGCTTCGTGTGCCGCCTCTCCCCGGCCCCATCCCCCTTCCCCACGGCAGCCGAGGACCCATGGCCGGATTCTGGACGCGGACGCGGCGCTTCCTGGCGGCGCTCTGGCTGGGCGCGATCGCGGTGGAGCTCGTGGTGCTGTGGCTCGCGCACCGCACCAACAGCTCGTGGGTCCTGCTGCTGGGGCTGGCGCTGCTGGTGGTGCCGCTGGTGGCCACCGACCGCACGCTCCACTGGTTCGGCCGCGCCAAGCGCAAGCGCTGGAAGCGGCACGACGTGCAAGGCGCGCCCGCCCACGGTGAGCCGGATCCGGCTCCGGCCCCGCGGCCCCCGCCCGCCGCGGGCTGAGCGGCCGGGGCGGACGTGCCGCGCCCGCCGCCCTCCCCCACGGGAACGGCCGCTCCATCGCCGGTCGTCCAGCGCCGTCGCCCGACCCGCGCGCGGGGCGCGGGGTTATTGACCATTTGTACAATATACGTTAGCTTACGTTTACCATCTGGTCAATAACCATCTCCGCGGCCGGACTCTCCCGAACCGGAGGCCCCATGTCCGCTCCCCGCGCCACAGACCGCCCTTCCCGCCCTCCCCAGGCGCGGGGGGACGGATGATCCTCAAGACCACGCCGGACGCGCAGGCGATCGAGACGTACGCGCAGGACATCGTGGAGACCGTCCGCGAGCCCCTGCTGATGCTGGACACCGACCTTCGCGTCCGCAGCGCCAACCGCGCGTTCTACCAGACGTTCGCAGTCACCGCCCAGGAGACCGAGGACCGGCTCATCTACGAGCTGGGCAACGGCCAGTGGGACATCCCCGCCCTGCGGACCCTGCTGGAGGACATCATCCCCGCCAGCAGCGTCTTCAACGACTTCGAGCTCGAGCACACCTTCCCCACCATCGGCCGCCGGGTCATGCTGCTCAACGCGCGCAGGCTGCGCGGCGGCGGCAGCTCCGAGCTGCTGGTGCTGGCGATGGAGGACGTGACCGAGCGGCGCCAGGCCGAGGCCGACTTCAAGGCCATCCAGACGTACGCCCAGGACGTGGTCGACACGGTGCGCGAGCCGCTGCTCATCCTGGACTCCGACCTGCGGGTCAGCAGCGCCAACCGCGCGTTCTATCAGACCTTCGCCGTCACCTGCGAGGAGACCGAGGACCGGCTGATCTACGAGCTGGGGAACGGGCAGTGGGACATCCCGGCGCTGCGAACGCTGCTGGAGGACATCATCCCCGCCAGCACCGTCTTCAACGACTTCGAGCTGGAGCACACCTTCCCCACCATCGGGCGGCGGGTGATGCTGCTGAACGGCCGCCAGCTCCGCGGCGGCAACCACGCCGAGCTGCTGGTGCTGGCGATGGAGGACGTGACGGAGCGCCGAAAGGCCGAGGCGGAGCTCAAGGAGCTGGAGACCTATGCCCAGGACGTGGTGGACACCGTACGCGAGCCCCTGCTGATCCTGGACTCCGACCTTCGCGTCAGCAGCGCGAACCGCGCCTTCTACCAGACCTTCCGCGTCTCCGCCGGCGAGACCGAGGACCGCCTGATCTACCAGCTCGGCAACGGGCAGTGGGACATCCCGGCCCTGCGGACGCTGCTGGAGGACATCATCCCCGCCAGCACCGTCTTCAACGACTTCGAGTTGGAGCACACCTTCCCCGACATCGGCCGCCGCGTGATGCTGCTCAACGCGCGCAGGCTGCGCGGCGGCGGGCACTCCGAGCTGCTGGTGCTGGCGATGGAGGACGTGACCGAGCGCCGCCAGGCCGAGGCCGACTTCAAGGCCATCGAGACCTACGCCCAGGACATCGTCGACACCGTCCGCAAGCCGCTGCTGATCCTGGACACCGACCTGCGGGTGCGCAGCGCGAACCGCGCCTTCTACCAGACGTTCGCCGTCTCCGCCGAGGAGACCGAGGAGCGGCTGATCTACCAGCTCGGCAACGGGCAGTGGGACATCCCGGCGCTGCGAACGCTGCTGGAGGACATCATCCCCGCCAGCACCGTCTTCAACGACTTCGAGCTGGAGCACACCTTCCCCACGATCGGCCGCCGCGTGATGCTGCTGAACGCCCGCAGGCTGCAGGCGGGGCACCACGGGGAGCTGCTGGTGCTGGGCCTCGAGGACGTGACGGAGCGCCGCCGCGCCGAGGAGGAGGTGGCCAAGGCGCGCGAGGCGGCCGAGACCGCCAACCGCACCAAGAGCCTGTTCCTGGCCAACATGAGCCACGAGCTGCGCACCCCGCTCAACGCCATCCTGGGCTACTCCGAGATGCTGCAGGAGGAGGCCGAGGAGCAGGAGCTGGACGAGTTCGTGGCGGACCTGCAGAAGATCGGCTCGGCGGGAAAGCACCTGCTGGCGCTGATCAACGACATCCTGGACCTCTCCAAGATTGAGGCCGGCAAGATGGAGCTCTTCCTGGAGAGCTTCGACCTGGCCGCGATGATCGGCGAGGTCGCCACGACCATCCAGCCCCTGGTGAAGACCAACGCCAACACCCTGAACGTGGTGCTGGCGCCGGAGCTGGGCTCCATGCACGCCGACCAGACCAAGGTGCGGCAGGGGCTCTTCAATCTGCTCTCCAACGCCGTGAAGTTCACCCGGAGCGGCACCATCACGGTGGACGCCGGGCGCGAGCGGATGGACGGGCGGGAGTGGATCGTCTTCCAGGTGACCGACACCGGCATCGGGATGAGCGCCGAGCAGCTCGTGAAGCTCTTCCAGGACTTCACCCAGGCGGACGCCTCCACCACCCGCCGCTTCGGCGGCACCGGGCTGGGGCTGGCCCTCACGCGGCGCTTCTGCCAGATGATGGGCGGCGACGTGACCGTGAACAGCGTGGCCGGCGGGGGCAGCGTGTTCACCATCAAGCTCCCGGCCGTGGTCCGGAACGTCGAGGAGCCCGCCGCCGACCCCGGTGGGGCGGTGGCCGTGCTGCGCGACTGCACCGGCACCGGGGAGGGCGAGCCGCTGCCCCCGGGCACCAGCTACGTGCTGGTGATCGACGACGACCCGGTGCAGCGCGAGCTGATGCAGCGCTTCCTGGGGCGCGAGGGCTTCCACGTGATCCCCGCCTCGGGGGGCGAGGAGGGGCTCTGCCTGGCGCGCCAGGTCAAGCCCGCCGCCATCACGCTGGACGTGATGATGCCCGAGATGGACGGCTGGAGCGTGCTGGCCACGCTCAAGGAGGACCCCGACCTGCGCGACATCCCCGTCATCATGGTCACCATGGTGGACGACCCGGCGGCCGGCATCGCCCGCGGCGCCGACGACTACGCCACCAAGCCGGTGAACCGCGGACGCCTGTCGCGCATCCTGAAGAAGTACACCTGCGCCAACCCGCCCTGCTCGGTGCTGGTGGTGGACGACGACGACGCCGCCCGCGCCCGCACCCGCATCATCCTGGAGAAGGAAGGGTGGAAGGTCACCGAGGCGCGCGACGGCCGCGTGGCCATGGAGTGCATGGAGTCCGAGCGCCCGGTGCTGATCCTGCTGGACCTGGTGATGCCCGAGATGGACGGCTTCGAGTTCGCCGACCGCGTGCGCCGCCACCCGGAGTGGCGCTCCATCCCCATCGTAGTGGTGACGTCGCAGGAGCTGAGCGGTGCCGACCGGCGGCGGCTCAACGGCTACGTCGAGACCATCCTGCAGAAGGCGGGCGACTCGCCCGAGGCGCTGCTGAACCAGGTGCGCGACCTGCTGGGCGACTACGGCGCGCCGCGCACCCTGACCGTGAGAAGGGAGGAAAGGCGCGCGGCTCCGGCCTGAGCGCCTTTCAATGGATGCCATGACGAAGATCCTGCTGGTGGAAGACAACGAGATTAACCGCGACATGCTGTCGCGGCGGCTGGAGCGCAGGGGCTACCAGGTGGTGCTGGCCGTGGACGGGCAGCAGGGGGTGGACATGGCCCTGAGCGAGGCGCCGGACCTGGTGCTGATGGACATGAGCCTTCCCGTGCTGGACGGGTGGGAGGCCACCCGGCGCCTCAAGGCCGCGCCGGCCACCCGCCACATCCCCGTCATCGCCCTCACGGCGCACGCCATGTCCAGCGACCGCGAAAAGGCGCTCGAGGCCGGCTGCGACGAGTACGACACCAAGCCGATCGAGCTGCCGCGCCTGCTCGGCAAGATCGAGGCGCTCCTGCGCGGCACCGCGGGCGGGACGGCCGGTCCCGCGGAGGAACCGTCGTGACCGCGCCGGGGCTGCCGACGAACGCCGACG
>JASLAX010000213.1 GCA_030146875.1 Longimicrobiaceae bacterium
GGCGGGCGCCGGTGCCGCGGACGCGGGCGAGGGGCCCGACGCGGGCTGCGGCCCGGCGGCGCAGGCGGAGGCCGCCAGCGCCAGGAGCAGCGCGGTGGTGGAGCGGGCGAGGTGCTGCGTCATCCGACGTGTCTCCCGGGAACTGATGGAGCGGCCCGGCGGGGTTTTCGTCCAGGGACGATACTAGCACGCCGGGACCGGTTGGCAAGACCTGGGCTCCGCCGCGCGGCGCCGCCCTTCCTGCGGTACGCATCTGGCGCAGCCGCGGCGGCATGGACGCGGTGCTCCTGATCGGCATCCAGGGCTCGGGGAAGACCACCTTCTACCGCGAGCACCTGTTCGAGACCCACCTGCGCCTGAGCCGCGACCAGCTTCGCACGCGGCGGCGCGAGGAGGTGCTGCTGCGCGCCTGCCTGGACGCGCGTCAACCGTTCGTGGCCGACAACACCAGCGTGACCGCCGCCGAGCGGGAACGGTTCATTCTACCCGCCCGCGCCGCGGGGTTCCGCGTCCGCGGCTACTTCTTCGAGCCCGACGCCCGCGGCGCCTTCGAGCGGAACGCCCGCCGCCCCGAGCGCTCCCGCGTTCCGCCGGCCGGCCTGTTCGGCACCCTCAAGAAGCTCCAGCGCCCGTCCCTGGCCGAGGGATTCGACGAGCTCTTCCGCGTCCGCGTCTCGTCGAACGGCGGGTTCGACGTGGAGCCGTGAGAGGGCGAGCCGCCTGCGCCGGCCGCCGCCGCCCCTTCCGACGGCGGGTGACGCGGGGTAGCCATCCGACGGTCCTGGCGGGCGCCTCCACGGGTCCGCATCATCCCGGCGAGGCCGGGGCCGAGGGGGCTCCGGCCTCCTCCTTTCACGCGCGGAGAGCGATGACGGAGCCGGTGGTGGTGAGCTGGAGCGGGGGGAAGGACAGCGCCCTGGCCCTGGGCGAGACCCTCGAGGACCCTCGCTACGAGGTCGTGGCGCTGCTGACGACGCTGACCTCGACGTACGACCGGGTGAGCGTGCACGGCGTCCGCCGCTGGCTGCTGCACGCGCAGGCGCGGGCGCTCGGCATCCCCGTCCGCGAGGTGTGGATCGAGCCGGCGTGCACCAACGAGGCGTACGAAGCGGCGTTCACCGCGGCGGTGACGGAGATGCGGGGGGCGGCGCCGGGGCTGCGGCGCGTGGTGTTCGGCGACCTGTTCCTGCGCGACGTGCGGGAGTACCGCGAGCGGATGCTCGCGCCGCTGGGGATCGAGGCCGTGTTCCCGATCTGGGGGCGCGACACGGCCGAGGTGGCGCGCGGGTTCGTGGCCCGCGGCTTCGCGGCCACGCTCTCGTGCGTCGACACCCACGCGCTCCCCGCCGAATTCGCCGGCCGCGCGTACGACGCGGACCTGCTGCGCGACCTGCCGCCCGGCGTGGACCCCTGCGGGGAGCGCGGCGAGTTCCACACCTTCGTCTCCCACGGCCCCGGCTTCCGCGCCCCCATCCCGCACGTCCCCGGCGAGGTGGTGCTGCGCGACGGGCGCTTCGCCTTCTGCGACCTGCTGGAGGGGGAGGGTGGACCGGTCGAGCGCGCAGGCTGACCGCCGGCAGACGGCGACGGGGTTGCAGGGGACCGGGGCCGGTGCGAGCTTCAGAGCGCCCCTCGCGGCAGCCTCCCCCCGTTCGTCCCCCCGCCTCCCCACACCCCGGCAGCAACGCACGATGACCACCGAGACCCAGGGGCACGCCCCCGACGAGCTGCAGTTCGACCGCGCCGTGCCGCTGGCCCCCGCCGGGGACAGGGTCGCCTGCGGAGTCTGCCGCGCCCCCCTCACGTCCGAGTACCACACCGTGGACGGCACCCCAGTCTGTGCGGGCTGCCGGGTGGAGGTCGAGGCAGCCGCGCTGCCGGTGCGCGAGTGGACCACGGTGGGCGTGGCCGCGGTGTTCGGCTTCGTCGCGGCCGTGGCGGGCGCGGCGATCTACTACGGCGTGATCGCCCTGTTCAACCTGGAGATCGGCCTCGTCGCCATCCTCACCGGCTTCATGGTGGGGACGGCGGTGCGGAAGGGCGCGGGAGGCCGGGGCGGGCGCCGGCTGCAAGTGCTCGCGGCCGGGCTGACGTACCTGTCGGTGGCCATGGCGTACCTGCCGCTCGCCATCCAGGGCGCCACGGAGCAGGAGGCCGCGGCCGCTCCGGCCGTGTCCTCGTCCCACGCACGCGGGACGGCCTCTCCGCTCTTCCACACCGCCGCCTTCCAGGCGCCCCCCCCGGCCGACCCGGCCGCGTCCGCCGCGGCCGAGGAGACGGAGGGTAGCGCGGGAATGCTGGCGCTGAGCGTGGTGCTGCTGACGCTGGCTCTCCCCGTTCTGATGGTGATCGGCACCTTCCCCTCGGGGCTGCTCAGCGCGCTGATCATCGGGTTCGGGATCTTGCAGGCCTGGAAGATGACGGGCGCGACCCGGCCGAACGTGCAGGGCCCCTTCCGCCTGGGCGCCCCCGTCCCGACACCCGAGCCCCAGGGCGGATGAGCATCGAGCCCCGGGGGCACGCCCCCGACGAGCTGCAGTTCGACCGCGCCGTGCCGCTGGGCCCCGCCGGGGACAGGGTCGCCTGCGGGGGCTGCGGTACGCCGCTGACGATGGAGTACCACACGGTGGACTCCACCCCCGTCTGCGGGTCGTGCCGCGCGCTGGCGGAGCGGGCCGCCGTGCCCGTGCGCGACGGAAGGACGCTGGCGACGGCCGCCGTGCTGGGCCTGGGCGCCGCGATCGCGGGCGCGGTGGTCTACTACGCCGTCTTCTCGTTCTTCACGCAGCTCTCGATCGTCTTCATCGTGGCGGGATACATGGTCGGGACGACGGTGCGGAAGGCGGCGAGAGGCCGCGGCGGACGTCGCCTGCAGGTGCTGGCGGTCGCGCTGACGTACGTCTCCATCGCGCTCAGCTACCTGGCGCTCACCCTGGCGACCCTGCTGGAAGCCGGCGCGGGCGGCGAGCTGGGGCGGGTGGCCCTGCTGACGCTCGCCTTCCCGGTCCTGGTGGTGGTCGGCTCGCTCCCCTCGGGGCTGATCACCGCCATGATCATGGGGTTCGCCCTGATGCAGGCGTGGAGGACGGCGGACGTGCCCACGCCGACGATCCAGGGGCCCTTCCGCCTGGGCACCCCGGCCCCCGAGCCGGAGGGCGCCGCCGCGTGACCCCTCCCCCGGAGCTGGCCCTGCCGGCGCACGGCTGCGCGGGATGCGGAACGGAGCTGGCGCCGGACGCGCTCGCCTGCCCCGCGTGCCACGTGCTGGTCCACGCCTCGCCCCTGCGCCAGCTCGCCGCGAGCGCGCAGGCGCTCGAGGCGGAGGGCAAGCTCGTGGACGCGCGCGAGGCGTGGGAGCAGGCGCTCTCCCTGCTCCCCGGCTCGTCGCGGCAGCACGCAACGGTGGCGGAGCGCGTGTCGGCGCTGGACGCGCGCATCGCGGCGGAGCCCGGCGCCGCCCGCCCCAAGGCGGAGGGGAAGCGCGGCTGGCGGAGCATCGCCATGCTCCTGGTCACGGCCGTGCTGCTGATCGGCGGGAAGCTCAAGTTCCTGCTGCTGGGGCTCACCAAGGCGAGCACGTTCGTCTCCATGCTCGCGTTCCTGGGCGTGTACTGGGCCGCCTTCGGGTGGGCGCTGGCGGCCGGGATGGTCGTCTCCATCTACATCCACGAGATGGGGCACGTGGCCATGCTCCGGCGGCTGGGCATCGCCTCGGGCGCGCCGCTCTTCATCCCCGGCGTGGGCGCCGTGGTGATGCTCAAGCGACACATCACCGACCCCGCCACGGATGCCCTGATCGGCCTGGCCGGGCCGGTGTGGGGGCTCGGCGCCGGGCTCGCCGCGGCCGCGGCCGGCGCCCTGACGGGCGAGCCCATCTGGTTCGCCATCGCGCAGCTCACGGGGTTCCTGAACCTCTTCAACCTGCTCCCCGTCTGGCAGCTCGACGGCTCCCGGGGCTTCCACGCCCTCTCCACGCCCCAGCGCTGGGCGGTGGTGGCGGCGCTGGGGGGCGGCTGGTTCCTCACCGGCAGCGGCCTGCTCCTGCTGGTGGGCGCCGTGGCCGTGTGGCGTGCCCTGCAGCGACAGGCGGGGCCGGGGGACCGGCGCGCCCTGGCCACGTTCGTGGTGCTGATCGCCGCGCTGGGCTGGCTGACCACGCTGGGCGCCGCCGCCACGCCCTGACCCGCGGCCGGGTGGGCGCGCCGTCCCCCGGCGGGCGCCCTCCGCCGCCCTGCATCCCTTTCGTCCCCGAGCTCCATGGAAAGACCTGCCCTGGAGCGGCGCAGCTACAAGCTCATCGGCTTCGGGCTCATCCTGGTCGCCATCGCGGCCGGGCTCAACGCCGTGCAGCAGCCGACCCCCTTCCGCATCGTCCTGGGCGTCGCGGCGGCGATCGTGGCGATGGTGTTCGCGAGCCGGGCGCGTCCCGCCGCCCGCGGCTGAGCCCCGCCCCGGCGGTCTACGGTCGAAACTGGCGCTACCGGAGCGCCGTACGGTCGAGCACGGGTAGTCTCGACCGAGCGCCCGCGCGCCAGGTGTCGCCCTCCGCCCGGCGTGGAGGGGAAGAGGGATCGAGAAGGTGGTGCACGATGGCGAATGAGAAGGACAAAACGCCGCCTACGCAACCGAAGCCGAAGCTCGAGAACGCGCCCAGCAAGAAGAAGGACAAGGATTCGGGCCCCCGGAGGAGCAACAAGCCTCCGAAGAAGAAGTCGTAGCAGGGCAAGACCTCAGGGGCAGTGCTCCTGGGGTCTCGCCGTTCCTGCCGTCGGAATCCGCGACGGCGTGACCACGCGCGACGACTCCGCCCCGACTTGCGGCCCTTCCTCCGCGGGCGCAATGTGGGACGAGTGGACATCCTTGCTCCCCGCGAGTCCTGCGATGACGTACGCGGTCGTCCATCACGAGAGGGCGAAGGGTACGCGGTGAGCTGCCCCGCGTTGCCCGGCTGCTGGTCGCAGGGCGCGACGGCGGAGGAGGCGCTGGCGAACGGGCGTGCCGCGATCGAGGAGTACCTCGCCGTGAGCCAGGAGCTGTCGCGCGGAGATGGACGCGGCCTCCGGAACCCGTGACGCCCCTCCGGATGGACACGAGCTGAAGCCGCGGATCGCGACACCGATCGAAGGAGTGCAGGATGGGGGACTGGGGAGAGGGCCTGCTGGACAACGACGCGGCGGCGGACCTGGCGATCGACTGGGACGACTACGTGGTCCGCGGGCGCGAGCGGGACCCGGAGTTCTGGACGCCGGAGCGCATCTGGCGCTTCTTCGACCGCTCGCACGTCCGCTCCGCGGAGGGGGTCCAGTGGGACGGCACCGACACCGGGCCCATCCTGCTGGCGCTGGGCGCGCTGTTCCTGCGCGACGGCATCCCCATGCCCGACCGCCTGCGCGAGCTGGTGGAGCTGGCCGCGAGCGCCGAGATCCGCCCGAAGACGCTGCGCGACTGGGCGTCGCCGCGGAAGCGGAAGAAGGTGCTGGATGGCTTCCTGGCGCAGATCGGCGGCACCGTCCGCACGGTCGAGACGCCGGTGCCGAGCGCGGCCGCGGAGTCGGCGGCCATCGCGGAGTTCGCCAAGCAGTGGCCGCGGTGGATGAAGGTGCTGAAGGGGCGGCAGGGCAGCTCGTTCCTGGGCTCCGGCAGCGAGCCGGAGATGGAGCGGCTCTGGCCGCCGTACCTGGAGCGGCTGAAGGACGCCCTGGGCGCCGGCGCCCGGCACCCCGACGAGAAGGTGATGGCGCGCACGATGCGGCACCGGCTGATGGCGTGGGCGTTCCTCACCGGGTGGGTGCTGGACCTGCCGGAGGAGGAGTGGATGGCGCTGATCGGCCGCGCGAAGGCCACCACCGGGGGGGAGCACCCCGCCCGCTTCCTGGCCCTGGCGCACGACGGGGGACGATGAGGTTCCGCATCCACCGCGGCGTGGAGGGACGGAAGCTCCTCGACCTGCTGGCGCCGCCGCTCCGCCGCCGGCTTCCCTCGCAGCTCGTGGACGGCGGCCCGTACACGGTCGTCGTCTTCGCCCTGAACCAGGACCCGGTGCGCTCCGGCGCCGCCGCCCGCGCCGTCGCCCGGCTGGGGGAGGACGAAGGCGAGCCCGTCCTGGCGTTCGCGACGGGGCTGACGGAGGACGCGTCCGCCGTGCTCGCGGAGCGCGGGATCGCGGCCTTCACCGTGAGCGACTTCCACTGGACGGACGCCTCGTTCGACCGCATCCGCTCCGCCATCGGCAGCCCCCGCAAGGCGCCGGGGATCTACGCCGCGGAGCCCCCTCCCCCCCACGAGTAGCCGAGATGCCCTACGTGAACGTGCGCATCACCCGGGACGGCGTGACCGCCGAGCAGAAGGCCCGCATCGTCGCCGAGATCACCGCCACGCTGGGCCGCGTGCTGGGCAAGCTGCCGGAGCACACCCACGTGGTGATCGACGAGGTCGATCCCGAGAACTGGGGCTTCGCCGGCATGCTGACCACGGAGTACCGGAAGCTCTCGTCGTAGGGCGGCCGGTCCTGCGTCCGACGCTCGACGCTCCCGTCCCGCGCTCCCACACCTCCTCTCACCCGCCGCTCCTCATGCACCTTCGAGCCACCCTCTCGCCGCGCGCCGCGCTCCTCCTCGCCGCCTGCCTGCTGTCCCCCGCCGCCGCGGGCGCGCAGGTGGTCTCCATGAGCCCCGTGCCGGGCGAGCCGCAGGCGCCCACCATCAGCGTGTACGCCACGGCGGAGGCGCTGCTGGCGCCCACGCGCGCGGTCGTGTACCTGACCGTCACCGGCACCGACACCTCGGCCGCCGCGGCGGTGCGCGAGGCGGCGGCCATGCGCGAGCGGGTGCAGGCGGCGCTGCGTCCGCTCGGCTTCGCGCCCGACCGCGTGCAGCCGTGGGCGATGGCGATGGGTCCGCCGCCCGAGGTGCGGGGCCGCCCGCGGGTGAACACCTTTCCCGCCGAGCAGGCGGCGCTGCAGGGCCTGCGGGTGACGGTGGAGCCCATCCGGCAGCTCGACGCGGTGCTGGTCGCCCTGGCCGGCGCGGGCGTCACGGAGGTGAGGCACGTGCTGCTGGAGGGCGCCGAGGACCCCGCGGCCCGCGACGCGGCCACGCGCCAGGCGGTGCAGAGCGCCCGCGCGCAGGCCGAGAGCATGGCCCGCGCGGCGGGCGTGCGCCTGGGGCCGCTGCAGACGCTGGCCGTGTACCCGGACTACGCGGAGACGTCGTCGAGCCGCATGCAGTCGATGATGGGGTTCGAGCGCGGCACGGTGCTGGTACCCAGCGAGCCGCGGATGCGGGTGACCGTGCTCGCGGCGTGGCGGATCGCGGACCGGTAGCGCCGTCCGGGCGGTCGGGAGCGGCGGGTGCTTGCGCGGGGGCGCCGCGCGGTCGATCATTCGCGCCCCCGCGGCCGGAGGCGCCGCGGATCCACAGCGTGCGCGTCGCGTTTCAGAAAGGCCGTGGGATGAACGACCGGTGGGTGCTGGAGCTGGTGGGGTACGTGGCCTCGGCGCTGGTGGCGGTGTCGCTCATGATGAGCTCCATCCTGCGCCTGCGCGTCATCAACCTGGTGGGGTCGGCCACGTTCGCCGTGTACGGGCTGCTGATCGGCGCGTACCCGGTGGCGGCGGTGAACGCCTTCATCGTGCTGATCAACCTGTGGTTCCTGCGCGGAATGCTGCGCTCGAAGGAATACTTCCGGCTGCTGGAGGTGCGCTCCGACTCGGAGTACCTGCGCTTCTTCCTGGACCACTACGCGGGCGAGATCGGGCGCTACCTGCCGGGCTTCTCGCACCGGGCGGGGGAGGGGCAGCTCACGCTGTTCGTGCTGCGCGACCTGATCCCCGCCGGGCTGATCCTGGGGGACGTGCGGGAGGGAACGCTGCACGTGCGGCTGGACTTCGTGATCCCGCAGTACCGTGACTTCAAGATCGGCCGGTTCGTCTTCCACGACCAGGCGGAGTGGTTCCGCGCCCGCGGGATCCGCGAGGTCGTGAGCGACGCCGGGAGCCGCGAGCACCAGGACTACCTTCGCCGCATGGGCTTCGCGCCCGCCGGGGCGGGGGAGTACCGGCTGGCGGTGGCGTAGCCCCTCGCGCGCCGCCCCCGCGCTCCCCGTCCCCGCCGTGGACGCCGCCCACCGCACGCCCTGCCGTGACGATCGATTCGCTCGTGCTTCCCGTCACCGAGTGCGAGGTCGACCGCGACCTCCTCACCGCCTCGCGCCTTCCGCTGGCCGGCAAGCCGACGTGGCGGGTGCGCGAGGCGGTGGATGCGGCCCACGCGCTGGCCGCGGCCGGCGCCGCCATCACGCAGGGCGAGGTGATCTCCGCGCCGGGCGACGGGACGCCGGAGCGGGTGGCGTGGGAGCGGTGGATGGGGACGGACGAGGACGGGTCGCTCCCCGCGTGGCGCCGCTGGGACTGCCGGCGCCAGGACGGTGAGGGGTGGACGGAGTTCGCCGCCCGCTCCGCCGCGCACGCCGCGTCGATGATCCGCCGCCTCACGGGAGAGGCGCGCGGCGCCGGCGACGCGGAGCTGCGGGTGGACCTGGCCTGGGTGACGGAGGACGAGACGGCGCTCTACGACCTGCCGCGACGCCACCGCGAGTGGCTGAATTCGGACGAGCAGGTGGGCCTCTTCCCCCGGCGGGCGACGCATCGGACGGGGCTGGCGGGCCGCCCCGCGCCGGGATCCTACCACGGCGCGTCCGCGACCGACGTGCGGCAGATCCCGGCGGACGCGCGCTTCGCGGGCGTGACGGCGCGGGGCAGGAACGTGAAGGAGCTCGCCTCGCGGACCCGCCTGGACGTGCTGGGCTTCACCGGCGCGGGGGACCGGCACCTGGCGCCGCTCGCGGAGCTGGGCTGGGTGCGCTCGCTGCACGTGGGCGACGGGATCCTGACCTCCATCGAGCCGCTGGCGGGGCTCTCCGCGCTCCGCGTCCTCTCGCTGGACTCGCAGCGCAAGCTGAAGTCCCTGGCCCCGCTCGCGGGTCTTCCGCTCCTCCGTTCCGTGGCCCTGCGGCTCTCCGGCGCCACCGACCTCTCCTCCACGGCCGCGCTGACGCAGGTGACCAGCCTGGAGATCTCCACCTGGCCCCCCGTCGCCACGCTGGCGCCGCTCGCCGCGCTGACCGGGCTGCGCGACCTCTCCCTCTTCCTGACCCGCGTGGCGGACGGCTCGCTGGCGCCCCTCCACTCGCTCCGCGGCCTGCGCCGGCTGACGCTGGAGACCGACGCGCTCCCGCTGGCGGAGTACGCGCGATTGGGGGCGGCGCTGCCGGACGTAGCCGGGCTGGAGCGCCTGCCGTTCGCCGCCCTGCCGGACGAGAAGCGCGAGGCGCGCTGCCCCACCTGCGGCGGGGCGGACCTCGCCGCCACCGCCGGGAAGCCGCGGCGCATCCTGTGCCGCGCCTGCGACCGCGACGCCATCGTGCGCTACGTGGTGGAGTGGGAGGTGCTGGTCTCCGGCATCGCCCCCCGGTGACGTCGCGTCGCCGCGGACGAGGCCCGGGAACGATCACGTTGTGACGGCTCCCGTGCGCGCATAGATTCCGTCCCGGCGGGACCTCCCGGTCTCCGTCGGGTCCCGGGCGGTCTCCGCTTCCGGAGCATCGCGCCCGGCCGGGGTTCACCCGCGGCGTTCCCTTCCCGGGGGAGCTCCTCCGCCGGAACGGCGCCCGCCGGCCGACGCTCCCACCCTCCCACGCACCTCCCTTCACGTCCTCCACTCCGGATCCACCATGACGACCCTGCAGCGGGGCTCCAAGGGCCCCGACGTGACCCGCGCCGAGATCCGCCTGAAGGAGCTGGGCCTGTACACCTCCGGGATCGACGACGCGTTCGGCCCCGGGATGGAGGCCGCCGTCAAGTCGTTCCAGCAGAAGAACGCGCTCCCGGCGAACGGCACGGTGGACGCCGCGACGGCCGCCGCCCTGTACGCCCAGCCCAGCCCCGCGCTGGCGGCGGTGAAGGGGAAGCCGCTCGCCTTCCGCGCCCTGGCGCTCACCGCGGGCTTCGAGACCGGCTCCGGCGCGCCGGACTGCTTCTGCGGCCTGGCCGGGAGCTTCGACGGCCAGGGCGTGAGCTACGGCGTGCTGCAGTGGAACCTGGGCCAGGGCACGCTGCAGCCCATGCTCTCCCGCCTGAACCAGCAGCACCCGCAGGTGGTGAAGGCCGCCTTCGGCAGCAGCTACGACGCGTTCTGCGCCATGCTCTCCAAGGGCAAGGCCGACCAGCTCGCCTGGGCGGGCACCATCCAGGACGCCAACCACCGCGTGCAGGAGCCGTGGAAGAGCGGCTTCAAGGCGCTCGGCAGGACGCAGGAGTGCCAGGACGCGCAGGTCGCCGGGGCGGCGGACCGCTTCAAGACGGGCATCCAGATGTGCGGGACGTACGGGCTGTGGTCCGAGCGCGGCGCTGCGCTCATGTTCGACATCGTGGTGCAGAACGGCAGCATCAAGCAGGCGACGAAGGACCAGATCATGGCCGACTTCCAGACCATACCCTCGACCCTGTCGAAGGAGGACCAGGAGGTCGCGCGCATGAAGATCGTCGCCAAGCGCCGCGCCGCGGCCGCCAACCCGAAGTTCGCCGGCGACGTGCTGAGCCGGAAGATGACCATCGCCCAGGGCGCCGGCGTGGTGCACGGCCACGGCTACGACCTGGAGCGGGAGTACGACATCCGCCTGGTGCCCTTCCAGGTCTAGGCGGGCGCCGTGGAAGCAGGAAGGCCCCCCACGAGCCCGGAGTCGCTGCGCTTCCGGGTGCCGCCGGGCACGAGGCTGGGGCTCGCGGTGGGGGTCGCCGTGCCGTGGATCTCGTTCGTGCTGGCCGTGCGCTCCGGCAACGCGCTGCTGGCGTGGAGCATGGGGGCCGTGGCCGCGGCCATCACCATCGCGCTGGCGTGGATCCTGGTGGGCGGGGCGCGCCGCTACCGGCACCTGCGGGCGCACGGGGTGGAGGTGGTCGGGTCGGTGCTCCTCGTCGAGCCCTCCGAGGGGCTCTGGTCCGTGCTCGTGGGCTACACGGCGGGCGGCGGCGAGCACCGGCTGCGGCGGATGTCGTTCGCGCGCCCCGCCTTCGCGCCGGGGGACCCGGTCTCGGTCGTGGTGGACCCGCGGAAGCCCTCCATCGTGGCGGTGCCCGAGCTGGGTCCCTGAAGACGGCGGGGACGCGAGCGCGACGCCCGCTCCGGCATCGGCCGGGGCGGGCTTCTCCGTCCCGGCTCCGTCGTCCGTGCGGAGGCCGTCCGCCCCGCTTCGTCCCGTCCTCCGCTCCGGTTTGCACGGGATGCCCGCCGACGGGCATCTTCCGTGCGCCGAGACCGCTCGCGCATGCGCGACGTGTACGCCGGGCGGGGAGAGGCCGAGGCGCGCGCCTTCGACGCGGGCGTGCTGAGGATGCGGGAGATGCCCAAGCCGGCGACGATGCGTGATGAGGAGGACGGAGATGGAGATCCGCGTTGCGACGGTCGAGGACGCCGGGACGCTGGCGGGGCTGCTGGCGGACTACCTGCGCGAGCGCTTCCCGGGCCACCCCGGCGCGACGGCGGATGAGCTCCGGCGCGACGTCCTGACGGCGACCCACGGCCAGCGCGTCCTGCTGGGGGAGTCGGATGGGCGTGCCGTCGCGTTCGTCGCCTGGGACGACGTGTACGACCTGCACTGGGCCGCGAAGGGGATCCTGATCGCGGACCTCTACGTGGTTCCCGACCGCCGCGGGCACGGGCTGGCGCTGGCGCTGGTCTCCGCCGCGTGCGCGGAGGGCGCGGCGGGCGGCGCCAGGTTCCTGCGCGGCGGCAGCTACGACCGGCAGTCGCCCACCGGGCGCTTCTACGAGCGCTTCGCCGTGGGCTTCGACTCCGCGGAGTGCCACTGCGGCGGCCGAGCGTTCCGGCACCTGGCGGGGCTGAGGGGCCGCTCCCCGCGCGAGGTGCTGCGGTCGCTGCCGCCCCTGGAGTGGAACCACGAGGCGTGACCCGGAGCGACGGCGGTCCTCGCCCTTCCCCCCGCCATCGACGCCGCCGGGGGGCGGAGGCGTCGGACGGGCAGGGAGCGGACGCGGTGGGTGGACGACGCGCGAGGGGGCGGCACCCGCACGGGCGCCGCCCCTCCGTCTCTCCGTCCGACGCCGTTCCGTGCCGGGTCAGGAGACGACGACCGTGCCCTTCATGAACGGGTGCGGGTCGCAGTGGTACGGGAACGTCCCGGCCGAGGGGAA
The DNA here is from genome assembly GCA_030146875.1 of Longimicrobiaceae bacterium. Taxonomy (GTDB): domain Bacteria; phylum Gemmatimonadota; class Gemmatimonadetes; order Longimicrobiales; family Longimicrobiaceae; genus JASLAX01. The sequence goes on from JASLAX010000213.1 coordinate 12,209, forward strand.
GGTGCGCTGGAACGTCGTGGCGGGCGAGAGCGAGCCCGAGTCCCACGCGTTGGTGTCGGAGGTGCTGGTGTGCGTCTCGGTGTCGCAGTTCACGAACGTCACCGTGGTTCCCGCGGGCACGTTCAGGGTGGCGGGCTCGAACGCGAAGTCGCGGACGCGCACCACGTTGGGCTGGTTGCCGGCGCACAGCTCCGCGCCCGACGGGCCGCCGCCGGCGGTGGTGACGTGGTCCGAGAAGCACGCCCCCAGCAGGATCACCAGGGACAGCGCCGAGCAGGAGAAGCAGTACGCGGCCTTGAGGTTCATCGTCGCGATCTTCATCGGACCACCACCACGCCTTTCATGAACGGGTGCGGCGTGCACCGGAAGTCGTAGGTGCCGGGGCGCGAGAAGGTATGGCTCCAGGTGCGGCCCGGCTCGATGGGGCCGGAGTCGAAGGACCCGTCCGCCGCCGTCACCGTGTGCGCGAGCGGGTCGTCGTTCTTCCACTCCACCGTGGTCCCGGCCGCGATCTCGATGCGGGCCGGGGTGAACGCCATCCCCTTGATCCCCGCCTCGGTCACGGGGCCGGCGACGTTCGTGGCGGACGGCGTCGCCGCCGCCGGGGGTGCCGCCGCGTGCCCGCCCGGTGCCGCGGCCGCCGCCGCCCCGCCGCCGAACCAGCGGGAGAGCGTGACGGGGATCGTGAACTCGAAGCCGTAGCGGACCTTCGCCTCGCCGCGCGAGGAGCCCTGCAGCGTGTTGGCGTTGGTGTTCGAGGCCTGGAGCGAGAGCGTGTGCGGCGTGTGGGGCAGCGCCAGGTGCAGCCCCGCGCTCCAGGCCACGCGCTCGCCCTCCAGGCGCTCCACCAGCGTGGCCACGTCGCCCGCCAGCGCCACGTAGCGGGAGACGCGCACCGTGCCTCCTCCCCCCACCGCGTAGCGCCGGTTCCCCGCCTCCAGCGGGTCCGCCAGCACCCGCGCGATCCCGATCAGCCGCAGGTTCCCCATCCTGCGCGCCGCCGTGACCTCTCCGTCCAGCCCCTCGGCGGAGAGGTTGTAGGCCACCATCCCCGCCAGGTCCAGCGGCGCGCCGCGGTCCTGCTGCAGCACGGCCGTGCGGGCGAAGAACTCCCACTCGTTGGGGTAGCGCGGCGCGAGCTGCGAGTTGGTGGCGTAGTTGGCGCCCGCCACCGTGCGGAGCGGAAGCCCCACCGCCATGGTGAAGGTGGGGACGTTCGACACCTTTCGCTCCGGCGACGGGGACACGCTGAAGCGGTGCAGGAAGTTGAAGTAGAGCTGTCCGCCGTTCCCCACCCAGCCCCCGTGCAGGATGGGCGGGCGTTCCAGCAGCGACTGGGCGGACGCGCCGGTGGCGTGCACGGCCAGCAGGGCGAGGGTGGCGCACGCGGCGCGCAGCGGTCTGGACACGGTCATGGCTCCGGGGGCGGGGAAGGGCGCGGGCCGCCACGGTGCCGGCCCGCGGCGGCGCTTCAGCGGACGGTGAGCGTGCCCTTCATCCCCATCGCCATGTGCGGCATGCAGAAGAACTCGTACGTGCCCGGCTTCACGCCGGTGAAGGCGATCGTGTAGGACGCGTTGGCGTCGCTCATCAGCGGGCCCCAGAGCGGCTGGATCTGCTGCGCCATGGCCGCGCTCAGCACCCGCTCCACGTCGTCGGGCACCCGGGCGGGGTCGAAGGAGACGTTGTGCGGACCGCCGGAGACGTTCACGAAGCGCACGCGGTCGCCGGGCTTGATGGTGAGCGCCGCCGGCTCGAAGCGCATGGCGGTGCCGGCCGCGATCATCCGCACCTCGTGGGTGACGGGGGCGGTGTCCGCCTTCGCCGTGGCGGCCAGGACGATCAGGGGGGCCGCGCCCAGGCCGGCGGCGAGCAGGGTGCGATGGATGGTGCGCATGGTCGTTCTCCTTCGTGGTGGTCGATCGTTCAGTGAGCGCCGTCCCGCCGGTCCGTCTCGTCTATCGCACCGTGACGGTGCCCGACATTCCGCTGTGCCGCGTGCAGGCGTAGGGGTAGCTGCCCGCCGCGGAGAACGTCCGCGACACGGTGGCGTTCTCGGTGTCGGGAATGTGGCCGCCCGCGGGGACCACCGTGCCGGTGAACCTCACGTTGTGCCTCCCGCCCGAGATCCGCCACGACACCGTGCCGCCCACCGCGATGGTCACGTTGGCGGGGGAGAACGTATCCCCGGGCGTGGTGACCGTGGCCGTGCCGGGGCTGGTGCCCCCGGTGCCGCCGCCCCCCGTGCCGGTGGCGGAGATGGTGACGGTGACGCTGCCGCTGCGGGTGGAGCCGGCGTGCGTGTGGGTGGCCGTGACCACGCTGGTCCCCGCGGAGACCCCCGTCACGACGCCCGACGCGCTCACCGTGGCGACCCCGGGGGCGCTGGAGGTCCAGGCCGGCGCGGAGACGCCGGCCATGGCGGCGCCCGCCTGGTCGCGCGGCGTGGCGGTGAGCTGCACCGTGCCGCCCACGGTGGCCGCGGGCGCGGCCGGCGAGACCGTCACCAGCGTCAGCACGGGCGTCGCCCCACCGCCGCCGCCGGTGCCCGGGGTCTGGACGATGACGGTGCCGGTCTCCACGTGGCTCTCGTGCCGCACGCAGCGGTACGTGTAGGTGCCGGCGACGGGGAAGGTGCGCGAGGCGGACTCGTCCTCGTCCATCTTGGGGATGTCGCCCCCCGGAGGCGTGGCGCCCTGCCAGGTGACGTCGTGCTCCTCGTCCACCATCATCCACGTCACCGTGCCGCCCGTGGCGATGGTGACGGTGGAGGGGGAGAAGGAGTGGCCGATGCCGCGCACGGTGGCCGCGTTCGGAGCCGTGCCCGTCCCCGTTCCCGGCGGCGTCGGCACGGTCACGGCGGAGGTGGCGGTGCGCGTGACGCCGCCCGCGGTGAGCGTCGCCGTCACGATCGCGGTCCCGGCGCCCACGCCGGTCACGACGCCCGCGCCGCTGACCGACGCCACCGCGGGGGAGCCGCTGCTCCACGACGCGGCGGGAAGGTTGGGGATCGCCGCGCCGGAGCCGTCGCGCGGTATGGCGGTGAGCGTGGCGCTGCCGCCCACGGAGACGATCGCCGCGGGCGGGTTCACCTCCAGCGACGCGTACGTCTGCGTCGGGGTCGGAGCCACGACGGTGAGCTGGGCCGACGCCGTCCGGGTGACGCCGCCGGCGGTGAGCGCGGCGGAGATGGTGACGGGCCCCGCGGACACGCCGGTCACGCGGCCGGTGCCGTCCACCCGGGCGCGGGCCGGGTCGCCGGTGGACCACGCCGGCGCGGGAAGGCCGTTCATCGGCCGCCCCGCCGCGTCCATCGGCAGCGCGGAGAGCTGGAACGATCCGCCCACCTCCACGGACCCCTGCTGGGGAGATACGCTCAGCGCGGTGAACACCGGCTGCCCCGTCTCCACCGGGCCCTCGCCGGTCCCCACCGCGCCGCCGCCTCCGCACGCCGCGGCCGCCACCAGCGTGGCCGCCCAGATCGATCGCTTCATGCCGCCCTCTGTGATCCGCGCCGGACGTGGTGGAAGGGGCCAGGAGGTTGGCCCGCCGCCGGTCGTCCGTCGTCTCGTCCGGGCACCTCCTGAGGCAACGCCGGGGCCGAAGCCCGCGCACGCGGGAGGGAAGTGGGACAAACCGTGCTGGAGCATGCGTTTAGCGCGGATTCCGGCCTCCGCCGCCCCCGTTCGCGCGGCGCGGATGTGTAGCGCCCCGAGACACCGTGTCACGGCGACCGACAGGTGGCGGGGGAGCGTGTTGCGCCCGCGCCGGCCCCGGTCCGCCACGGCGCGTGACAGGAGCGGTCCTCCCACGGGCCGCCGATGACGGCGAGGAGACCGGAGGGGCCGACCCGTACGGGGGAGCGCGGCGCCGGGTGCGGGTTGCGGGGGACGACCTCCGGCCCGAGGTTCCGACGCGGAGAAGCCGCCCTCCCCGCCGGGAGGAGGGGCAGAGCACCGCAACCATCCGCGCCCCGCACCCGTAGAGGGGCGTGCGCGAGGCCTCACCGTCCCCGGCCGACCCCCTCCCCGGACCGCCATGACCGACACCACGACCGCCGTCACCCGCCCGCCCGCGTCGCCCCTTCCGGCCGCGGAAGCCGACGCCGAGCCCTTCGGCCGCCTGCCCGCGACGCTCGCGCCCGACGCGGCGCTGATGAAGTACTACGCGCTGGCCTCGCTGCTGGCGGGGCCGGCGTTCCCGGTGCTGCTGCTGTACCACTGGTTCCGCTACCGGACGCTGCGCTACGAGGTGGACCAGGAGGGGATCACCATGCGCTGGGGGATCCTGTTCCGGCGCGAGGTGTCGCTCACCTACGCGCGCATCCAGGACATCCACCTGACCAGCAACGTGGTGGAGCGGTGGCTGGGGCTGGCGAAGATTCAGGTGCAGACGGCCAGCGGAAGCGCGGCGGCGGAGATGACCATCGAGGGGCTGCCCCGCTTCGGCGCCGTGCGCGACTTCCTCTACTCCCGCATGCGGGGCGCGCGCGACCGGACGTCGGCCGGCGCGGGGGAGGCGGCCGGGGCGCTCCCGGGCGCCTCGGCGGACCAGCTCGCCGAGGTGCTGCGCGACATCGCCGCCGAGGTTCGCTCGCTGCGGCGCGCGCTGCCGGCCGGCGCGGACGCGGAGGGCGGCCATGGGTGAGGGCGCGCGCGGCTGGCTCCTGCGCTTCCTGCGCGTTCCCGCCGAGCCCAGCGTTCCGGGCGGCGGGCGGCTGGTGCGCGTCTTTCGGGCGGCGCCCAACTACTACCGCTACCGGCTGGCGCTGTGGGCGGCGCGGCAGGTGGGCACCGTGGTGGGCCTGATCGGGGGCCTGGTCGCCGTGGCCCGGCTGCTGGACGACGTGAACGATCCGCTGGGGCGCGCCGTGATCCTGGGCGCGGAGGGGCTGGCGTGGGCGGGGTTCGTGGCGCAGCTCGTCCTGTCGCTGGCGGTGCTGCGGATGGACTTCGAGCTGCGCTGGTACATGCTCTCCGACCGCGCGCTGCGCATCCGCGAGGGGATCCTCTCCATCCGCGAGAAGACCGTCACCTTCGCCAACATCCAGCAGATCTCCATCCGCCAGAACCCCCTGCAGCGGCTGCTGGGGATCGCCGACGTGCAGGTGAGCACGGCCGGCGGCGGGTCGGGCGGGGGAGAGGGCGGGCAGGGGAGCGCCGGCGAGACCATGCACGAGGCCTTCTTCCGCGGCGTGGACAACGCCGAGGAGATCCGCGACGTGATCCGGGAGCGCGTGCGCCTGCACCGCGACGCGGGGCTGGGTGACCCCGGCGAGCCCGCTCCCGCCACGGAGGGGACGGGTACGGCCTCGGTGGCTTCGGAGGAGATCGCCGCGGGGGAGCCGGCGGCGCTGGCGGCGGCGAGAGAGCTGCTGGACGAGATGCGGGGGCTGCGGCGGGCGCTGGAGCCGGTGGGCGTCGTCCCGCGCGGAGATGCGTCGGAGGGCTGAGCGGCGGGTGGAGAGGCCGCGGGAGAGGCCTCCCGGTCGGCGGTTTGGGCACGGGCGTCCCGCCGAAGGCGGGGCGCCCGTGCGGCTTCCTACGGAGTAAGGGCGATCTCGTAGCGCACCTCCCGGTGGCGATTCGCTTCCGCGGTCGAGGAGGACCCGATCAGATACGGGTGCCAGACTCGCAGCCGGTAACGCCCCGCGGCGAGCTGCACGAGGATCGGCACCGGATTTTCCGCACGGTCCAGGAACGCGACCAAGTCCTCTCCCGTAGCGTCGTTCACGAAGTGCACGTGGACCAGGGAGGTGGGGGGCGACGGCGGCGGGATGGACGTCTTCCAGTGCAGCGTGAGCGTGGCAGCGGCGGCGAGCGTGAAGGTGTACTCGTCGATGTCGCTCATGGGGTACACCGACTCGCCGCGGATCGTGTCGCCGAGCGTGTACGCGGCGGCCCTGCCCTCGGGGCGGCGGTCGATGGGGTGGAGCCGCAGCCGGTATCCCACGGTCGGCTCCCCTTCGACCATGACGCTGTACGTGGCGTCGAGAAGCCGGAAGCGCCCCGTGCTCCGCACGTCCAGCTCGGGCTGCTGCGAATTGACCCACCGGAAGAACGACTCTCCCTCGACCGGGGGCACCCACGCCATGACCGCGCCCCCGTCGGCCCCAGCGAACAGGTCCACCTCGGCGCCGGCAGGGCCGCGGAAGGTGAAGACGTCCACGTCGCCCGGGTAGTCGATCCGCTCCCCGGTCACCACCTGGCCCAGCCCGATGGTCGCGGGAACGTGCTCGGGCTCGAAGTTCACGGAGTAGACGCGGACGGTGTACGGGCCGGTCGCCTGCAGGCGGAACGTAGGCGCATCCACCGAGACTACGTACGTTCCGGTGGCGGCGATCGTGACCCGTTTCGCGTACGCGGTGCCGGGGCCGTCCTGATGCGTAGAGGAGAGCTCGTTGCCGGCGGGCCCTTTCAGCGACGCCCGGACCGCCACGGCGGATCCCTGGCCGGAGAGCTGTACGATCAGGTGCTGCCCCTGCCGGGCCTGGAAGGCGTAGTCGTCGCGGTCGCCTGGACGGTCCAGGGCGCCCGCCGCCGGGGGGCCGTCCACCGCCACCGCCGCGCCCGTCTCGGGCCGCGGGTCGATAGGGTACATCTCGAGCCGGTACGTGCCCGTGGCCGCCTGCTGCGACGCGCCCGGCGCGCCGCTCACCCGTACGGTATACGTGCCGGCCTCGGTGAGGGCCACCGGGCCGGTGGCGACGTCGTCGATCGATCCGGTGGGCCCCCAGAGAGTGGTGCGCCCCAGCACTTGCTCCCCGCGCAGCAGCTCCATCACCACGCCTGCGGCCAGCCCGGTGCGGAGCTGGAAGAACAGGTTCACCTGCATGGGAGCGCCGATCGAGAAGGTGAACTCGTCGATGTCTCCCACCGATCCGATCGCCTCCTCGGCCACCACGCCGGGGGTGAGTGTGGCAGGGGCCGTCTCGGGCCCGCGGTCCACCGCGTCCAGCCGGAAGCGGTACAGCCCCCGCGCGAGCGGGGAGGGGGTGGAGACGCGCACCCGGTAGGTCCCGGCGCGGGGGAGCACGACGCGGCCGGTGGCGCTGTCCTCCAGCCCCCCGCTCCGTTGGTACGCCGCCAGGCTTCCCATCCGGGCGCCGACCGGGTCCACCAGCTCCATGCCCAGGGGCCCCCACTCGCCCATGTACTGCCCGAACAGGATCCAGGTCTCCCCCGCGCGGCCCTCCACGGTGAACTCGTCCACGTCACCATCCACCTCCAGCCGCTCGCCCTCCACCGTCTGCCCGATCTGTATCGCGGAGGGGACGCTCTCGGGCGCAGGGTCGAACACGTACAGGCGGAGCGCGTAGGGGCCGGCGTCGTCGCCGCTGTGGCCCCTGACGCGCACCCGCCAGGACTCGCCCTGCGGCACCTGCCTCAGCTCCGTGGCCTGCATGACGAGCGAGGTGTCGGTCCCCACGCTGGACACGCGCTCCACGACCGTCCCCGAGGCGTTCAGCAGCTCGGCGGTCAGGGTGTCGGCGGGGCCGCCGCTGCGCGCCTGGAGCAGCAGGCTGACGGGGGCGGTCATCGCCTCCACGCGGTAGACGGCGGTGTCGCCTCGCTGCAGGTGTCCGGTCACCGTCGCCCCGGCGGCCAGGCGTGGAGCCGCGGCCCCACCTTCCGTCGGCGAGTCGCAGGAGAGGAGCGCAATACAGGCCAGCGGCACGGCCGCGAGCGCACGAAGAGAGGGCATGGGAGGGGAGCGCGGGGAAGCGGGGGGAAACGGCGGAAGGATCCAGGAGTTTACCGGAGGCCCCACCGACGACGCAAGCGCATCGGACCCGACTGCGCACACGCGGCCGCAGCGGGCGCCCAGGGCCGCTGGCGGCGCCGTAGAACGGGCCTCCCGCCGCGACGGCGCGCGCGGAGTGCCCGCTTCTTGCCTGTGGGAGGCGGCGACGATCCCCCACACGCGGAGAAGGCCGTTCCACGATGTCCTCACCCGGGATGGACCACGTCGATCGGGTCGTGCGGGACCCCGCGCGGCTGGCCGCGCTGCGCGCCACGGGCCTGCTGGACACGCCTCCGGAGCCGGCCTTCGACCGCCTGACGCGGCTGGCGGCGCGGCTGCTGCGCGTGCCCGCCACCTTCCTGTCGCTGGTGGACGAGGAGCGCGACTTCTACAAGGCCGCCACCGGCCTGCCGGAGCCCGTCGCCACCACGCGCGAGCTGACGGGCCGCACCTTCTGCCACCACACCGTCGCCGACTCGTCCCCCGGGCAGCCGCTCGTCATCTCCGACGCGCGCGGGCACCCCGTGTACGGCCACGTGCCCACGGTGGAGTCGCTGGGCGTGGCCGCGTACCTGGGGGTGCCGCTGGTGGTGGAGGGCCAGCGCGTGGGGGCGCTCTGCGCCATCGACGTGGTGCCGCGGGACTGGACGGCGGCGGAGGTGGAGGTGCTGGGCGAGCTGGCCGCGTCCGCCCAGCGCGAGGTGGAGCTGCGGATGGCGCTGGAGGCCTCGCGCCGCACGGCCGAGGCGCTGGAGCGCAGCAACCGCGAGCGCCAGGAGTTCCTGAACGCCACCCCGGACGGCGTCTACACCATCGACCGCGAGGGCCGCATCGTCTTCGCCAACCGCGCCGCGGGGCTGCTGCTGGGCTACGCGCCCGAGGAGATGGTGGGGCGCGAGGCCCACGCCCTCTTCCACCACTCCCATCCCGACGGCACGCCCTTCCCGCGCGAGGAGTGCCCGCTGGTCGAGGCGGCGAACGGCGGGCGCGGGCTGCACGTGCAGGGGCACGTGGTCTGGCGCCGCGACGGCTCGCCCGTGCCGGTGGACTTCGCCACCTCGCCGCTGGAGCGCGACGGCCGGGTCATCGGGGCGCTGGTGCGCTTCGCCGACGTGACGGAGCAGAAGCGCGCCGTGGAGGCGCTGCAGCTCCTGGCCGAGTCCGGCCGCGCCCTCTCCTCCTCGCTGGAGGTGGAGGAGACGCTGCACGCCATCGCGGGGGTGGCGGTGCCGCAGATGGCCGAGATGGTGATGGTGGACGTTCTGGAGGGGGGCGAGTTCCAGCGCGTGGCGGCCTGCCACTGCGAGACCGAGCGCGAGGCCGAGCTCTTCGAGCGCGCCCGCCGCTTCCCGCCCCTGCCCGGCGACGGCGGCCCGCAGGCGCGGGTGATCGAGAGCGGCCGCTCGCTGCTGCTCAACGGGCTGGACGAGGCGTGGATCCAGACGCTGAACCGCGGCCGCGAGCACGCCGCCCTGGTCCGCGAGCTCTCCCTGGGCTCGGTGCTGGTGGCCCCGCTGGAGACCGGGGGACAGATCCTGGGGACGGTGGCGTTCGTGCGCGGCGCCCGGCGGGCGCCGTTCGAGGAGGCCGACCGCGGCCTGGCCGAGGAGCTGGGGCGCCGCGCCGCCCTGGCGGTGGAGAACGCCCGCCTCTACGCCTCCGCCCGCAACGCCACCCGCGCGCGCGACGACATGCTGGGCGTGGTCTCGCACGACCTGCGCAACCCCATCCACACCGTGTTCATGGGCGCGTCGTTCCTCCTGGACCTGCTCCCGGAGGCGATGAAGGTCGAGCGCACCCAGGCCGCCATCATCCGCCGCGCCGCCGAGCGCGGCAACCGGCTGATCCAGGACCTGCTGGACATCACCCAGATCGAGAGCGGCCGGCTCACCCTGCAGCGCGAGCGCCACTCCTCCGCCTCGGTGGCGCGCGAGGCCGCGGAGCAGGCCGCCATGGCCGCCGCCGACAAGGGGGTCGCGCTGGGGTGCGGCGCCATGGAGGACGCCCCCGTGTGGATGGACCGCGACCGGGTGCTGCAGGCGATCGGCAACCTGGTGGGGAACGCGCTGAAGTTCACGCCGTCCGGCGGCAAGGTGACGGTGGAGGTGCGCCGGGGCGGCGACGGCACGTCGTGCTTCGTCGTGGCGGACACCGGGCCGGGGATCGCGCCCGAGCTGGTGCCCCACCTCTTCCGGCGCTACTGGCAGGCGGACGGCGCCGACCGCCGCGGCGTGGGGCTGGGCCTCTCCATCGTGAAGGGCATCGCCGAGGCGCACGGCGGCTCGATCGGCGTGGACACCGTGCCGGGGGAGGGGACCACCTTCACCCTGGTGCTCCCCACCGCCCCGGACGCCCCCGGCGAAGCGGGCGGCGCCCCGTCCTGACGCGCCCTCCGGCCCGTGCCCGTGGGGCGATTCCCCACCGCTCGTACGCCGGACCCCCCACACGATGAGAGCTTCCTCCTACTGACCCGCATCCTGCGCGGTCCTACACTGGTCGTACGAGCGTGGAGCGTACCACGCATCCCCAGGCCAGGAGAAGTCCCCATGCACGCTCCCACCGTACCCGACCGGGCCCGCGCCGCCGCGCGGCTGCTCTTCGCCAGCCCGCTGGCCTCCCCCCTGTGGCTGGTCCTGCGCGTCTACCTGGGCTCCGTGTGGCTGCAGTTCGGGCTGGCGAAGGTGCGGGGCGGGTGGCTGACGGAGAACCCCCTGCGCGGCCTGCTCCGGGCCGTGGCGGACGGGAGCACCCCGGCGCCGCTGGAGGCGTACCGCCCCGTGGCAGGGCTGCTGGTGGAGGTGGGGGCGGACCGGGTGCTCTCGGTCGCGATCCCGCTGGCGGAGCTGGCGGTGGCGGGAGCGTTCTTCGCGGGGGTGCTGCTGGTGCCGGCCGCCATCGGGGCGTGCCTGCTGAACCTGAACCTGATCCTGGCGGGGGTGGCATCGCTGCGCTTCGACGGCCGCATCATCCTGCTGCAGCTCCTGCTGCTGGCGGCGTGGCGGGCGGCGGGGTTCCTGGGGCTGGGGGCGTCGCTGCGGGACCTGGGGCGCAGCTACCGGGCGCTCTGGGCCCGTCGGCAGCCGGCATAGGGGATGGAACGCCGCGCGCCGGCCGCCCCGCTCGGGGACGGCCGGCGCGGTCCCCGGCCGCGGCGCGCGAGGCGCCGGACGGCCGGGGGAGGAGCCCGGGTGCTAGTGGTCCATCGGCTCCACGTCTTCGGCCCGCGGACCCTTAGGGTCCTGCACCAGCTTGAACTTCACACGCTGTCCCTGCGCGAGCGTCCGGAAGCCGGTGGACTTGATGGCCGAGTGGTGGACGAAGACGTCCTTGCCGCCACTGTCCGGCTTGATGAAGCCGAACCCCTTGTCCTCCATGAAGCGCTCTACGGTGCCTTCGACCTTCTCATCCATTGCCGTATCCTCTTCCGAACTTGTGAATGGCTCCCTCCCCGAGCCCGCCCACCGACGCAAGGATTATGCTTCTCCGCGTAGCTGCCGCCCCGGAAGCGCCTCCAGACGCGCTCCGGCGGCGTTCGGAACGCTTCGCAAACTGTTGTTATACGAGCTTTTAGGCCATTCTGGCGGGACCGCGTATCACCGGGGGGCGGGGGCGTGCGTGTGCTCGGGGCAGGCGAAATCCGGGCGGATGTGCTATCTTCCCTACGTGAAGTCGTCGGAAATCCCTCTCCCGGAGGTGACGGTGTCCATGATCGACCTGGCCAGCGAGATGGCGGCGGCGCGCGCGCGCCGAGACGAGAACACGGCACGCCTGCTCCGGGAGGCACGCGTGCGGGCGATCCGCGCCTCGGTGCGGCCGGGCTCCTCGCGCACGGAGATCGAGGAGTGCGCGCGCAGCTTCTACCCGCGCCTGCGCCCGGAGCTGCTCGAGGAGGCCGTGGCCCTGGTCTGCGAGTCGCCCCGCTCGTCCCAGGCGCCGGTCGTGGTCCAGGAGCAGGAGCCCGCCGCCACCGAGGCGTAGCCGCGGGAGGGGGAGCCGCGCCGCGGAAGGGTCGCGGCGCGGAGCTTCCGCCGGTGGGTCCCCGGGCCAGCCGCCCGCGGAGCCACCCGCCGCCTCCGGCGCGGCGCGTCTTTGCCGCCGGAACACGGGAACGGCGTCGCGACCCCGCACGCGATCCCTTGCGGGGAACGGTTCGGCACACTCTCTCAGGAGGAGTCCGATGACCGGGAACAAGCAGGCGTACGACGCTGCGTACCAGCGCGCGCTCGAGGGCAAGTCGTCGCGGTCGCTCTGGGACGCGATCAAGGCCCCGTTCGAGGACACGTACACCCGGCAGTCGCGCGAGCAGGGCGAGCGCGCCGGCATCGCCGCCCGCGCGGCGTCGCCCGACTCCACGGCCGCCCCCGCCCGGTAGCGGCCGCCCCGGCCCCGCCGGGCTCCGCTCCCTCCCCGCGCCCCGGCGCCTCCGCCCTTCGCGGCGGCGCCGGGGCCCGGGCGCGTCGCTCTCCGTCCGCCCCCGCCGCACCCGGAAGTACGCCCCATGAAGATCCCCAAGGACTGGCTCACGCAGAAGGCCGGCAACGGCCCCACGTCGTCCCACCGCAACCTGTCGCCCATGGCGGCGCTGCGGATCCGCATGGCCTGGCAGAAGCTGAAGGCCCAGGCGCAGGAGGGCGACGAGCTGTGGGCGTTCGAGAACCCGTCCAACACCTGGAAGACGGTGGGGAAGCAGACCGGGTACGCGCTGGTCCGCGGCGGTAGGATCGTGCAGAGCACCGTGGTGACGAACACATTCGCCTGATCCGCCCGCCGTACCCGGTCCCCCGCGCGACGGCGTCTCCGCCCGAAGAGTACGATGGGCCCCGAAGCCGCGGCTCCCCGGGCCACCGACCTGCGACGCCGGGTGGAACGCGGCTCGCGAGTGCCGCGCCTCCACCATCCCCCTTTCCGCGCCCGCCGACGGACGGCCGCGCACCGGAGGAAGACCGCATGGAGGACGAGCGCGAGGTGCGCTCCCTGTACCGGGAGCTGCTGGACGCCTGGAACGCGCGCGACGCCGGCGCCATGGCCGCGCTCTTCGCCCCGGACGGCGGCGTGGTGGGGTTCGACGGCAGCTCGCACGAGGGGCCGGAGGGGATCCGCGCCGACCTGGGCCGCATCTTCGCGCACCACCCCACGGCTTCCTTCGTGGGGAAGGTGCGCTCGGTGCGCCCGCTCTCGGCGGACGTGGCGCTGCTGCGCGCGGTGGCGGGGATGGTGCCGCCCGGCGCGTCGGCGCTGAACCCCGACGTGAACGCGGTGCAGACGCTCGTCGCCGTGAGGCTGGAGGGCGGGTGGCGCATCGCCTCGTTCCAGAACACCCCCGCCGCCTTCCACGGGCGCCCGGACCTGGTGGAGCGGCTCACCGAGGAGCTTCGCGACCTGCTGCGCGGGGAGCCCGCCGCGTGAGCGGGGGCGTGGTGACGGCGGTGAGCCTGAGCCCCCGCCATACGTTCACCAAGAAGAACCATCTCTTCGTCCGCCTGCTCGCGGGGCTGGGGGTGGAGGGCGACGCCCACATGGGCGCCACGGTGAAGCACCGCTCGCGCGTGAAGCAGGATCCCTCTCAGCCCAACCTGCGCCAGGTGCACCTGATCCACGCCGAGCTCCACGACGAGCTTCGCGGCGCCGGGTTCCGCGTGGACGCCGGCGACCTGGGCGAGAACGTCACCACGCGGGGGGTCGACCTCCTCTCCCTCCCGCGAGGCACCCGGCTGCGGCTTGGAGACGAGGCGGTGGTGGAGGTGACCGGCCTGCGGAACCCCTGCACGCAGCTCGACCGCTTCCAGGCGGGGCTGATGTCCGCCGTGCTGGACCGCGACGCGGAGGGGCGGCTGGTGCGGAAGTCGGGCATCATGGCCGTGGTCCTCTCCGGCGGCGAGGTACGGCCGGGGGACGCGGTCGCCGTGGAGCTGCCGCCGGAGCCGCACCTCCCGCTCGACCGCGTGTGACGCGCGGCGCGGCTTCGCCGTGGTGGACGGCGGAGGCGGCCGCCTCCCGCCGCCGGCCTCCCGCGCGCCGAGCCGTCTTCCGAGAACCGGCAACCATCCTCAGGCATCGGCCGAATGCGCATCCGCACGCTCCCGCTCCTCGCCGCCCTGCTCACCGTCGCGTCCCCTGCCTGCGCGCCGCGCGGCGAGGAGCCGACGTCCGTCGTCTCCCGCGCCCGTCCCTCCTCGGAGCACGAGCCGGCGCACTTCGACCTGGGCGACGCCGGGGTCCGCGTGATGGCGGACGGGTCGCTGGCGGGCGCGGGTGGAGGGGGCGCGGTCCGTCTCCCGGTGCAGCAGGGCTCGTCAGTCGAGGCGGTGTGGCACGGAAGGGCGCCGGGGGGGATGCTGCTCGTCTACGGCGTCACCGACCAGGAGAGCGGGTCGGCGATGGTGGCGATGCTCGACTCGGCCGCCACGCGCGTGCTGTGGTCCGTTCCGTTCCCCGCCTTCAACGTGGCCGCGCCGGTGGTGGCGGGCACTACGGCGTACGTGAGCGGGATCGGGTTCGTGGGCGCGGTGGACCTGGGCGCCGGGCGCTTCCTCTGGCGGCACGGCGACCTGTACCGCGAGGGCCACTTCAACGCCTTCGAGCCCGCCAGGGTGGAGGGGGACGTGGTGGTCTTCCGGGAGACGGGCCGGAACGCGGGGGACGGCGAGACGTGGTCCGTGCGGGTGCAGCGGGAGACGGGGGCGCTGGTGTCCTCGGGCCCCCAGCCCCGGCACGAGTGACGGAGCGGGGACGGAGGTCGCCCGACGGCGGCGGCGGGACCCGCCGGACACCCGCACGGCCCCGGCGGGCATAAGCTGGACCCGGTGCCTCTCCGCTCCGCACGCCCCGCGGCCCCGCGGGCGGGCGGGGCGGGCCAGACCGGAGCCCGCGCCATGCCCACCCTTCTCATCGTCTACTCGACCGTCGAGGGGCAGACCCGCCGCATCGCCCAGGCGGTCGCCGGCCACGCCCGCGACGCCGGCTTCGACCCGGTCCTGCTGGACCCCGAGCACCCGCTCGCGGACGGCGTGGTCCACTTCGACGCCGCGCTGGTCGCCGCGCCGGTGCACTTCGGCAAGCACCCGGCGTCCGTGCTCCGCTTCGTCCAGCGGCACCGCGAGGCGCTGGAGAGCGTGCCCTGCGCCTTCCTGTCCGTGAGCATGAGCGCCGCGCGCGCGGACGACGCGTCGCGGGCCGCCGCCGCGGGATACCTCACCACCTTCCTGGCGGCGGCGGGGTGGAGCCCCGCGCTCGCCGTCTCCGTCGCGGGGGCGCTGCGCTACACGCGCTACGGCTTCCTGAAGCGGCTGATGCTGCGGCGCATCGCCCGAAAGAACGGGCTGCCCACGGACGTCCGCCAGGACCACGAGCTCACCGACTGGGCGGCCGTCCGCCGCCACACGCTGCACCTGCTGCGCCGGGTGGAGGCGCCGTCCGAGGGGGTGCGCTGACCGCTCCGACGGCAGCCGTCTTGCCCCTCCGTCCGCGCGCGGGTATCTCTCGGACGAGAGGACGGCGAAACGGACGGAGGAGGGGGGCGATGTCGCGTGCTTTCGTGAAGGAGGATGCGGGCGACCACGTGCCGCCGGGGCGTTTCGGGCTGCCGGCGCGGTGGGACCCGGGGTTCGAGGCCGCGGCGGCGCGGGCGCTGATCGAGGCGGCGCGCGACGCCAACACGCCCAGCGCCGAGGCGGCCACCGGCTACCGCTGGGGCGAGCCCCGCCTGGGCCGCCACGTGAAGCGCCTGCTCGCCGAGGCGGAGGCGCTTCCCGAGGAGGAGCAGGACCTTCGCTACATCCGGGTGGCGAAGCGCTTCCTGGCGCTCGGGTAGACGCGGCCCTCCCGCCGCGCACCTCCCGTGGAAGATCCGACGATGCGGAGCCCGGTGGATTCGACCGCCGCGGACGCGCTGGTCCGCGCGCTCCTCCCGCTCTTCCGCTCCTTCTCTCCCGGCCCGGTGGGCATCGCGATCGGCGGCGCGCACGCGAAGGGCCGCGCCGACGCGCTCTCCGACGTGGACGTCCACCTCTTCGCTCGCGACGTGCTGCCCGGGGCGCGGCGGAGGGAGCTCGTCGCCCAGGCGCTGGGCCAGGCGGCGGGCGCGACGTCGTGGGGAGAGGACGAGCCGTTCACGCAGTGCGGGACGGACTTCCTGCACGGCCGGACGCGGGTGGAGTGCTGGCTGCGCGGCGTCCCCTCGATCGACGCCGCCGTGGCGGCGAGCCTGGAGGGGCGCGTGGGACGCACGCAGTCCGTGTGGGCGGTGATGGGGTTCTTCGACCACGTGGTGCTGGGCGACCTGCGGTCCATGTGGATCGTGGAGGACCCACGCGGCGACCTGGCGCGTTGGAAGGAGGCCACCCGAACCTACCCCGCGCCGCTGCGCCGCGCCCTGCTGGACCGCTTCACGGCGGAGGCCGCGTTCTGGCCGCGGAACCCGCACTACCTGACGGCGGTGGAGCGGGGCGACGCGATCTACGCCGCCGCGATCGTGCAGCAGGTCGTCCAATCACTGGTGCAGGTCGTCTTCGCCCTGAACCGCGCGTACTTCCCGGGCGAGAAGGGGCTCGCCGCCGCGCTGGAGAAGCTCCCCCTCCCTCCGGACGGGCTCGCCGCGCGCCTGGACGCGATCCTCTTCCCCGGCCGCGCCCCCGACGTCCGCGCCCTTCGCGCGCAGAACGCCGCCCTGGCCGCCCTGGTGGACGAGATCGGCAGCATGGTGGAGGAGGACCGGGGGATGGAGAACGGGTGACGGAAGGGGAGGACGTCGGGTGTCGGGCGGTCGATGGCCGCCGGGCCTCGCCCGCGGGCTCGGTTGCAACCGGCCGTTCTCGCACGAGGTGCCGGCTCGCGGGGCGATCTCGATCGGTGGGCTCAGGGGTTCGCCTCTCCCACGGTCACGTTCGGGTCCTTGGGCGCGGACACCTCGGGAACGTTCACGTTCACGGTGGTGCCCTCGTCGCGGTCGCGGCCCAGGAGCAGCCACGCCACCAGCGCGACCGCCACCAGCACCAGGAGCCCCAGCAGCAGGGTGCCGCTCCTCCCCCGGCCGGCGGGAGGGGGCGTGGGATGCACGTGCGAGTCGGTCATGGGGATCCTCTCCGGAAGGCCGCGGACGGGCCGGGCTTCGCCGACGCGGCGTCTCCGCCGTCCGCCCCATCGCACCGATGCGGACTTCGTGCCACCTGCTACGGCCGCCACGTCTTGCTCCAGCGCCCTCCTTGCTCCGCGCACCTCCCCGCGCCACCTTGGACCGGGCAGCGGCGTACCAGGACCCTGGAGAGGACGGATGCGGACGGTGACCTACGGCGCGGCGTGCTCGCTCGACGGGTACATCGCGGGCCCCGCCGGCGAGATGGACTGGCTGCTGTGGAGCGACGAGGTGGCGGCGGTGATGTCGGCCTACTGGGCCACGGTGGACACCGTGCTGATGGGCCGCCGCACCTGGGAAGCCGCGGCGCAGAAGGGCATGAACCCCTACCCGGGCGTCCGCAACGTCGTCTTCTCGCGCACCCTCGACCCGGGCGTCGGCCGCGGCGTGGAGGTGGTGTCGTCGGACCCCGCGGAGTTCGTCCGCGCGCTACGGGAGGCCGAGGGGCGGGGAATCTGCCTGATGGGCGGCGGCGAGCTGGCGGCGTGCCTGCTGGACGCGGGCGTGGTGGACGAGGTGGGGCTGAACGTCCACCCGCTGCTGCTCGGCGGCGGCATCCCGCTCTTCCGCGGGACCCGGCGCCTGGACCTGGAGCCGGCGGAGACGCGGACGTTCTCCACCGGCTGCGTCTACTCGCGGTACCGCATTCGCCGCGGAGCCCACGAAGCGATGGGAGGGGAGAGCCGATGACGGAAGTGTCGGTCCGCGAGGTGAGTCCCGCGACGCCCGGCGCGCTGTACGACCGGATCGGCGGCGGGTACGGCCGCTACCGCCGGCCCGACCCGCGGATCGCGGCCAGGGTCCACCGCGCGCTGGGGGACGCGGCCTCCCTGGTGAACGTCGGCGCCGGGGCGGGGTCGTACGAGCCGGCCGACCGGACCGTGGTGGCGGTGGAGCCCTCCGCCGCGATGGTGGCGCAGCGACCCGCCGGCGCGGCGCCCGTGGTCCGCGCCACGGCGGACGCCCTTCCCCTGCGCGACCGCGCGGCCGACGCGGCGATGGGCATCCTCACGATCCACCACTGGCCGGACTGGCGCGCGGGGGTCGCGGAGATGCTCCGCGTCTCGCGCTCCACGGTCGTCCTGCTGACCTGGGACCCGGACTTCGAGGGGTTCTGGCTCGCCCGCGACTACCTGCCCGGGATCATCGCCCGCGACCGCGCCACCTTCCCGCCCGTCGCGGAGCTGGCCGACGCGCTGGGCGGTGCGGAGGTGACCGACGTGCCCGTCCCACGCGACTGCACCGACGGGTTCCTCTGCGCGTACTGGGCGCGGCCCGCCGCGTACCTGGACCCGGGGGTCCGCGGCGCCATCTCCGCCCTGGCCGTGCTGCACGACGCGGGGCCCGCCATGGCGCGCCTGGCGGAGGACGTGGCGAGCGGCGCCTGGGCCCGCCGCAACGCCGCCATCGTGGACCTGCCCGAGCTGGGCCTGGGCTACCGCCTGGTGGTGGCCCGCCGCTGAACGCCGTCCCGCCGGTCCACCCCGTCCACTCGCTTCCGGAGACCCCCGTGCGTCCTCGCCTTCTCGCCCTCGCCGTGCTGCTCGCCGCCTGCGCCCCCGCGCCGCCGCCCGCCGCGCCCGCCCCGGCCGCCGTGCGTCCCGCCACCGAGGCGACGGACGTAGAGCGAGTGGTGCAGGCGCAGGTGGACGCCTACAACCGCCGCGACGTGGACGCGTTCCTGGCCACGTACGCGCCCGACATGAAGCTCTACGCGCACCCCGACCGGCTGCTCTCCTCCGGCCAGGACGCTGCTCGGGCCGAGTACACGAGGTTCTTCGCCGCGAACCCGCGCCTGAACGTGGCCATCGCCAACCGCATGGTGCAGGGGAGCTTCGTGATCGACCACGAGGTGGTCACCGGGCTGGCGGACGGCTCCGAGCTTCGCGCCGTGGCCGTCTACGAGGTGAAGGACGGGAAGATCCAGAACGTCTGGTTCATCCAGTAGCGCGACCCGCCCCGCCTCGGCCGAGGCGAGGCGGGGCGTCGGACGGAGAGGGCTGGAGGAGGTCGACGGAGGAGGCCGCCCGACGTGGTCACGGCGTCGGAAGTCGATCCTCCAGCACCACGTCGAAGGCAAAGGCGGCCCGCCGTCCTCTCCTGCGCCCGCCTACGCGCGAGAGCACCGTGCACGGGCGGACCTCCCCTGAGCGCGAATCGGCGAGTCGAGACCTCCCGGCGCACGCGGAGCGCGCGCGACGGCCGTGGTGTGGCGAGCGGGGACCTTTTCGGTGGGAGGACGGTAGATAAAACGCTAGTTTCTATCCACGCACCGCCGTACCTACCTGGAGGACCATGCACCGTCGTACGCTTCTCGCCGCGGCCCTGGTCGCGGCCGCCGTGGCCGCCACTCCCGCCGCCGCCCAGGCGCCGGCCTCCGCTCCCGCCCCGGCGCCCGCCGACACCGGCGAGCTGACCCGCATCCAGCAGCGCCTGGCGCAGCTCCAGGCCCAGGCGTCGGCCGACACCGCCGTGAAGGCCGCCGAGGCGCGCCTCGACGCGTTCCTCCTCTCCGCGCAGGACCGGCTGGACCCCGCGGCGGCCGGGAAGCGCGCCCGCGCCACGGCGCTGAAGGCCGAGGTGGATGCCGCCCGCGCCGCGTCCGACAACGCGAAGCTCAACCAGCTCGCCGCCGAGGCGCAGGCGCTCCAGGCGTACTTCGGCGAGCTGCGGCAACGCGTGCTGGCGCAGGCCGACGTGCAGGATCAGCGCAAGGCGTACGTCTCCACGCTCTTCGCGGCCATGCAGAAGATCGACCCGCAGGCGCCCGAGCTGGTGGCCCGCCTGCAGGCCATCCGGAGCGGC
Source organism: Longimicrobiaceae bacterium (assembly GCA_030146875.1). Lineage (GTDB taxonomy): Bacteria > Gemmatimonadota > Gemmatimonadetes > Longimicrobiales > Longimicrobiaceae > JASLAX01. Next base: position 31,887 of record JASLAX010000213.1, read on the forward strand.
GGCGCGCCCGCGCAGTAGCGCGACGGACGACGCGCCGCGCGCGCTGCTCCGGCACTCCCGGGCGCGCTCGCGTACCGCATCGAGGAGGCGCCGCACGGGGCGTCCGTGGACTTCGCGGAGCTCCGCGCGGCGCCCACCGTGCGCACGCCGCACGAGCGGGCGTGGCAGATGACCCGAGCCCATCCCCATCCCCATCCTCTCCCGTCCCATGATCGACACGCCTCGCCTCCGGCTCGTCCCCGCCACGCCCGACATGCTCCGCGCCGACCTGGAGGGTCCCGCGGCGCTGGCCGCGCTGCTGGGCGTGGAGGCGCCCACGCAGTGGCCGCCCGAGCTCTACGACGCGGACGCCATCCGCTGGACGCTCGACGCGGTGGAGCGCGACCCGGACGGGTGGTACCTCCAGTACTTCCTGCGGAAGGGGCCCGGCGGCGAGCCCGACGCGCTGGTGGGCGTGGGCGGGTACAAGGGCGGGCCGAAGGAGGGCGCGGTCGAGGTCGGGTACGCCGTGCTGGAGCCCCACCGGCGGCGGGGATACGCGAGCGAGGCCGTCGAGGGGATGGTGGCGCGCGCCTTCGCGGATCCCCGCGTGGAGCGGGTGATCGCCCACACCGTGCCCGAGCTGGCGCCCTCCATCGGCGTGCTGGAGCGCTGCGGCTTCCGCTTCCTGGGCACGGCGGAGGAGGGAGAGGACGAGGAGGGCGCCATCGCCTACGAGCGGCGGCGCGACTGAGGCGCGGCGCGTCGGAGGAGGCGGATTTCGTTGGGTGATTGCGGCGATCTCGATCGCCCGCGAGGGGCCGGCATTCCAGCGATGGATGCCGGCTCCTCGTGCTTGCCGGGGAGGATCCGTGCGGCCCCTGGTCCGGGGTGCCGGCTCCGTCCGGGGCTGGTTGCCTGGCCTGGGTCGCACCCGTACGCCTGGCGGTGTGGGGCGGTCCCGCCGGCACCTCTACACGATCGGATGGCTCTCCATGCGATGGATGCCGGCCCCTCCCCTCATCCGCCGGCGCGGGCCGCGTTGGCCCGGATGGCGGCGGCGACGTACTCCGCCAGGCCTTCGCGGCGCCGGTCGTAGTGCTCGCGGAAGCGCGGGTCGGCCAGGTACATCTCCGCCAGCCCCACCTGCGCGGCGTGGGTGAGCGGGTAGTACCAGCGGTCGATGTGCTCCCGGTGGCGCTCGGCGGCGTCCATGGCCTCCGCCGCGTCGGGGGCGACGCCGGCCGCGAGCAGGTCGGCCAGGGCGGCCTCCACCGCCTCGCCCTCGGCCCGGATGCGCCGCCAGTCGTCCTTGCCGTAGCCCTTCGTGCGCCGCTCCGACTCGCGGTGGGCGTCGGTGTGGCCCCAGCGCTCGCGGGCCTCCTGCTCGTACCTCGCGTGGTCCAGCTCCTCGAATCCCTCGAACATCTTCGTCGCGTCCATTTCCGTTCCTCCCTCCATCTCGCGTAGCGCGTCGTCGACGGCCCGGATGACCGCCTCGCCCTTCCTGACCCGCTCCTCCAGCAGCTCCCGCTGCGCCCGCAGCGCCCGCAGCGCCGCCCGCCGGTCGAACGCGGTGGCGTCCAGCAGCCTCTGCACGGCGTCCAGCGGAAAGCCCAGCTCGCGGAAGACCAGCACCTGGTGCAGCCGACGCAGGTCGGCGTCGTCGTACAGGCGGTACCCGGCCGCGCTCCGCCGCGAGGGCGAGAGCAGCCCCACCTGGTCGTAGTGGTGGAGCGTGCGTACGCTGACGTGCGCGACGGCGGAGACCTGGTCCACGGTGTAGACGTTCGCGTGCATGGCTCCCTCGGCGGTTGCGCCGCCCTCCCTTCCGGCGACGCGGGGAAGCTAAAGCCTCACGCGGCGTGAGGGTCAAGGGCTCGTGGAGGGGGACCACGGTGTTGCCGGGAGAGAGGCCGGCGCGCACCTTGGCGGGATGGACTTCCACCCCCTCGACACGCCGCGCCTGCGCCTGGTCCCGCTGGACGTCGCCGACGCGGAGGCGCTGCTCCCGCTGTACTCCGACGCGGAGACGATGGGCCTGTACCTGAAGGAGCCCTGCGTGGACGTGGAGGGCGCCCGCGCCGTGGTCGAGCGGATGCTGGCCGGGCAGCGGGAGGGAACGGGGATCCGGTGGACCATGCGCGAGCGGCAGGGCGGGGCGGTTGTGGGCACGCTCGGCTTCCACGGGTGGGACCGCGAGCGGCGGGCGGCGCGGCTCGCGTACGAGCTTCTCCCGGCCTGGCGTGGCCGCGGCCTGGCGGACGAGGGCGTGCGCGCCGTGCTGGCCTTCGCCTTCCGGAAGATGGGCGTGGACCAGGTGGAGGCGGACGTGCTGCCGTACAACCTGGGCTCCATCCGCGTGCTGGAGCGCCTGCGCTTCGACCCGTGGGGCACGGTGCAGCGGACCGTGTGGGGCACCACCTCCGTCTGCCTTCGCTACGTGCTGCAGCGCGAGCGCCGGCCGGTCTCGCGCCGCGAGAAGGCGCCGGCTACCTTGCGCGGCCGGAACGACGGGAACCAGCCTGGAGCGGGGGACGTGGCGAGCAAAGGCAGGGGATACCGCACCTTCGAGCGGGACGGCTTCCAGATCCTGGTGGGGAAGGGCGCGCGGGAGAACGACCGCCTCACCTTCGGGATCGCGGAGCCGGCCGACCTGTGGCTGCACGCCTCGGGCTTCGCCGGCAGCCACGTGGTGATCCGCAACCCGGACCGCCTGCCCGCCGTCCCTCGCGAGGTGGTGGAGTGCGCCGCGCAGCTCGCGGCGTGGCACTCCAAGGCCCGCGACGCGCGCGGAAAGGTCGACGTCCACCTCTGCCGCGCCTCCGACGTGCGGAAGCCGCGCGGGTTCGCGCCGGGAAAGGTGGAGATCCGGAAGTGGGAGAGCGTGAAGGTCTACTCGCGGAACCCCTTCCCCGACGAGCCGGAGGAGGCCGCGGAGTCGTAGCGCGTGTAGCGGCGGAGCGGCGGAGGTCGCCCGCCTCGCCAGCGGTGGTCGGAGCCCGGGCATCGCCTGCGATCGAACCAATCGCAGGCGGTGCGGCGGCTTCTCCGATCTCTGTCGCGTCGTACGTGACGGCGGACGGATCCCCTCCGCCGCCCTACTTCAACCCCCGCATCGCACGCGAGAGCACGCGGTCGAGCGCGCCCGCGAACGCCTGCTTCTCGCGGGGGCCGTAGGGACGCGCGCCGCCGGTCTCCACGCCGGAGCCGCGCAGGCCGTCCATGAAGTCGCGCACGGAGAGCCGCTCCGCGACGTTGTCGGGCGTGTACTCCTCGCCTCGCGGGTCAATCACCCGAACCCCCTTCTCCACCAGCGCGGCGGCCAGGGGGATGTCGGCCGTGACCGCCACGTCGCCGGGCACCGCGTGCTCGGCGACGTAGCGGTCGGCCACGTCGGGCCCGCCGTCCACCGTCACGGCGGAGACGAACGGGTTCCCGGGAGGCACGGGCAGCCTGCGGTTGGCGACGAGAACCGCCTCCAGCCGCAGGCGCTGCGCCGCCCGGAACACGACCTCCTTCACGTCGCGCGGCGCCGCGTCGGCATCGATCCAGAGCTTCACGGCGCCGCGGGTGACGTGTGGTGCGGTGTGGCTCAGTCCAGGAGCAGCGCCGCCACGATGATGCCCAGCGCGACCGCGCCGGCCAGGAACAGCATGTCGCGCGACGTCATGCGGCGCTCGGCCGCGACGTCGGCCTGCCCACGCTTCTCGTCGGCCTGACGGATGTCCTCACGGATCTTCTCGGTGCTCACGGCCAGCGACGGAGCCGGACGCTCGGCCTGCGCGGGAGCTTCCACGGCGGGTGCCGGCGTGGGGGCGGCCTGGGCGGTCGCGCCCTCCTGCGCGGCGAGTGGGACGGACGACAGGGCGAGCGCGGCCAGGACAGTGGCGAGCCTACGCATGGCAACCTCCGGTTCGATGGGTCGTGATGGGGCACGCCGGACCGGCGTGGTATGCCCCGTAGCTCAATGCAATCTCCGTGCGCCGTTCCGCGCTCGTGAACGGTTCCAGACGTTCAGTGAACGTCCGGAGGGGCCGCGGAGGAGCAGGGCGGCGTCCGCGCTCCAGGCGCTATCCCGCTGCGGCTGTAGCATTTGGGGGCGTCGCGGCAAGGGTGCCGCGCACGGTCGGCCGCTTGCGATCGTGGAGTGACGATCCCCATCCGTTCCCTCTCCCGGAGCCCTCCATGCGCCGCATCCTCCTTCCCGTCGGGGCCGCCGCCCTGCACCTGGTCCTCACGCTCGTCCTCCTCGGGCTCAGCTTCGGCGCCGCGGCGCGCCAGCTCGCCACCTCCGCCCCGCCCACCCTGCCGGACCGCGTGGTGGAGATCGCGGCGTACGCCGCCTGCGCCCCGCTGCTCCTGCTCGCCCACGCGGCCGGGGTGAACCTGCTCGCCGGCTCCGCGCTCTACGCCGTCGCCGCGGCCAACAGCGCGCTCTGCGTGGTCGTGGTCGTGCTCGCGGGCCGCTTCCACCGCCGCCGCGCCGGGAGGGGGAGCGCCGTCGTGCTCGCCTGAGGTCCACGCCGCGGCCGATCGACGGCGCGCGGGGCGCGCGGGCGTTGCCCGTGGCGCCCCGCGCGCGTACTCTGCGGACGTGCTCCGCCGTCGTCCGCCGCTCCCCGATCGCTCGCCCGTCATGACCACGTCCACCGGCCCGGCATCCTCCACCCCCACGGCCTCGTTTCGGCCGGCGCGGGCGCAGGACGCGGAGGCGCTCTCCGCCTTCGCGGCGCGCACCTTCCACGCGACCTACGCGCCCCACGACTCGCCCGAGGACCTGGCCGCGTACGCCGCCGCGAGCTTCACCGTGGAGGTGCAGGCGGCGGAGATCGCCGACCCCGCGCTCTCCACGCTGCTGGTGGAGGTGCAGGGCGAGCTGGCCGGCTACGCGCAGCTCCGCGCCGGACCCGCTCCAGCCGGCGTGCCCGGCGAGAGGCCGCTGGAGGTCGCGCGCTTCTACGTGGACGCGCGCTGGCAGGGTACCGGCCTGGCCGTCCGGCTGATGGACGAGGTCGCCGCGCGCGCAGCGGCGGAGGGCCACGACGCGCTCTGGCTGGGCGTCTTCCGCGAGAACGCGCGCGCCATCGCCTTCTACCTGCGCCGCGGCTTCCGGGTGGTCGGCGCGCAGCCGTTCGTCCTGGGGAGCAAGGTGGAGGAGGACGACGTCATGGCCCTCCCCATCCCGCCCGCCGAGACGGCGTCGTAGGCCGACCGGCGGACGCCGGGCGGCGCCCTCCACCCCCTCCGGGTCGTCCGACCCATGCCGCGGCGTCCGCGCGGCGGCATCTTCCCCGGCGACGAGCCAAACGCGACCTACCCGCCCCCGCGGAGAGCCATGCACCCCACCCCCGAAGCCCCGACGAGCGGGATCCCTCCCGTGGAGCGCCCGCGCGGGCTGTTCATGCGCCTGGCCTGGCGCGCCTCGCGGAAGCAGTTCGGCGAAGTGATCGGGCCGATGAAGGTGATCTACGCCCGACGGCCGGGGCTGCTGCTGATCGCCATGCTCATCCACCGCACCTTCGAGAAGGGGATCTCGCTGGAGCCCGCGCTGCGGCTGCTGATCCAGGTGCAGGCGTCGCGGCTGAACGGCTGCGCCTTCTGCGAGGACCTGGCGCTGGCCACGGCGCTGCGGCAGAAGGTGGGGAGCGAGCGCTTCGCGGCGCTGGAGGACTTCCGGACGAGCGGGCTGTTCACGGAGCGCGAGAAGGCGGCGCTGGCGTTCACCGAGGAGACGACGCTGCACCGCCACGTCTCACCCGCAACCTTCGCGGAGGCGCGGCGGCACTTCAGCGACGACGAGGTGGTGGAGCTGGCCTGGGTGAACGCGGCGGAGAGCTACTTCAACCTGCAGGCGCACCCGCTGGGCATCGGGGCGGACGGGCTGCGCGAGCGCGCGGCGGCGGAGGGACGCGCCGGCTGACCGGCGGCGCGCGGACGGACACCAGCGGAACCGAGGCGGATACCAGGTAGCACCCGGTCGTGGGCGGACCTGCCGTACGCCTGGGCCGGACGCGCTCACGGGGGAGGAGACGGCGGGCGCCCGCGGGGGGCCGACCGCGGCAGCCCGGATTCCCATGGAGGACGCCACGCGCCGGGTCGTCTCCGCCTTGCGCGGGGGCGGCCCGGCGCCGACGTTTGGGGCCGCGTCCCGCCTCGCCCCGGCCACGCCCGACCCGCACCCCGGAGGCCCCATGGCCAGCAGCAAGGCCGCCACGGTAGAGGAGTACCTGCAGGAGCTGCCGGAGGACCGCCGCCAGGTGGTCTCCGCCCTGCGCGACCACGTCCGCCGCCACCTTCCCGAAGGGTACGAGGAGACGATGAGCTGGGGGATGATCTCCTGGGAGATCCCCCTCTCGCGCTACCCGCAGACGTACAACAAGCAGCCGCTGGGGTACGCCGCGCTGGCCGCGCAGAAGAGCTACTTCGCCTTGTACATGATGGGGCCGGTGCTGGACGGCGGGCAGGACGCGTGGATCCGCGAGGCGTTCCGGAAGGCGGGGAAGAAGCTGGACATGGGCAAGTCGTGCATCCGATTCCGCTCGCTCGACGACCTGCCGCTGGACGCGCTGGGCGAGGCCATCGCCAGCACCCCGCCCGACGCCTACATCGCCGCCTACGAGGCGAGCCGCGGGAAGTAGCCATGGCGGTGCATCCGCCGTCGGAAGATGTCGGGTCTTCCACGGTCTCGGCGGAGGGCGTGGGCGGTCGGGCACCCCTCTCCCCCCTCGTGCGAGAGGGGCAGGGGGTGAGGGGGCGCCGCGGCGCGCACCGTTCTCTCCCGCCCGCCCTGCGCCGTGTCCCGCCCGCGGCATCCCGCTCGCATCTCCGTGCTCTTCGCCGAAGGCCGGGCGCGACGAACGAGCGGACGCGGAGGGGGAGCGGTGGAGAGGGAGCCGGAGAGCGGGAGGGACGCGGCCGGGGAGTGGATGCGGCGGATGCGCGGGGGAGACTTCGCCGGGGCGTGGCGGGTCTCCGACGCGCTGCTGCGCGGGCGCGCCGTGCGGAGCGTCCACCACCTTCCCCGGCACCAGCAGCCGGTGTGGGACGGCACCCCCGTGGACGGGAAGCGCGTCCTGGTCCGCTGCTACCACGGCCTGGGCGACACCCTGCAGTTCGCGCGCTTCCTCCCCATGCTGAAGACGGTCGCGCGGGAGACGACGCTCTGGGCGCAGCCCGCCCTGCTCCCGCTGCTGCGGACGCTCCGCGGCGTCGACCGCCTGATCCCGCTGCACGCCGGCGCGCCGGACGCGGACTTCGACGTGGACGTGGAGATCATGGAGCTCTCCCACGTCTTCCGCACCACGCTCGACACCGTTCCCGCCGACGTCCCCTACCTGCACGCCGATCCCGCGCCTCTGCGCCGCGACGGGCGCCTGGCCGTGGGGCTCGTCTGGCGGGCGGGCGACTGGGACGGGCGCCGCTCGATCCCGCTCCCGCTCCTCCGCCCCCTCGCGCGGATCCCCGGCGTGGACGTGCACGTCCTGCAGCGCGGGCCGGCGCTGGACGAGCGGCCGGCGGGCTTCGGCGTCGTCTCGGGATCGGACGACGTGCTGCGCGCCGCGCGGGTGATGCGGGCTCTCGACCTGGTCGTCACCGTGGACAGCATGCCGGCGCACCTGGCGGGTGCGCTGGGCGTGCCCGTCTGGACGCTGCTGCACGCGCAGGCCGACTGGCGCTGGATGGAGCGGCGCGAGGACTCGCCTTGGTACCCCACCATGCGCCTGCTCCGCCAGGAGAGGGCGGGGGAGTGGGAGCCCGTCGTCGCGCGCGTGGCGGATGGGCTGGCCAGGATGGCGCGGGGGGCGGGGGAGGGCGCACGGCGGAGCGCGTAGCCTCCGCCGAGGTCGTCAGAGGTCGAGCGCCCACCACTGGCCGGTCAGCTCGACCCCGAAGCGGCGGTGCGGCTCCTCGCGCACCAGGCGGAAGCCCCGCGCCTGGTAGATGCGCCGGGCGGCGTGCAGCACGTCGTTGGTCCACAGCGTGACGCGGCGGTACCCCGCCTGCCGCGCGAAGGCGAGGCACGCGTCCACCAGGCCCGGTCCCACCCCGCGTCCGCGCGCCCACGGCTCCACCAGCAGCAGCCGCAGCCTCGCCTCCTCGTCCGTGGCGCGCACCAGGAAGATGGAGCCCGCGCGGCGCCCGTCCGCCTCCGCGATCCAGCAGCGCTCCCGCGCCGGGTCGTGCGCCCGGCCGAAGCCGGCGGCCACCTCGGCCACCAGCGCCTCGAAGCGCTCGTCCCACCCGTGCTCCCGCCAGTACAGCTCGCCGTGGCGCTGGACCACCCAGCCCAGGTCGCCGGGCCGCGGGTCCCGCAGCGCGTATCCGCCCTCCGCCGGGTCCTCCCGCCGGTCGAGGGCCTGCCGGATCGTCTCCATCGCCTCCAGCACGCGCTCCTGCTCGTCCGTCCCCAGGCCGCCGAGCATCGCCTCCACCTCGCCCCGCGCGGCCGCGTCCAGCGCGGCGAACGCCTCGCGCCCCGCCCGCGTGAGCGAGAGGTGGCTCCGCCGCGCGTCGCGGGCCGACGGGGTGCGCTCGACCAGGCCGCGGCGCTGGAAGCGGAGGAGGATCCGGCTCAGGTACCCCGCGTCCAGCCCCAGCTCCCGCCCCACCTCCGCCGCCGTCGGCCCGTCGCGGTGGGCGAGCTCCCACATCACCCGCGCCTCCGTCAGCGAGAACGGCGAGCGGTGCACGCCGTCGCCCAGCACGCCGATGGTGCGCGTGTAGAAGCGGTTGAAGCGGCGCACGGCTCGCATGCGGCGGTCCAGGTCGGCGTCGGCCATCGGTCGTCCTCGGCAGGGTGGAGCGGGTCCCCGGCCCAGGATGCGCGGAATGGTTGACGCTGTCAAGCACATCGGCGCGCGCGAGGGTCCTTTACGCCCGGCCGGACCGGACGTACACTCTGGAGGGTACCAACAGCGGCGATGGACCCCGCAGGGGGGCGATGCGTGTCCCGGGGCTCCGGTCCCCCGGCCCGCCGCCATCCCTCCGCCACCGCGACCCACCTCCGTCAGCCCGGCGTCGCGAGCGCTTCCGCCGCCGCCGCCCTGACGGCAATCGCCTCCCGGAGCACCCATGCGCATCCGCGCTGCCCTACTTGCCCTGGTCCTCTCCGCCTGCGTCTCCGCCACTCCCCGCCTCGGAGAGGCGTCGTGGCTGGTGGGGAGCTGGAAGATGATGGCGATGGGCGCCCGCGCGCTCCCCGCCGAGTCCCCCACCGAGCCCGGCGTGACGGTCACCGACGGGAACATGACCCTGGACCGGGGCGGCCGCTTCGAGATGCGGCTGCAGGCGCGCCTCGCCACCCGCCCCGGCGCCGCCGACCGCAGCATCGCCGGCAACTACGAGCTTCGCCGCGACTCGCTGATCATGATCCCCGACGGCGAGCCCGAGGGCACCATGCGCTTCCGCTTCGTGGAGAACGGCGGCCGGCTGGTGCTGCAGGACGAGCGGGGGAGCGCGTTCGAGTTCGTCCGCGCGGCCTCGGTTCCCTGACGGCGGCGGTCCCGCCCCCCCCATCCGCGGAAGGATCTCCATGCGCGTCCGTGCCCTGCTGCTTCCGCTCCTGCTCGCCGCCTGCGCCACCACCGCGGGCGGGCGCGCCGAGCCCGTGGTGGGGACATGGAACCTGCGGACGCTGAACGCCCGCGCGCTGCCCGCTCCCTCGCCGGACGAGGCCGGCGTGCGGGTCGACGCCGCGGCGCTGCGGCTGGAGCCCGCCGGCGCCTTCCACCTGCGCATGCAGGCGCGCACCCAGGGCTCGGCGGGGGCGGTGAACCGCTCCCTCGACGGCGCCTACCGGGTCGCGGCGGACACGCTGATCCTCACCCCCGGCGACGGCGGCGACGCCTTGCGGTTCCGCTTCGCGGCGCGCGGCGGCGTGCTGCTGCTCACGGACCCGCGCGGAAACGCGTACGCCTTCGCCCGCACGGCCGGGCCGTGAGCCCGCGGGCGGGAGCCTCCTCCATCCCTCCCAGGAGCGTTCGGATGCGACCCGCCGCCGTCCTCCTCGCCCTGCTCGTCGCCGGCTGCGCCTCCGCGGGCAGGACGGACGGGGCCTCCCTGGTGGGCGACTGGACGATGACCGCCATCGGAGGACGGACGCTCCCGGTGGCGACGATGCCCAGTCTGCCGTCCAGCATGATCATCACCGAGGGCTCCATGCGGCTGGACCCGGCGGGGAAGTTCGAGGTGCGCGTCGTGGGAGAGATGGATGGGCACACGACGAACACCGGTCTCACCGGGCAGTACCAGGTGCACGGCGACTAGCTGATCGTGGTTCTGGACGAGGACGAGATCCTGCCGATCACGAACCGCGAGATCCGCTACCACTTCACGTTCAGCCGGGGCCGGCTCACGCTCACCGACTTCCGCGGCGGCGGCTACACCCTCGTCCGGGCATCCGCCACCGACTGAGGTTCGCCTACCCGTCGTCCGCCGCGGAGGAGAGCGCGCGCCGCTTCTCCGCGGGCGAAGCGTAGACGGGCCTGGGCGCGCGCTCCCGCGCCTGGTCCTCGATCATCCGGCGCACGCGGCCCGGCGCCTCGCGCAGCAGCGGGGCGATGGTCTGGGCTTCCGGCAGGTCGCGCCAGTAGCGCTTCGGCATCTCGGCGCGCATGGCGGCGGGGCGGGCGCGGGCGGGGTTGAAGGTGCTGGCGTAGTACGTCCGCCACAGCGCCTCCAGCGTGTCGGGCGCCGGCGCGGCGGAGCGGGGAACGCCCGGGGTCAGGTCCATCGAATCGCCGTCCCAGTGCGCGCAGAGGTCGGGCGTCAGGATCGACCACCGCATGGATGCGAAGCGCTCGGCGAAGAACGGGGCGACGCGCGCCGTCACGTCGTGCGCCGGGTCGAACCACGCCACCCAGCGCGTCCCCTGCGCGTCGGCCACCCCGCGGAAGCGCACGAACGCCTTCATCTCGTGCGCGGAGCGGCGGACCGCCCTCTCCATCCGCAGCAGGCGGTGCACGTCAGGGTCGGTCGCCACCTCCATCAGCGCCCGCTCCCCCTGCGCGATCCGCCAGAGCGTGCGGTAGAGCAGCGCCCAGCGGCGGGGGTCGCGGTGCAGCGCCACCGCCTCCGCCACCTCGTGCCAGGCGCGGGGGACCCGGAGCGGCGGGCCGGCCTCCTCCGCCTCCGCGGACGGGGGGAGGGAGGAGGAGAAGGCGAGCGCCTCCTGCGCCTCCACCGTGGGCCGCCACTCGGCGTCCGCCGGGGCGACGCGGGCGCGCAGCAGGCGGCGCGCGGCCAGCCGCCACCCCGCGAAGGTCGGCTCGAAGTCGGCCCGCGTCACAGCTCGCCGTGCGCCGCGGCCGTAGCGGACTCGAACAGGTCCACCTGCGCCCGCCGCGGGGCGATGCGGTCGCGCAGGCCGGCGGCGTCCAGCCCCGAGGGGTGGTGGCCGTCCACCGTGACGAACGGCGCCACGCGGCGCAGGGGGACGCCCAGGCGGCGGAGGTCCTCCAGCCGGATCCGCGTCCACCGGCGCGCGGCCAGCAGGCGCTTCACGCTGCGGGTCCCCAGGCCGGGCACGCGGAGCAGGTCCTCGCGGGGCGCGCGGTTGAGATCCACGGGGAACCGCTCGCGGTGGCGCAGCGCCCACGCGAGCTTGGGATCCATGGTGGAGTCCAGGTCGGGCCGCTCCGCCGTGGTGAGCTCCGCCGCCTCGAAGCCGTAGAAGCGCACCAGCCAGTCCGCCTGGTACAGCCGGTGCTCGCGCAGCAGCGGCGTGGCGACCAGCGGCAGCGCGGACGACGCGTCGGGGATGGGAGAGAAGCCGCTGTAGTACACGCGGCGCAGCTTCGCCTCCTGGTACAGGCGGGTCGCCGTCCGCAGGATGACGGCGTCGCTGGCGTCGGTGGCGCCCACGATGAGCTGCGTGCTCTGGCCGGCGGGGGCGAACTTCGGCAGCGTGGCGGGCGCGGCCTCCTCTTTCGCCTCGTCGATGCGGTCCCGCATGCGGTCCATGGCGCCGGTGATCTGCACCAGCTTCTTCTCGGGCGCCAGGCGGTCCAGCCCCTCCTGCGTGGGCAGCTCCACGTTGATGCTCACGCGGTCCGCCCAGCGGCCGGCCTCGTCCAGCAGCTCGGGGGACGCGTCGGGGATGGCCTTCAGGTGGACGTAGCCCGCGAAGGCGTGCTCCCGCCGCAGGCAGCGGGCGACCTCCACCAGCCGCTCCATGGTGTGGTCGGGGCTCCGGACGATGCCGGAGGAGAGGAAGAGCCCCTCGATGTAGTTGCGGCGGTAGAAGTCCAGCGTCAGCTCCACCACCTCGGCCACGCTGAAGCGCGCGCGGCGCACGTCGCTGGAGCGGCGGTTGATGCAGTAGGCGCAGTCGAACACGCAGTGGTTGGTCATCAGGATCTTCAGCAGCGACACGCAGCGCCCGTCGGGCGTGTAGCTGTGGCAGATCCCGGTGCCGTCGGTGGAGCCCAGGCCGGCCTTTCCGCCCTTCCGCCCCTTCGCGCCGCTGCTGGCGCACGAGGCGTCGTACTTGGCGGCGTCGGCCAGGATGGCGAGCTTCGCTGCGACCTCCACCACGTCCCTCCGGTGCGGCGGGTGTACCGAACATTCACCGAAGATTAGCCGCGCGCCGCGCGGCCGTCAACCGTTTCCCGGTGGACGCGCTCTCGTCCGGCTCCTTCCTCGTCTCCCTCTCCCGCCCCATGACCCCTCTGCGACACGTCACCCGCCACCTCGGCGTCACGGTTCCGCTCCTGGCCTTCTTCGGCGTGGCCGTGTTCTGGGCCAACGGGTGGCGGCTGGACGCGGTCGCGGTCGTCGCGCTGGCCATCGTCGCCGCCGCGCTGTCGGTCACGCCGCCCATGGTGATGGCGCTGAACCGGCGCTTCCTGCGGCGCGGCTGGGAGCCCCGCCTGGGAAGGGGGGAGAGGGTGATGCACGAAGGCGCCGCGGAGCGATTCGACCACGGGACGGTGGACTGGCTCTTCCTGACCGACCGCCGCCTGGTGCTGCACCGGGGCGAGGACGAGATGCGCTCGATCCCGCTCTCGGAGGTGGAGGACGCACGCGTGGCCACCACGCTGGGCGTCGCCAGCGACCTGCGCATCCTCCTCCATTCCGGCGAGGAGGAGGTGCTGCGCGTGGAGGCGAGCGGCGAGTGGGAGGATCGCATCCGCGCCGCGCTCGCGGCCCGACGTGCCCGGGGAGGGTGAGGCGCCGACTTCGCACGTCGGCCGGGGCGGGCGGGTCGGGCTCCCTCCGCGGCCGGCCGGTACGGCGCGGGGAGCGCCGTCCGCAGGCGCCGTCCCCACCGGCGACCACCCTGAATCCGTCTCCACCGCGCTGATCCATGACCTCGCTCCACGTCACGGCCGCCGCCGTCATCCACGCCCCGCCGCGCGTCGTGTACGCGATCGTGGCCGACTACCGCGACGGCCACGCCCGCATCCTCCCCCGCGCGTTCGACCGGCTCCAGGTGACGGAGGGCGGCACGGGCGCCGGCACCCGCATCCAGTATCGCGCGAAGCTGCTCGGCGTATCGCAGACCGTGCGGATGACGGTCGCGGAGCCGGAGCCCGGGCGCGTGCTGACGGAGACGGACGAAGCGCGCGGAACGGTGACGACCTTCACCTTCGAGCCCGTTCCCCGGCGCAGCACGCGGGTCACCATCGCCACGCGGGTCCCGCGGCGGCGCGGCCCGGCGGGGTGGATCGAGGCCAAGCTGCTCGACGGCTTCCTGCGCCGGGCGTTCGAGGAGGAGCTGAGCCTTCTGACGGAGGTGGCGCGCGAGCGGTACGCGCCCACGCTGGTCGAGCGGGCGGAGCGGGGCGCGCGCCGGTTCGGCGGGCTGGACGCGGCGCTGCGGGAGCCGGAGGGCGTGGTGCGCGTGCACGACGGGAGGCGGAAGCGGACCACGCTTCCGCCGGAGATCGCGACCCTGGTGGGCCTGGAGTCGCTGGTGCTGGACGGCGCGGGGCTGGAGGAGCTTCCCGACGAGCTCTGGACGCTGGAGCGGCTCCGCTTCCTGGGCCTCTACCACAACGGGCTCCGCCGGCTCCCCTCCGGCATCGCGCGCCTGCACCGGCTGGAGAAGCTGGTCCTGGGCGTGAACCCGCTCGCCGCCCTTCCGCCGGAGGTGGGGGAGCTCTCCCGGCTGCGGCACCTGAACCTGGCCAACCTCCGCGAGCTGGACTGGGCGGCGGCGTGGCCGACGGTCTGCCGCCTGCGGTCCCTGGAGCGGCTCTCCGTCTACCAGAGCCCCGTCGGCGCGCTCCCGGCGGAGGTCGGCGGGCTGGGCTCCCTGCGCGTGCTGCGCGCGTTCGCCTGCGGGCTGGCGGAGGTGCCCGCGGAGATCGAGACGCTGACGTCGCTGGAGGAGCTGGACCTGCGGGCGAACCGTCTCTCGACGCTGCCGTTCGACGTCGCCCGCCTCCCGCGGCTGCGGGTGCTGGACGTGAGCTACAACCGCCTCTCCTGGCACGCCCGCGACCGCCTGCGCTACGGGGCCGACCGGCATCCATCGCTCCGGCGCGTGGTGGGGCTGGAGGACTGGGAGCAGGAGGCGTGACGTCCCGTTCCGCCGTCCGGCACCCTCACCGGGTCGTCCCCCGCGCCTCCTCCGCACGTCCGCGAAGCTCGCAACGGCTTCCGGCGACTCGCCCCGCCCGCACGCGCCCCGTCCCACGAGGGGAGCACGCGGGAGCTCGCTCCGTAGATTGGGGGTGCAGCACGATGCGCCGCCTTCCGGCGGCGCCGCCCACCCTGGCGACGGAGCGCACCATGACCGACATGACCCCCGAGCGGATGGAAGGGCTGGAGGGCGGCGGCTTCTGCAGCACGCTGGCGGGCGTGGCCGCGGCCACCTACACGTCGCTGCCCACCACGTCCACGCTGGCGTGGGGCGGCTACACGCTCTTCTGCATCTACCCCGTCCGATGCGCATCCCGCGCCGCTTCCGGTGCGCGGGCCGACCCCGAACGTGGAGGGCAGGATGAACGAGATGACCCCCGAGCGGATGGAAGGGCTGGAGGGCGGCGGCCTCTGCAGCACGCTGGCGGGCGTGGCGGTGTCGACCTTCATCGTCTCCCCCACCGCGTCCGGGCTGGCGTGGGCGGGCTACGGAGCCTTCTGCACGTACTACGTCTGAGCCGTCGCGCGGACGCCCGGCGGCCGTTCCGCCCCCGTGGCGGGGCGGCCGCATCGTGGATCGGCGGGCGGCGGTCGGCGGGCTCCGGGGCATGAAACACGGGCTGCGGCGGGGCCGTAGGAGGCGGAGAGACCCGACCTTCCCACCCCGACCGATATCATCCGATGAAAGCCAGCGCCCTCGCCGTCCTCGCCGTGATGCTCCTCGCCGCCACGCAGGCCTCCGCGCAGCTCGTCCGCCAGGTCCGCCACGACACCCGCTCCCCCCATTCCGTCGATGCCGACCTGGGGCCGCGCCACACCGCCCGCGGGGCCCGCGCCGCCATCACCACGCGCGACGACATGGCGTCGCTCTTCCTGACCGACCGCGTGGTCGCCGTGCAGCTCACCGACCGCGCCATCGCCCGCATCGCCCGCGACCACGACGACGGCGGCGAGGGCGGCGAGGGGGGCGCGTTCGCCCGGGCGATCTCCCACGTGGTGGTGAGCGGGGTGCAGAAGATGCTGCGCCGCTCGCTGGAGATCCCGGTGGCGGAGATCCGCAGCGTGGACTATCGTGAGGGGCGGCTGGTCTTCACCTCGGTGGACGGCGAGACCATCCTGCAGGACGTGGAGATCGACGACACCGACATGATGGCCGCCTTCCGCCCCGCCGACGCCCGCGCGTTCGTGCGGAGCTTCCGCGCCGTGAAGGCACGCGCCCGCTGATCGGCTCGGGGGGGAGGCGCCCCCGCGCCTCCCCCGGACCCACGACCCATGGCAACGCCCGCCTGCGCCGACTGCCAGCGCCCCATGGAGGGCGGCTTCCTGCTCGAGACCGGCGACCACGGCTCGCTGGGCGCGGTCGCCTGGATGGAGGGCGGGCCCGAGAAGAGCTTCTGGTCGGGGCTGAAGACCAGGGGCCGCCGCAGGATCCCCCTCTACGCCTGGCGCTGCCCCGGCTGCCAGCAGGTCCGCCTCTACGCCCCCGCATGACCGATTCCGATCCCATCCGCCGTCCCGTCGCCGAGTGCACCGCCGAGCAGGTCGCGGAGGCGTTCATGCGCGGCTTCGAGGGGTACATCGTCCCCGTCGCGGTCACGGCGCAGGGCTACGAGCGGCGCTTCCGCGGCGAGGGGCTGGACGCGTTCGCCAGCCGCCTGTACGTGGGCCCCGACGGCCGGGCCGACGCGATGCTGCTGGTCACCCGGCGCGGGTGGACGTCGCGCGTGGGCGCGGTGGGAGTGGCCGCCTCCGCGCGCGGGAAGGGGCTGGGGCGACGGGTGATGGAGGAGGCCGTGCGCGACGCCCGCGAGCGCGGCGACCGGGCGCTGCTCCTGGAGGTGTTCGAGGAGAACGCCCCCGCCGTCGCGCTCTATCGCTCGCTCGGCTTCGTTCCCATGCGCCGCCTGGTGGGCTGGCGCCGCCCGGCCGATGCCGCGCCCCCGGCGGACGACGGACGCCGCCCCGCCCTCGCTCCGGCGGAGGAGGAGGCGCTGGTGGAGGTGGACCCGCTGGAGGTGGCCCGCGCCGTGGCCGCGGAGGGCGACCGGGCGGCGCTGCCCTGGCAGCTCGCCGCCGAGACGCTGGCGAACGCGACCGCCCCGGCGCGCGGCTTCCGCCTGGGCGCGCACGCCTGGGCCCTGGTCCCCGACGCCTCGGCGGAGACGCTGGTGCTGATGGCGCTGGTGGTCTCCCGCGCCGAGCGGCGGCGCGGGTGGGGCACGCGCATGGTGCGGGCGCTCACGGCCGCGTTCCCCGGCCGCCCCTGGCACGTCCACCCCGTCGTGCCCGAGGAGCTGGCGCCCGGCTTCTTCTCCTCCCTGGGCTGGGAGCCCCTGCCGCTCGCCCAGCTCGACATGCGCCTGGACCTCTCCTCCGGCGGCTGACCTCCGCCCCCACCTGCGGTAGCCACCCCGCTCCGGGAGACCCATGCACGCTAACGAGGCGCTGATCCGCCGCTTCTACGAACGCTTCGCCGCCCGCGACGCGGCCGGGATGCGCGCCTGCTACCATCCCGACGTCGTCTTCTCCGACCCCGCCTTCGGGGAGCTTCGCGGCCCGCGCGCGGGCGACATGTGGGAGATGCTGACCGGCCGCGCGGCGGACCTGGAGGTCACGCTCGTCTCCGCCGACGCGGACGACCAGCGGGGCCGGGCGCGGTGGGAGGCGCGCTACACCTTCACCGGCACGGGCCGGCCGGTGCACAACTTGATCGACGCCGAGTTCCGGTTCCGCGACGGGCTCATCGCGCGCCACGACGACACCTTCGACCTGCGGCGGTGGGGGAAGATGGCGCTGGGCCCGCTCGGATGGGTGCTGGGGCTCACGCCCCTGCTGGCGAAGAAGGTCCGCGGCACGGCCGTGGGCGGCCTGGACGCGTACGTCCGGCGCCGCGATTCCCGGCAGGCGGCGTCCGCCTCCTCCTGACGTGCGGCCGTCCGCCCGGGGGCCGGTCGCGCCGTACGCCATCTCCGCCTCCACCGGCATGCAGGTGGAGGCGGACGTGTTTGCGGGGGCCGTCCCGTGAAGCCCGTCCGCATCCACCGCATCCGGGAGAGCGCCGTCGTGCACCCGGCGGACGTCCTCCCGCTCTCCACCGACGGCGTTTTCGCGTGCGACTTCCACGTGCTCGGCGCGGAGCAGGGAGAGGACGTGCCCGGCGGGTATCGCCTGGGCCGGCTCCTCAACGTGGACCACCACGCGCCCACGGCGCGGATGACCCGGCGCGTCTCCAGCGCCAACCTCGCCCTGGCCCACGTGGCGGCGGAGGGCGCGGCGTCCCCGCAGGACGTCGTCGTCGTCAACCACACCGACTGCGACAGCGTCCTGAGCGCCGGCATCGTCGCCGGCCGGCTCGATCCCGACCCCGCGCTGGGCGACGCCGCCATCGCCGCGGACCACACCGGCGCCGCGAACCCGATCGCCGACCTCCTCCAGGCCGTCGAGCGGTGGGAGGACGTGGAAGCGTCGCTCCACAACCTCGCCCTCCTCCGCGCCGGCCGGCCGCTCGACACCCGGGCGGCGGAGGCGCTCGACCGCCGCCTCCGCAGGCGGGAGGAGGCCGCCGCGGCCGTGGCGCGCGGGGAGGTGCGCGCCGTCGGCCGCGTCGCGCTCGGCGTGTTCGCGGGGGAGGTGGACGGGGAGATGTTCCCCGCGCTGCTCCCCGAGGCCGCCGTCGTCCTCCTCGCCTATCCACGGGAGGAGGACCCCGGCCGCTGGACGATGAAGCTGCGCGTGGGGATCGCCGCGCCGGAGGGCCTCACCCTCCACCGCCTGGGCCTCGGCGAGATGGACCCCGCCTTCGGCGGCCGCTGGAACGCCGGCGGCAACCGCCGCGGCGGCGGCACCACGACCGATCCCCGGGTGTACGCATCCGAGCTCTCGCGCCGGGTGGAGCGCCTCCTCTCCACCCCGCCGTCCTCTCCCGCCTCCTGAGCCACCCTCCCGACCGGAGCACGCCCATGCGACCCGCCCTCCGCCTCGTCCTTCCCGCCCTGGCCGCCGCGGCGCTCCTCGCCGACGCCGACGCCGCCGCCGCGCAGACACCCGCCGCCCGCACCCCCGCGGTGGCGAACGCGCGCGTCCAGGACCTGTCGTGGATCGTGGGGCAGTGGATCGGGCGCCCCAGCGGGGTGGAGCTGATCGAGGAGTGGTGGGACACCGTCAGCACGCCGGGGTCGCTGCACGGGCTCTTCCGTCACGTGGGCCCGGGCGAGCGGCGGGCGATCGAGCACGTCTACGTGGAGCGCGGGCGGACGGGGCTGCAGCTCCGCGTGGCGCGTGTCCTGTACGCCGGCGGCCGCTTTCCCATCGCGGCCGAGGGCAGGGCGTACCCGCTGAGCGTGCTGGCGGGGGACAGCGCCGTGTTCGCCCGCGGGCGGGAGCGCGTGACCCTGCGCCGCCGGCCGGGCGGCCGCATGGAGGTCACCGTCCGCCGCCTGGTCGCCCGCCGCCTGCGCACCGACACCTACGCCTACCAGCGTCCCGGCTGACGGTCTCCGCCTCCCCCCGCGAGACCACGACGGGGGGACGGCCGGTGGCCGTCCCCCCGTCGTTCCGAAGGACGACGCTCCCGCCTCCCACCGCTCCCGCACTCCCGTCGCCCGCACCCCGCTATCGTCCCCCCGCGCCGTGTCGCCGCCGACTGCCGGGAAGCGAGGCGTCTTACCGTTGACTTGCTTTATAATATAGAGTACTTTTGATATTGTGCGCCGGCGGGGTCGCATCGGAGCGGAACCGCCACGTCGGAAAGGCGGTGCCGACGCCGCACCGGCAGCCCGAAGGGTCTCTTCGACGACTTCGTGCCGCCTGGGAGGCGTCCGGTTCCCACCGGGTATCTCGTCGCGCCACGGGAGGGACGCCTCGTCCCCCGGGGGTATCCCGCCCTCCGGTTTCCGCGGGCGTCTCGCTGAAACAAGCCGGGAAGGGAGCGCGTAGTGAGCCGTGCGCGACCTGGCGGAGCCGGAGCAACGCTCGCCCTTCCTCGCGCATCCAACCCGGTGAGCAGTCGTTGTTCCACCGCCGCGGCCGAGCGGAGTACCGGCCGTCCTTCCCCCGCGCGGTGCACCCGCGGGACGAGGGACAACCACCTCGAGAAACAGGCGAACACCCATATGAACCGGTTGGCGGGAACCATCCTGACCCTCCTGGCCCTGGCGGGCGGCGCGTCCGCCCAGACCGCGCCGCCCGCGGGGCAGCGCGGCACCCCGCCCGGCGGGTCGCCGCAGCAGGCTCCGGGCGGCACCATCCACGGCTCCGTGGTGGACGCGGCCACCGGCCGCCCCGTCGCGGCCGCCTCGGTCGGCATCCGCAGCGCCCAGGGCTCCGCGCTCGTCGGCGGCGCCGTGGCGCGCCCGGACGGCACCTTCCGCGTGGAGGGGCTTCGTCCCGGGCGGTACCAGGTTCGCGTGAGCGTGATGGGCTACACCGCCGTCACCCGCGCCGACGTGGCCGTGTCTCCGGCGTCGCCGGTGGTGGACCTGGGCGCGATCCGGCTCACCGCCGGCGCCGTGGCGCTCGAGGGGCTGACCGCGACGGGTGAGCGCAGCGCCGTGCAGCTCGCTCCCGACCGCAACACCTACCAGGCTCGCGACGTGGCCACCGGGGCCGCCAACGCCACCGACGTGCTGCGCAACGTTCCCTCGGTGGAGGTGGACGGCGACGGCAAGGTGTCTCTGCGCGGCAACCAGAACGTGGCCGTGCAGATCAACGGGCGCGCCGCGCCGGTCACCGGCGACCAGCTCGCGAACTTCCTGCAGCAGCTCCCCGCCGCCACCGTCGAGCGCGTGGAGGTGATCCCCAACCCGTCGGCCAAGTACGACCCCGAGGGGATGGCGGGGATCCTGAACATCGTGCTGAAGCAGAACACCGACCTGGGCACCAGCGGCGGGGTGATGCTGGGCGTGGGCAGCAGCAACCGCGTGGGCGACGGGATCAACGCCTCGGGCAACCTGGGCTGGCAGAAGGGCCCGCTGACCCTGTTCGGCAGCTACGGCCTGAACATGGGCGAGCGGGAGACGACCGGCTTCCACCTGCTCGACTCGCACCCCACCACCAGCCAGCGCTCGTTCCTGCAGCAGGACATCCTGGGCGAGCACCAGATGCGGGGGCACGTCTTCAACGGCAACGCCGACCTGAAGGTGGCGGAGCGGACCAACGTGACGGGCACGCTCATGCTCTCCGCCCGCAACATGGAGATGGACTCGCGCACCGGCTACCGGCAGATGGACGCCGACCGGCAGCTCGTGGGCATGTACGGCCGCTCGTCGCTCACCGAGATCCGGGACCTGACGGCGGACGGCTCGCTGGCGTTCAAGCGCGTCTTCACGCCGCGGCAGAACGAGCTCACGGCCGAGGTGCGCCTGAACCTGGGGCGCTTCGAGGCGGGGAACGACTTCGCGCGCCAGGACCTCACCCTCTCGGGCGGCGCGGCCGGCGACCAGCCGGTCCTGGAGCGCGCCGACCAGGACGCCGACACCCGCAACCTGACGCTGCAGACCGACTGGACGCGCTCCCTGGGTGCGCGCACCAAGCTGGAGACGGGCTACAAGGGCACCCTGCGCCTGCTGGACGGTGACCTCACGGCCGACGACTTCTCGTACGCCGAGAACCGCTGGATCCGCGATGCCGGGCAGACGAACTCCGCCCGGTACGGCGAGAACGTGCACGCGGTGTACGGCGTGCTGTCGCAGGGCTTCGGCACGGTCGACGTGCAGGCCGGCCTCCGCGCCGAGCGGGCCGACACCCGCGTGGAGCTGGCCACCGTGGCCACCCCGTTCGACAACGACTACACCTCGCTCTTCCCCAGCGCGCTGGTGGCCTGGAACGTGAGCGACACCCGGCAGGTGAAGGCGAGCTACTCCAAGCGCGTGCGGCGGCCCGACGGGCGGATCCTGAACCCGTTCCCCTTCTACGAGGACCCGCAGAACGTGATGGTGGGCAACCCCTACCTGAAGCCGGAGTACACGCACGCGGTGGAGCTGGGCTTCCAGCAGTCCATGCAGCGCGGCTCGCTGCAGATCAGCCCGTACTTCCGCCGCACCACGGACGCCATCCGGCGCATTCGCACGGTGGAGGACAACGTCACCACCAGCACGTTCAAGAACCTGGCGACCAGCGACTCGTACGGCGCCGACCTGACCGGCTCGCTGCGCCTGGGCGACAAGCTGAGCGGCTTCGCCTCGATGAACGTGTTCCACACGCAGACCGACGGCAGCAACGTGGGGGTGAGCACCGAGGCGACGTCGTGGTCGGCCCGCCTGAACGGGACCTACAAGGTCGCGCCCCGCACCGACCTGCAGGGCATGTGGATGTACCGCGCCCCACAGAACGTGGAGGGCGGCCGGATCGAGTCCTGGAACATGCTGAACTTCTCGATCCGCCAGCGCCTGATGGGCGAGAAGGCCTCGCTCACCCTGCGGGTGATGGACCCGTTCGACCAGATGGGCTTCGCGGTCCGCACGGGCGACGCCACCTACTCGCAGGAGAGCCGCCGCAAGTGGGGCGCGCGCTCCGCCCAGGTGACCTTCTCGTACAACTTCGGCCGCCCGCCGCGCGTGCGCCCGCAGCCGCAGCAGCAGCAGCCGGACGTGGACCCGTCGCAGCCGTCGTACTGATCCGTACGGGAGCAGGAACCGCCGGGGCGGGGGGACGCGAGTCCTCCCGCCCCGGCGGCGTTCGTGCCCCGCTCCGCCGTTGCCCCGCGGCGCGCGGGCGCGTATCCTCGTCCGGGACCCCGATCGCATCCGCGCCGGCCACCGCCCCATGCCGCCCCAGAACCGCACCAGCGCAGGCCTCCTCCTCTTCCGGCGCCGCCAGGGCGGGCTGGAGGTGCTGCTGGCGCACCCGGGCGGGCCCTTCTGGGCGAACCGCGACGCCGGCGCGTGGACCATCCCCAAGGGGCTGGTGAACGAGGGCGAGGACGCGCTGGACGCCGCCCGCCGCGAGTTCCAGGAGGAGACGGGCATCGTTCCCACCGGCCCCTTCCTGCCCCTGGGCAGCGTGCGCCAGAAGGCGGGGAAGACGGTGCACGCCTGGGCCTGGGAGGGCGACGCCGACGCCGACGCCACCACCAGCAACCTGAACACCGTGGAGTGGCCGCGCGGCTCCGGCCGGCGCATCACCTTCCCCGAGGTGGACCGCTGCGCCTGGTTCGGGCTGGACGAGGCCGCCGCGCGGATGAACGCCGCCCAGGCCGAGCTGCTGCCGCGCCTGCGGGACGCGGTCGGGTGAGCGCGCCGCGCCGCGGCGGGGCGGGGGACGACGCCCGCTCGCCCCGCGTCTCGCTGCCGCGCGCCCTCTCCAAGCTGGGCGCCTGCTCCCGCGCGCAGGGCGAGACCGCCGTCGCCGAGGGCCGGGTGCGCGTGAACGGCGTGGTGCAGACCGACCCCGCCCTGCGCGTGGACCCCGCCCGCGACCGCATCGAGCTGGACGGCCGCCCCGCCGCGGCCGCCGCACCCGTGTACGTGGTCCTCAACAAGCCCCGCGGCCTGGTCGTCACCACGGCCGACGAGCGGGGGCGCGACACCGTCTACGCCTGCCTGGCGAACGACGCCACCCTCCCCCGCGTGGTCCCCGTCGGCCGGCTGGACCGCGCCAGCGAGGGGCTTCTCCTCCTGACCAACGACACCCGGTGGGCCGCCCGCGTGGCCGACCCGGCCACCCACCTGGACAAGACCTACCACGTGCAGGTGGACCGCGTGCCGGGCGACGACGCTTTCCGCCGGATGACGGAGGGCGTGGAGTCCGACGGCGAGACCCTCTCCGCCAAGCGCGCGGGCCTCCTCCGCTCCGGCGGGCGGACGGCGTGGCTGGAGATCGTCCTGGACGAGGGCCGCAACCGCCAGATCCGCCGCCTGCTCGCCGCCCTGGAGCTGGAGGTGCTGCGCCTGGTCCGCGTCTCCATCGGCCCTCTGGCCCTGGGCGAGCTGCCCAAGGGTGCGCACCGCCGGCTCTCGGACGCGGAGAAGCGGGCGCTGGACCGGGCGATGGAGAGCGGTTCGCGGCCGCTTCCACGCGGTGGCGAGGGAGGTGTCGAAAACGGGGGAGGCCGGACGACCACTTCCCGACCACGCGGTTCCACACGACGCCCACGGAGGGAACGATGAAGTACCTGTGCATGATCTACGACGACGAGAAGACCTGGGAGACCATGCCGAAGGACGAGGCCGACGCCGTGATGGGCGAGTACTTCTCGTTCACCGAAGGGATCCGCGAGAGCGGGCACTACGTGGCCGGCGAGGCGCTGCACCCCGTGCACACGGCCACCACGGTCCGCGTGCGCAACGGCAAGGTGTCCACCACCGACGGCCCGTTCGCGGAGACGCGCGAGCAGCTCGGGGGCTTCTACCTGATCGAGGCGCGCGACCTGAACGAGGCCGTGCAGGTGGCGGCGAAGATCCCGTCCGCGCGGCTGGGCAGCGTGGAGGTGCGCCCGGTGGTCGACTTCGAGCAGGGGGAGAGCTGCAACCCCGCGCAGGAGCATGCCGGCGCAGGCGCGGCGGAGGCCACCGCCTGACGATGGAGGGCGGGGACGCGGCCGCCCGGACGCGGGAGACGGTGGAGGCCGTCTACCGCGCCGAGTCGCGCCGCGTCCTGGCCACGCTGATCCGCCTGCTCGGCGACTTCGACCGCGCCGAGGAGGCGCTGCACGACGCCTTCGCGGCCGCGCTGGAGCGCTGGCCCCGCGAGGGCGTTCCCGCGAGCCCGCGCGCCTGGCTGGTATCCGCCGGCCGCTTCAAGGCCATCGACGCCCTGCGCCGCCGCGCGCGCTTCGACGCCTCCCTCGTCCGCATCGCGGCGGAGCTGGAGACCTCCACCGCTCCCGTCGAGGTGGACGACGACCGCGTGGAGGACGACCGCCTGCGCCTGGTCTTCACCTGCTGCCACCCCGCCCTCTCCCCCGACGCGCGCATCGCCCTCACGCTGCGGGAGGTGTGCGGGCTCACGACCGAGGAGGTCGCGCGCGCCTTCCTGGTCCCGGCGCCCACGCTGGCGCAGCGGATCGTGCGCGCCAAGGCCAAGATCCGCGACGCCCGCATCCCTTACGAGGTCCCGTCGCGCGCCGACTTGCCGGAGCGGCTGGACAGCGTGCTGCACGTGGTCTACCTGGTCTTCAACGAGGGCTACGCCGCCTCGTCCGGCGAGTCCGCGCAGCGGCACGACCTGGCGGACGAGGCCATCCGCCTGGGCCGCCTTCTCGTGGAGCTGCTCCCCGAGCCGGAGGCGGTGGGCCTGCTGGCGCTGATGCTCCTCCACGCGGCGCGCCGGGAGGCGCGGACCACGGCGGACGGCGAGCTGGTCCTGCTCTCCGACCAAGACCGCTCGCTCTGGAAGCGCCCGATGATCGCGGATGGGTGCGCGCTGGTGGAGCGGGCGCTGACCTCGCGGCGCTTCGGGCCGTACGCGCTGCAGGCCGCCATCGCCGCCGTGCACGCGGAGGCGCCGGACGCCGCGTCCACCGACTGGCGCCAGATCGTGGGCCTGTACGACGTGCTGATGCGCGCCGACCCCTCGCCCGTCGTGGAGCTGAACCGCGCCGCGGCCGTGGGGATGCGCGACGGGCCGCAGGCCGGCCTGGCGCTGGTCGACGCGCTGCTGGCGCGCGGCGAGCTGGCCGACTATCACCTGGCGCACTCCGCCCGCGCCGACCTCTGCCGCCGCCTGGGGCGCACGGGGGACGCGCGGACGTCGTACCAGGCCGCCCTCGCGCTCGCGCGGCAGGAGCCCGAGCGGAGGTTCCTCCGGCGGCGGCTGGACGAGCTGGGGTGGTGAGGAGGTGGGGCGGGTGAACGGGAGGAGAGTGATCGGTGTGGAGGTGGATCGGTGTGGAGGTGGATGGGGAAGAGGATCGGGGATGGTCGTCGCGGTGATCCCCCCCCTCACCGGCGACTGAATGGAGTCGCAGCAACGACCACACGAAGTCCGCCTTCGCGGCCCGGCCTCTTTTCCGCCGGGCCGATCCTCCGTCCATGAGACGGGCCGGGGGGACGCCGCGACTGCCATACCTCTCCTCCGGGCCGCCCTTCCTGCGGAGGGCGCGGGGCGGGGCGATCTCCGCCCCTCGCACCTCCGCGTTCTCCGCGCCTCCGCGTGAGACCCGCCGTTGCCGTTCTCCCCTCACCAAGCCTGAGCGACAGCGGACGACGCATCGCGGCGCGGTGGCACCCGGTGTGCTCCGACGCGTGGCGTCGTTAGATTCTACGGCACGCTCGATCCCCCGTGCGACGGCGCCTCCCCGCGCCCCGCCGACACGCCGCGTCACAAGAGCCTTGACGCTGATGACGCGACGCGTTATCATGGTACCCGTGGACCACGACTGCGACGAGGAAGAGATGCCCCGAACGATCAAGCGGTACGGAAACCGGAAGCTCTACGACGTGCAGGCGAGCGCCTACGTCTCGCTGGACGACATCGCGGTGCTGATCCGGTCGGGCGAGACGGTCGAGGTGCTCGACAACGTCACCGGCGAGGACATCTCCGCGCAGACCCTCACCCAGATCGTGCTGGAGGAGGGGAAGAAGGGGCGGAGCATCCTGCCCACCGAGCTGCTGCACGACCTGCTGCGGCGCAGCGGGAAGGTGCTGGACTCGCGGGTGGGGCAGATCAAGCACGGGGTGGAGGAGCTGGTGGAGAGCGGGCTGGGGCGGATCACCCGCGTCATCCAGGGGCCGCAGACCACGGAGCTGAAGCAGCTCCGCGAGCAGCTCGCGAACCTGGAGAGCACGCTGGGCAAGATCCTGGACGAGCAGGAGCGGGAGAAGGCCGCGCCCGAAGAGGCGCGGGCGGACTAGCCGGGCCGCGGCGCGCCGGGGAGGGGGCGCCGGGACAAACGGGGGAACACCTACGAGCGAACGGATTACGACCATGGCCACCAAGACCGGGAACACGAGCATCTTCCGCCTCGGCGACCTGCCGAAGGACATCGCCACGCGCGCCGTGAAGCTGCCGCGCGAGGTCGCCGAGGACGTGACCACCCGCGGGCGCGACGTCTGGCTCGCCGGGCTCGGCGCGCTGGCGACGGTGCAGGAGGAGGGGACCGACCTCTTCCAGACGCTCGTGAAGCAGGGCGAGAAGCTGGTGGAGCGCGGCGAGACCGTCGAGGCCAAGGGGAAGGTCAAGATCGAGTCGCTGCGCAACGACCTCACCGTCCGCCAGGAGGCGGTGGTGGAGAAGGTGGAGGAGAACGTCTACGAGCCCGTGATGGAGGCGCTCAAGCGCTTCGGGGTGCCCACGCGCGCCGAGGTCGCCGAGCTCTCCAAGAGCGTGGAGACGCTGACCACCCGCGTGAACGCGCTGATCCGCATGATCGACCAGGAGGTCGTGGTCGCGGCGGCCGCCGAGCGCACCATGATCACCGTGCAGGCCCGCGAGGACGGCTGGGTGGTGCTGCAGGGCGGGATCGACGCTCCCATGAGCGTCAGCGCCACCAAGGACGAGGCGGTGGAGAAGGCCCGGGGTCTGGCCAACGCCAAAGTGCCCAGCCAGCTCGTGGTGCTGAAGAAGGACGGCACGGTGCAGGACACCTACACCTACGATGCCTGAGCGCACGCTCCGTGCGTAGCACGACGGGCGCGGACGCGCGGGGCTTTCCCGCGGGTCCGCGCCCGCTCCTGTCTCCCGCACCGCCGCAGGATCCGATGGAACGTACGCAGCAGAAGACGAAGCGACTCGGGCTGGCGCTGGCCGGCGGCGTGATCGAGGGGGGCTTCTACGAGGTGGGCGTGCTCTGCGCGCTGCAGGACTCGATCGAGGGGCTGGACTGCAACGCCGCAGACGTCTACGTGGGCGTCTCGGCCGGGGCCGTCATCACCTCGCTCCTCGCCAACGGGGTTCCCCCCCGCACGCTCTCGCGCGCCATCCTGTCGCAGGCCGAACCGCTCCTCAACCTGGATCCCGACATCTTCTTCACCCCCGCGGTGGGCGAGTACGCGCGCCGGCTGGGGAAGCTCCCGGGGGCCCTGGGCCGCTGGGCGCGCCGCCGCCTGGCCGCGCCGTTCGACATCTCCGTGGTGGGGATGCTCTGGGAGCTGGGCGAGCTGACCCCGGTAGGGATCTTCGACTCCTCGCCCATGGAGCGGTACCTGTCGAAGCTCTTCGCGGCGGGCGGGCGGACGAACGACTTCCGCGAGCTGCGGGCGGAGCTGCGGATCGTGGCGGTGAAGCTGGACACCGCCGAGCTGGTGGCGTTCGGCGACGAGGCCACTGCGCACGTGCCCATCAGCAAGGCCGTGCAGGCCAGCATCGCGCTGCCCGGCCTGTACTGCCCGGTGGAGATCGACGGCGAGCCCTACATCGACGGCATCGCCAAGCGCACGCTGAACGCGTCGCTGGCGCTGGACGAGGGGGTGGACCTGCTGATCTGCGTGAACCCCATCGTCCCCGTGGACCTGCACGCGGCGGAGGTGGGGTCGCGCCGCTCGCTGGTGGACTTCGGCCTGCCGAGCGTGCTGTCGCAGACGTTCCGCACCATGATCCACTCGCGCATGGGGACGGGCTTCCGGAACTACGCCCACGTCTACCCCGACGCGGACGTGATCCTGATCGAGCCGGAGCTGGAGGACGCGTCGCTGTTCTTCTCGAACATCTTCTCGTTCTCCAATCGCCGCGGGGTCTGCGAGCACGCCTACGCCAGCACGCGCCGTCACCTGCGGGCGCGCGCGGACGAGCTGGAGGAGAAGCTGGCCCGCCGCGGGATGCGCCTGCGCCGCGAGGTGCTGGCCGACCCCACCCGAACCCTCTTCGGCGATGACGCGCCGGTCCAGACGACGGCCGCCACCATGGCGGAGATGCGCGAGACGGTGGATCGCCTGGGGGAGATGCTGGATCGGCTCAAGGTGCCGGCTTAGGTCGAACGGACTGGGTCTCACGCGGAGGCGCGGAGGACGCGGAGGTGCGAGGGCTCGCACTTCCGCGTTCTCGCATGCGCCCCCGGAAGGGCCGCCGTCGGGCGGAGGAGCAGGGGTTCTCTCGCGGTCCCGCCAGCCCTCGTCTCGTGGACGGAGGATCCGCCCGGCCGAGGAGAGGCTAGTCCGCGCAGGCGCAATACCGTTTACCTAATGATCTGCAGAGTGCGTCCCGGGAGGGTTCTCGACCTGTCCTTGCCCCGGCGGACGGGATATCGGCTCTGCTTTCGCTTCACTCCGCGCTTGACCTGCCGGCTGCGACGC
>JASLAX010000073.1 GCA_030146875.1 Longimicrobiaceae bacterium
AGGGCGTGGGGCTTGCGTGCGGCCGGCCGTCCCGGGCGTACCTCGCCGCGGAAGCAACGCACTACGCAGAAAAGAGGAACCACTGTGCAGAAGCGGAAGATCGGATCGCTGGAGGTGTCGGTCGCCGGGCTGGGCTGCAACAACTTCGGGACGCGGATCGACGAAGCGGCCACGGCCGGAGTGGTGGGCGCCGCGCTGAAGGCCGGCATCGACTTCTTCGACACGGCCGACGTGTACGGCAAGGGCCGCAGCGAGGAGTACCTGGGGCGCGCGCTCGGCGGCCGGCGCGGCGAGGTGGTGATCGCCACCAAGTTCGGCAGCAGGATGGACGAGGAGCGGAAGGGCGCGCGCCCGGAGTACGTCCTGCGCGCGGCGGAGGACAGCCTGCGCCGCCTGGGGACGGACTACATCGACCTGTACCAGATCCACCGCCCCGACCCCGAGGTGCCCATCGCGGACACGCTGGGCGCGCTGGACGAGCTGGTGCGGGCGGGCAAGGTGCGCGAGATCGGCTGCTCCAACTTCTCGGCGGAGCAGCTGCGCGAGGCGGAGGCCGCGGCGCGCGGGCGGGCCCGCTTCGCCAGCGTGCAGAACGAGTACAGCCTGCTGCACCGCGAGCCGGAGGCGGAGATGCTGCCCGAGTGCGGGCGCCAGGGTCTCGCCTTCCTGCCGTACTTCCCGCTCGCCAGCGGTCTGCTCACCGGCAAGTACCGCCGGGGGCAGTCGGCGCCCGAGGGAACCCGCATCACGGAGGGCGGGTGGCGCTCGGACGTGCTCACGGACGAGAACCTCGAGCGGGTGGAGGGGTTGATCGGCTTCGCGGAGTCGCGCGGGCCCACCCTGCTGGAGCTGGCGTTCTCCTGGCTGCTCGCCCGGCCCGCGGTGGCGTCGGTGATCGCGGGGGCCACCTCGCCCGCGCAGGTGCGGGGCAACGCTGCCGCCGCCGGCTGGGAGCTGACGGACGCCGACCTCGCGGCGGTGGACGCGATCGTCCCGTCGGGGCGCTGACGCGAGCCCGACATGCGGAGGCTTCCGCATCGTCGTCTGGGCAGTTCGATCAGCTTCCGGACGGAATCAGTGCGACATACCATTCCGGAGCACATCAACTGAAAGCCTGGTGGAATGCCCCGCGTCAGTGAATTCTTCGGCATCGTCATCGCACTGTACTACAACGACCACGCTCCACCTCACTTCCATGCGAAGTACGGCGGAAGCGAAGCCGAGATCGCGATCGAGACGCTGGAGGTGGTCGAGGGTTCGTTGCCGCGGAGGGTGTTGGCCCTCGTGCTCGAATGCGCGGTGCTGCACCGTGAGGAGTTAGGGGCCAACTGGAATGCCGCACGGCGCGGGGAGCCGCTTTCACGCATTGCCCCGCTGGAATAATGGAGGAACGATGATCCGAGTCCGCTCCGTCTCGCCGCTCGACGGCTTCCACCTTCGTGTAGGGTTCACGGACGGCACGGAGCGCGACGTGGACGTGGAGAATTTCCTTCGCGGCCCGGTCTTTGAGCCGGTCCGGCAGGACCGCAGCGTCTTCGAAGCCGTCACGGTCGACCCGGACCTTGGCGCCGTCGTCTGGCCAAATGGCGCCGACATTGATCCGGACGTGCTATACGGCCGCTTCGAGCCTGTCTGGGCGGAAGCAGGTTCGTTCACTGACACCCAGCTCATCTCGAAGCTTGGATGGTCGGGTCGGGTCGCGGAGCCCCGTCCCACGCCTGCGTACGGCGTGGCAAGCCATGAGTTCACGGTGGTTATCCACCGTGACGCCGAAGGCTTCTATGTAGCTACAGTACCCGCTATGCCTGGTTGCGAGGTCCGGGACCGATCTCGCGATGGGCTCACCCGACTCGTCCGCGAAGCCATCCGCCACGCCATTGAAACCCGAGCCGAGCCCGCTGCGAGCATGGAGTTCGTGGGCGTACAGGTCATCGACGTGCCGATATGACGCTGCCTACTCTGCATCCGCCGTAGACGCGACGAGCGGGACACCCACGCCGGGCGTCCCGCTCTCTCGTCTCTGCCACGTCCGATGTCGTCCCGCCCCTCAGCTCCGCACCGGGTGCCCCCGCTCCGCCAGGAAGCGCCGCGCCTCCTCGATGGTGTGCTCCCCGAAGTGGAAGATGGAGGCCGCCAGCACCGCGTGCGCCCCCGCGCCCAGCGCCTGGTCCAGGTGCTCCAGCGTCCCCGCGCCGCCCGACGCGATCACCGGCACCGCCACCGCCCCGGACACCGCCCCCAGCAGCTCCAGGTCGTACCCAGCGCGCGTCCCGTCGCTGTCCATGCTGGTGAGCAGCACCTCCCCCGCCCCCAACTCCACCAGCCGCGCCGACCACTCCACGGCGTCGATCCCGGTGGGCGTGCGCCCGCCGTGCGTGAACACCTCCCAGCGCGGCGCCTCGCCGGGCCCTGTGACCCGCCGCGCGTCCACCGCCGCCACCACGCACTGCGAGCCGAAGTGGTCCGCCGCGCGCGAGATCAGCTCCGGGTCGCGCAGCGCCGCCGTGTTCACCGATACCTTGTCCGCCCCCGCACCCAGCAGCGCGTGGAAGTCGTCCACGGAGCGCACGCCGCCGCCCACGGTGAGGGGGATGAACACCGAGTCCGCCGTGCGCCGGATCACGTCCAGCAGCGCCGGCCGCGCCTCGTGCGACGCGGTGATGTCCAGGAAGCACAGCTCGTCCGCGCGCTCGCGGTCGTACCTCACCGCCTGCTCCACGGGGTCGCCCGCGTCGCGCAGCCCCTCGAACCGGATCCCCTTCACCACCCGCCCGTCCCGGACGTCCAGGCAGGGGATGATGCGCTTGGCTAGGGCCATGACAGCTCCCGCAGCCGCTGCACCATCCCCGCCGTGAGCGCGCCGGAGTACACGTCCTCCACCGGCCCGCGCAGCAGCAGCCCCCAGTCCTCGCGCACCGTCACGTGCAGCGTGCCGCCCGGCATCCTCACCTCCACCTCCCGCTCCGACACCAGCCCGCGCCGCACCGCCGCCGCAGCCACCGCGCAGGCGCTGGAGCCCGAGGCCGTGGTCTCCCCCGCCCCGCGCTCCCACACCCACGCCTCCACGGCGCCCGGCCCCACCGCGCGCGCGAACTGCACGTTGGTGCCGCGGGTGAACGACGCGTGCGTGGAGATCTGCGGGGCGCGGCGGCGCATGTCCTCCTCCTCCACCACGTCCTCGAACACCACGCAGTGCGGGTTGCCCACCGACACCGCGGTGACGTCCATGCGGTCGCCCGCCGGGAGCTCCAGCACCTCCGCGTCCGTGTCGCGCTCCGGGCCGGTCATCCCCACGGCCTCGCTGCGGAACACGGCCGTCCCCATCTCCACCTCCACGTCCAGCACGCCCTCGCGGCTGCGGCCGCGGATCACGATGGCGACGGTCCCGCCCGGCGTCTCCACCGTGAACGGCGTGCCCTCGCGCACCGCCCCGTTCTCCAGCAGGTACGCCGCGAAGATGCGCAGCCCGTTGCCGCTCTTCTCCGCCTCGGAGCCGTCCGGGTTGAAGATGCGCACCCCGAACTCCGCCGCGTCCGACGGCACCAGCGCCAGCACGCCGTCCGAGCCGACGCCCGTGTGCCGGTCGCAGAGCATGCGCACCGCGGGGGGCGTCAGCGAGAAGGGGAGGCCGGCCAGGCGCAGGGCGACGTAGTCGTTCCCCAGCCCGTGGCCCTTGAAGAAGCTCACACGTTCACTCATGGCGACTACTCAAGCCGAAGAGAAATGGTTGCAGATCAAGGCGCGCGACGAGTCCCGACTGAGGCGTACGTGGTTGTACGCCGCAGGGAGGGAGGAGGAGCAGCAACGCAGAGCTGCGCCATTTATCGAAGGCGGGCGAAGTTGGCGAGCAGCCGCAGCCCGTCCTCCTGGCTCTTCTCCGGGTGGAACTGGATCCCCCAGACGTTGTCGCGGCCCACGATGGAGGCGAAGCGCACGCCGTAGTCGCACCACCCCAGCACGTCGCCCTCGTCGGGGGCCTGCACGGCGTAGGAGTGCGCGTGGTAGAAGAAGCGCGGGCGCGCGCCGGCCACGCCCTCCAGCACCGGGTCGGCGGCGGTGCGCTCCGTGAACTCCACCGAGTTCCACCCCATGTGCGGGAGGTGCAGGTCCGTGCGCAGGCGGTCCACGCCGCCGCGCAGGAGCCCCAGGCCGCGCACGCCGGGCGCCTCCTCGCTCCCCTCGAAGAGCAATTCCATCCCCACGCAGATCCCGAAGAACGGGCGCCCCGCGGCCACGTGCCCGCGCACAGCGTCGGCGAGGCCGCCGGACTCCAGGTTGGTCATGCACTGCCCGAAGTGGCCCTGCCCGGGGAGCACCAGCCGCTCCGCGCGGCGCGCCTCCGCCGGGTCCGAGGTCAGGCGCACCTCGGCGCCGCCGTGCTCGAACGCCTTGACTACCGAGCGCAGGTTCCCCGCCCCGTAGTCCAGCACCGTCACGCTCCCGGTGCTCACAGCGCGCCCTTGGTGGAGGGGACCGTGTCCGCGCGGCGCGGGTCGATGCGGGTGGCGGCGTCCAGGGCGCGCGCGGCGGCCTTGAAGGTGGCCTCCACCACGTGGTGCGCGTTGTCGCCGCGGATGCCGTCCAGGTGCAGCGTGATCCGCGCCTCCATGGCGAACGCCCGCCAGAACTCGGCACACAGCGCCGCGTCGAAGTCCCCGATCCGCGGCTGCCCCGCCGGGAGCGGCACCTCGAAGTGCACGAAGGGGCGGCCGGAGACGTCCACCACCGCGCGCACCAGCGCCTCGTCCAGCGGCACCGTGGCGTCGGCGTAGCGGGCGATGCCGCGCTTCTCCCCGAGCGCGTCCAGGAACGCGCCGCCCAGCACGATCCCCACGTCCTCCACCGTGTGGTGCGCGTCCACGTGCAGGTCGCCCTCGCAGCGCACGGTCAGGTCCAGCATCCCGTGCCGCGCCAGCGCGTCCAGCATGTGGTCGAAGAAGCCGACGCCCGTCCGGACGTCCGCCTCCCCCGCGCCGTCCAGGTCCACGCGCACGCTCACCTGCGTCTCGCGCGTGCGGCGCGAGCGCTCCCCCACCCGACCGGCCATCAGCCCTCTCCCAGGATCCGGCGGAGCGCCGCGAGGAAGGCGTCGTCCTCCTCGGGCGTTCCGGCGTTCACGCGCAGGCAGCCCTCCAGCATGGGGTACTTCGACACGTCGCGCACCAGGATGCCGTCCTCCTCCAGCAGCCGGTCGAACAGCCCCCGGTGCCCGATCGGCGCATCGACGCGGAACAGCACGAAGTTGGCCGCGCTGTCGAACACGTGGATCCCCGGCATCTCGCCCATCTCCCGCAGCAGCCGGTCGCGCTCCCGGCGGATCATCTCCACCGCCGGCAGCAGCAGGGCGCGGCCGCGCAGCACCTCCGCGGCCGCCACCTCGGTGTAGAAGTTCACGTTGTACGGCAGCTTCGCCTTCCCCACCTCCGCCGCCAGCGCCGGGTGCGCCAGCATGTACCCCGCGCGCAGCCCCGCCAGCGCGAGCGCCTTGCTGAAGGTGCGCAGGACCACGAGACGCGGGCGGCCCTCCAGCAGCGGGATGGCGTCGAAGCCGCCGAACTCCACGTACGCCTGGTCCAGCAGCACCAGCGCGGACGTCTCGTCGTGGACGCGCAGGATCTCCTCGCGGGTGAGCGCGGCCCCCGTCGGGTTGTTCGGCGTGCAGAGGACGACCACCGCCGCCTCCGTCTGCCGCGCGGCGCGGACGATCGCGTCCACGTCGAAGCGAAGGCCGTCGTCCAGCGGCACGGAGACCACCGTCCCGGCGTTCACCTCCGTCATCAGCCGGTAGAGCGTGAACGTCGGCTCCGGAATCACCACCGAGACGCCCGGCCCCACCGTCACCGCCAGCACCGCCTGGATCAGCTCGTTGGACCCGTTCGCCACCAGCACTCCGTCGGCCGGCCAGCGCGTGGCCTCCGACACGGCGCAGACGAAGTTCTCCGCCACGAACGGAGGATAGCGGTTCCACGGCCGCTCCGAGAGCCGCACCGCGATTCGGCGCTTGAGCGACCAGGGGATGTCGTACGGGCTCTCGTTCTGGTTGAGCTTGGTCCGCGGCTCGGAAGGGCTCAGCGTGTACGCCGCCAGCGCGCGCACCGACGGCTTGACGTGCGCGAGCGCCGCCTCGGGGCTCTCGCGCGGGGAGTCCGGGACGGAAGCAGGCTGTGGCTGCATCGACGACCGAGTTGTGGAGATGAGATGACCCCCGCCGAGCGGAGGCCGAGCCGCTTCGTCCTGCCGATCCTCCGGACGACGCCGCGGCTCCGTATGCCCTGTGCGACTGGAGGACGAACTCCCGAGCCCTCCTGTCACCCCGTCGTTCGTTCGCGATGCCGATGAGGGCCGCCAGCGTCGGGACCCCGCCTCGTCGCGAGGCCGTGCTTCCCTCTCCCGCGCGCGGGAGAGCGGTGGCGGCCCTCAGGCCCGCCGGGTGAGGGCCCGCGCGCCGGCCTACCGCTCCACGTGGATGATCTGGTCCCGGCGCGTGCCCACGGAGACGTACCAGATCGGCACCTCCGTCAGCTCCTCGATCTTCCGCAGGTACGCCTTGGCCTCGTCGGGGAGGTCGTCCCAGGTGCGGGCGTCGGCGGTGGAGCGGTTCCAGCCGGGGAGCGTCTCGTACTCCGGGGTGGCCTCCTCCAGCAGCCCCAGGTCGCCGGGGAAGTCCTCCAGCCGCTCGCCGCCGGCGGTGTACGCCACCGCCACGCTCAGCTCCGGAAGCGTGTCCAGCACGTCCAGCTTGGTCACGGCCAGCCCGGTCAGGCCGTTCACCCGCGCCGCGTAGCGCACCACCACCGCGTCGAACCATCCGCAGCGGCGCGGGCGCCCCGTGGTGGCGCCGTACTCGCCGCCCAGCTCGCGCACGCGGTCCTGCATGGGCTGCGCGAGCTCGGTGGGGAGCGGTCCCTCGCCCACGCGCGTCGTGTAGGCCTTCACCACGCCCACCACCGCGTCGATCCGCGTCGGTCCGATGCCGACGCCGAGGCCCGCCCCGCCCGCCGTGGTGTTGGACGATGTGACGTACGGGTAGGTCCCGTGGTCCACGTCGAGCAGCGCGCCCTGGGCGCCCTCCAGCAGGACGCGCTGGCCCTCCTTCAGCGCGTCGTGGATCACGCGCCCGGTGTCCACCGACAGCTTCAGCAGGCGCTCGCGGATCCCCATCACCTCGGCGAGAAGGGCCTCCACGTCCACCCGCTCCTCCATCCCCAGGCCCGCGAGCCGCCCGTCCACGCGCTCGGCGGCGGCGCGGAGCTGCGTCTCGGCGCGGGCCTGGTCGCGCAGGTCGGCCACGCGGATTCCCTGGCGCGCCACCTTGTCCTCGTACGCCGGGCCGATCCCCCGCCCCGTGGTGCCGATCTTCCCCGCCCCGCGGCGCGCTTCGGCCGCGCGGTCCAGGAGCTTGTGGTAGGAGAGGAGCAGGTGGGCGCGCCCGCTCACCCCCACGCGCGCCTCGGCGTCGATCCCGCGCGCCTCCAGCGCGTCCAGCTCCTCGAAGAACTGGAAGGGGTCGAAGACCACGCCGTTCCCCAGCAGGCAGCGCCGCCGCGGGTGCAGGATCCCGGAAGGGATCTGGTGCAGGATGAACTCCTCCTCGCCCACGTGCACGGTGTGCCCGGCGTTGGAGCCACCCTGGTACCGCGCCACCACGTCGACCTCCTCCGCCAGCACGTCGACGATCTTCCCCTTCCCCTCGTCCCCCCACTGGGAGCCGACGATCACCACGCAGCGGTTGTCGCTCATTCCTCGATCCGGATTCAGGGTCCGCCCCGGCACGACGCAAAAAAAATGCGGCCCCGCCGGAAAGGTGGGACCGCGCTCGGTGGATCCTGGGAAGAACGTAGACCAGGGGCCGTAATGTGTCAACCGCCGTCGATCGGCATCCGCCCGCGGTGCCGGCGGTTGAGACCGCTGCAACAACCACGCGAAGCCCGCCTGCGCCGGCTGTCGTGCCGGACGTGAGGCCGAGCCTCCCTCCGACGCGACTCGATCCCGTCGGCCCGCGATGTTGCCAGCCGCGCCCACGTCCGGGCACCCCTCTCCCCTTGTGGGAGAGGGGCCGGGGGTGAGGGGTACCGCCGCCGACGCAGCCCAGTGCCTGCCGACGCAAAACGCCCCTCCCCGCCTGTGGCGGAGGGGCGGGGGGGAGTGCGACGCGCGCCGGCCTCAGCCGTCTTCCGTTCCGTGGCCGATCCGCTTCGATCCGACGTCTACCGACGTTCACCGACGTCTACCGACATCGAGCCGCCGCCCTACCCCAGCGCCGCGAAGAGCGAGATCGCCAGCACCGCCACCCCGATCCCCGTCTTCACCGCCGTGGCGGCCAGGCGGCCGATCAGCGCTCCCCAGCCGGCGCGGAGGGAGGGCTGGAGGTTCTTCTGCGCCGTGTACTCGAACGCGGCGGCGCCCACGAACGAGCCGACGAACGCGCCGATCACGCTGCCGACGATGGGGATGGGCACGCCCATGACCGCCCCCACGATCCCGCCCAGGATCGCCCCCCAGGCCGCCCGCTTGCTCCCGCCGTACTTCCGGGCGTACTTGCCGCCCAGCGAGAACTCGATCACCTCCGCCGCGATGGCGAGCGCCACCACCACCACGATGGGGACCCACCCGACGGTCCTGAAGTCCGTCATCCACGCATAGGCCGTGAGCGCCGCGATCTGCACCCACGTGCCCGGCAGCCCGAAGGGGATCATCAGCAGGCCCAGGACCTGGGCCCCGATCAGCAGGATGTAGGCTCCCATGGCCGGGCTCAGAACCCGAACCCGGAGGACACCTGGCCCCCGCGCCCGGAGAGCATGTTCATCTTGAGCTCGAAGTCGCTGGGGTTGCTGGCTGCGGCCTTGGCGACCGCGTAGTCCACGTGCTCGTCCTTCACCAGGTCCATCAGGCACTGGTCGAAGGTCTGCATCCCGTAGTTGGTGCGGCCCTCGGCGATCAGCTCGCGGATCTCCTCCGTGCGCGTGGGATCGGCGATGCAGTCGCGGATCGTCGCCGTCACCACCATGATCTCCGACGCCAGCACGCGCCCCTTCCCGTCCTTCTTGGGGAGCAGGCGCTGCGAGACGATGGCCTGGAGCTGCTCGGAGAGGCGGAGCCGCGCCACCGGCTGCTCGTCGGGGGGAAAGACGGCCACCAGGCGCGAGATGGTGGACGCCGCGTCGCGCGTGTGCACGGTGGAGATGACCAGGTGCCCCGTCTCCGCCGACTTCAGCGCGATGTCGATGCTCTCCGTGTCGCGCATCTCGCCGATCAGGATCACGTCCGGGTCCTGGCGCAGCGCGGCTCGCAGGCCCACGCGGAACGAGTCCGTGTCGATCCCCACCTCGCGTTGCGTGATGGACGAGTTCACGTCGCGGTGCAGGAACTCGATCGGGTTCTCCAGCGTGACGATGTGGCGGCGCATGTGCTGGTTCATGTAGCCCAGCAGCGCCGCCTGCGTGGAGCTCTTCCCCGACCCCGTCACCCCCGTCACCAGCACCAGCCCGCGCTCGTTCGACGCGATCTCGCGCAGCACCGCGGGCAGCCCCAGCGCCTCGAAGGTGGGGATCTCGATGGGGATCACCCGCATCACCACCATGAACGAGCCGCGCTGCCGCAGGATGTTCACGCGGAAGCGGCCCACGCCGGGCATCCCCCACGAGCAGTCGTAATCCTGCAGGTCGTCGATCTTCGCGCGGTCCTTCTCATGCGGGATGAGCTGCAGCGCGATCTGGCGCGTCTGCTCCGGGGTCAGGCGCTGCTTGGTGAACGGGATGAGCTGCCCGTTGATGCGGGCGCGGAACACGTCGCCCGCCTTGATGTGCAGGTCGCTCGCGCCACGCTGCACCGCCGCCTGGATGATGTTCTCCATAGATGGACTTTTAGTAACCCGCCGACTTGTCGACGGTGTTCAGGAGGGGGTCCCCGGAGAGGTGGCGCCGGAGGTTGGCGACGAGCAGGTCCACCTGACGTCTCCAGAATTGGCGCGACGTCCCTGAAACATGGGGCGTGAGCAGCGTGTTGGGAAGGTCCCACAGCGGCGACTCCGGCGGGAGCGGCTCGGTGGCGAACACGTCCAGCCCCGCCCCGCGCAGCCGCCCGTCCCGCAGCGCCGCCACCAGCGCCTCCTCGTCCACCACCCCGCCGCGGGAGAGGTTGACCAGCACGGCGCCGTCCGGAAGGAGGGCGAGCTCCCGCGCGCCGAGCATCCCCCGCGTCTCGTCCGTCAGCGGCGCCGCCACCACCAGGTGGTCGCTCGCCGCCAGCAGCCGGTCCAGCGCGCCGCGCCCGGAGAGGACGTCGACTCCCTCGACGTCCCCCGCCCTCCGCCGCGTGGCGACGACGCGCATCCCCAGCGCCGCCCCGCGCCGCGCGACCGCCCGGCCGATGCCGCCCAGGCCCAGGATCCCCAGCGTGGTCCCCGCCACCTCGCGCACGGGCGAGGACAGCCGCTCGAACGGCTCCTTGTCCCAGTGCCGCGCCGCCTGCGCGCGGACGGCCAGGTCCAGCCCGCGCGCGAAGTGCAGCAGCATCCCCATCGCCGTCTCCGCCATGGGCTCGGCGTGGATCCCGGCGGAGTTGGTGAGGACCACGTCGGACGCCCGCATCTCCGGGTAGAGCGCGGCGCCCACCCCGGCGGCGGCGGAGTGGGCCCAGCGCAGGCGCGCGCCCTCCCCCGCCGTCGCGGCCAGGAAGAGGGCGCGCGGGACGCCGAAGCCGGCGTACACCTCCGCCCCGCGGACGGCGGCGAGCGCCTCGTCCGACGGGGCGCCGCCGTCGCCCCTTCCGTCAGCCTCCGCCCGGACCTCCACCACCTCCCAGCCGGCGGGAAGGGCGGCGCGCACCTCCTCCACGGCCCACCCCGGGATCGCCCAGAGCGGGCGGCGGTCGCGCAGGTCCAGGACCAGGCGCCGCGGGATCACTCGCGCCGGCTCATGCGGTGGATCCCCGGGCGCTCCAGCAGCGCGCGCAGCACCTCGTAGTGCTCCGACGGCTGGCCGCCCACCTCCAGCACCGCGTCCACCCGTCCGTCCGCCATCCCCACCGGCTCGGTGCTGACCTTCAGCCCCCGGTCGCGGAACGCCTTCTCCATCTCCGCCAGGAGCCCGGGGTCCGCGTCCAGGGTGAAGCGGTAGCGCTCGCAGGCGCGGCGGCGGGTGAAGGCCTTCTCCAGGCGCGTGAGGACCACGAGGACCAGGAAGACGACGCCGGCGGTCGCCAGCGCCTGGGGGTACGCGCCGGCCCCGGCCGCCATCCCGATGGCCGCCACCACCCACAGGGTCGCAGCGGTGGTGAGGCCGACCACGTTCGCGCGCGTCTGGATGATGGTGCCGGCGCCCAGGAAGCCCACGCCGGAGACGATCTGCGCGGCGATGCGCGCGGGGTCGGTGCGCCCGGCGCCCTGGTGCGCCGAGAGGTGGATGGAGAGGTCGGTGAGCAGGGCGGCGCCCACGCAGATGAGCATGTTGGTGCGCAGCCCGGCGGGCTTGCCGGAGAGCTCGCGCTCCAGGCCGATCACGCCGCCCAGCACGGCGGCCAGGCAGAGGCGGAGGAGCAGGTCCGCCGTGGCCACGCCGGGCGTGAGCGCGGCGAGCAGGTCGTTCATGGTCCGTTCCTTCCCGCGCGCCGCGGCGGGGCCGCCTCGCGCGTCACCCCAGGCCCAGCACGTCCGTCAGGTGTAGCGGCCGGCGGGACGTCCCGCCAGCCAGCGTGCAGCGCTCACCGCGCCCTCCACTCGCCCACCTATACAACCAGAAGAACGAAGCTTCGCCACCGTCTCACCGTCGCGTGGAGTCGAACCTTACCCACCTGTAGGAGCTGCAAGCAATGCGCGCCCTCTAGGAATGAAATCCGCTAGCCGTTCCTCGGTAGCTCTACCCGTGGCGAAACCGCCAGTGACTTCCGGCCGGGACCAGAATTCACGCGCCAGATCTAACAGGTCGGTCCGGTAAGGCTTCTTATTGGCAATATGGTAACCGAGGCCTAGAGCGAAGACTTCAAACGATGTGTTCAAAAACGGACCCACAAAGTACTGCTTGCGAGTACTCCACTTGTGAAAGACAGTGTCTCCACCGTTAGCAGCAATTACATCGAACGTCTTCTTGAAGGTAGCCTCCAGTTGCTTTGTCCCGGAGGGATGACTATTGGCAAGAGCAACGCTTTCGTCATCAAGAAATTGGGTGAAATCCTTGAAGGAGGATCGAGTCACCCGCTGGTCAGGAAAAGCATGCAGCACAAGAAACCGGAGCACAAGTTCAAGATCATAACGCACTTGGCGCAACGAAACCCGCAGGTTAGTAGTTGTGACAAAATTCGGGTACGCTGCAAGACTCTCAGCCCATGCAAAAAAGCTCGGGGAAACTGCCACGAGTAAGGCTGCCCGCAGCTCCTGAGGGGACAATCGCGAGCCGTAGTTATTCAACCTCTGGAACAAGTCATATTTGGCTTGAGCTGAAGATTCACGCTTGATGATCTTGAGATCGATCTTCGTGCGCTTAATATCAGGTTCATCGCGGATTTGGTTGCAGCGTGCCTGGGAAGGCACCCTTGATCTTCAGGATGAAGTAGGCGTCGTCGCGGAAGCCGTACGCCTGGCGCTTGATGACCTTGATCTTGTTATTGATCCCTTCCAGGCGGCCGGTGT